>NZ_CP029353.1:1925155-2232069 GCF_003130795.1 Azospirillum thermophilum
GGAGGTGCCGCTGCGGGCGGTGCTCGACACCAACATCCTGGTGGCCTATGCCCTGCTCGACGGCGGCGATCTGCGACGTCATGCCGCGATCCGCCGGACGGTCGAGCGGGTGCGGGCGGCCGGCGGCCTGCTGGGATCCGCCGCGACGATGGCCGAGCTGCACGGCGTCCTCATGCGTCCGGGCTTCGACCGCTACCGCCCGGCCGCCGAGCGCCGGCGCTTCCTGGCGGAGATCGCCGCCGAAGTGCGGCTGGTCGAGCCGGCGTCTGTCGCCCGCCTGTGCCGCGATCCGGAGGACGACATGTTCCTCGCCGTCGCCCTCGCCGCCGGCTCCCCCTGGCTGGTGACGGTGGACAAGCAGCTCCTCGCCGTGCGCGGCGTCGGCCGGACCCGCGTGCTGCGGCCGGAGCGTTTCCTCGACGCGGTGGAAAACCCGCCCCGGCCAACGGCTTAGCAGGCCCTTCCCGCGCCGTCCGCGCTTTTTCGCTCGACAAGCGGCGGGCGTTGCTTAGAATGAACCGTGAACACTTCGCAAACCGCGGGTGAACGCGATGACGTCCCAGCACCTTCTCTTCGACGACCTGCCGGAAACGGAGCGGCCGCGCAAGCCGGCGCGCCGGTCACGGGCCAGCCATGCGGCGGCGCCGGTGGCGGTCGATGTGGTGCGCGAGCCGGTGCCGGCCCCGCCGCCCGCCTCGCTGGTCGCCGCCGGTGCGATGAGCAGGGCCGCCGCCGGGGCGGCAGGCAGGTCCATTGCCGCCGGAGCGGCCGCCACCCTGCCGCTGGCTCCCCCGCGCCCGCCGCCGCCGGCCCCCGCCTTCGACCCGGCGGCGCTGACCAATCCGGAGCTGCGCGCCCTGGTCCAGGCCCTGCCCGACCAGCGGCTCGGCCATCTGCTGGTCGAGGCCGCGCGGGAGCTGAAGCGCCGCGTCGCCCCCGATGCCGACGCCGACGGCATGGATGCCGACGATCCCGACTCCGGCCCGGCCGAACCCAACCCCCTGCTGATCCGCGCCGCCCGCCAAGCGGTGGGCGAGCTGTCCGGCGAGGACGCCTGACCGCCAACCCCTTTATTGCACTGCAAAAGTTCGATTCTGAAGGAAAGTTCACGGGACATGGCCCGACCAGTGTGCCATGATGGCGCCTCATGGCAGACCCGTGAATTATTCACCACTTCCGGTGGAATAAGCGGGCCGGCTCCGTACCGGCCATGGAACTTCCCGCGGGGAACTGTCCGGCCGCTACCCATGTTGTCTCCCGGAGGGGGCTTTGGACTGGATCACCTGGCTGCAGGAATGGGGCGACGCCTTCTATCCCCTGGCGTTCGTCTGGGCCTTCTTCGAAGGGGAAACCTTCGTCATCTTCGGCGGCATGGGCGCCCAGCTCGGCATCATCAACCTGTACTGGCTGATCGGGACGGTGTGGATCGGCAGCTTCCTCGGCGACCAGGTCTGGTTCTGGCTCGGCCGGCGCTGGGGCGCCAAGGCGCTCGCCCGCTTCCCTTCGGCTGAGACCCATTCCACCCGCGTGCTGGCCTGGCTGGAACGCTACGGCGTCGGCTTCATCCTGGTCTTCCGCTTCCTCTACGGCGTGCGCAACATCGCCTCGGTCGCCATCGGCACCTCGCGCATGCCGTGGAGCCGCTTCCTCTTCTGGAACTTCATCGCCGCGGGCATCTGGGCCTGCAGCTTCGCCGGGGCCGGCTACATGTTCGGCGAGGCCGCGGCGACCATCGGCGAGAACGGCCCGAAGATCCTGCTGCTGGTCGCGCTCGGCATCGGCGCTCTGGTGATCACGGTCAAGAGCCTGCGCTGGGTCACCCGCCGCCGCGCGGCGTCCGCCTCCCAGGCCTGATCCCGCGCGCCTGATCCCGCATGCCTGATCCCGCGAGCTTGGCCCCCCGTCAGGCTCGCCTGGCGATCCACACGGCGGTCAGGTCGTCGCGCAGCGGCAGGCTGGTGCGGGCGTAGAAGCGCTCCATCATCGGCCCCAGCGGCCGGCTGCGGTCGGCGGCCAGCGCCTCGCGCACCAGGTCGGGGACGCCGGCCTGCCCGATCGGCCGCTGATCCGGCGCCGCGCACTCGATCAGCGCGTCGCTGTAGAGGAACAGGAAGCCGCCGCGCGGCAGCCGCAGGCTCTGGTCCGAATACTGCGCCCGGCGCGAGGCGCCCAGCACCAGCCCGGCCGATTCCAGCAGGCGGATCTCGCTGCCCACCCCCAGCAGCGGATTGGGCGATCCGGCGGCGGCATAGGTCAGCGTGTCGGTCGCCAGATCCAGCACGGCGAAGAAGGCGGTGGCGAACTGCCCGGTCGGCAGCACGTCCTTCAGCGCGCCGTTGAGCTGGGTCAGCCACTGCGACGGCGCCACATGCTGCATCGGGAAACGGTCGATCAGCGTGTGCAGCCGGAAGGTGTTGATCGCCGCGGTGATGCCGTGGCCGGCGAAGTCGATGATCAGGAAGCCGATGCGCCGGTCGTCCAGCGGATAGATCCCCCAGAAGTCGCCGCCCAGCTCCGACGAGGTCTCGAAATGCGCGTCGAGCACGAGGCCGTAGCGCTCGGCGATCTCCGCCAGCCGCCGCTCCTCCGGCAGCAGGGAGAGCTGCATCGCCTGGGCGTGCTTCAGCTCGCGCTGCACCCGCTCGCGGAAGGCGGCGAGGTCGGCGAACAGCTTGCGCTTCTCCAGCTGGTGGCGGACCCGCGCCACGCATTCGCCGGGCTTGATCGGCTTGGAGATGAAGTCGCTGCCCCCGGCGTCGAAGCAGCGCACCTGCTCCTCGTCGCTGTCCAGCGCGGTCTGGAACAGGATGGGCAGCTCCTGGTGCGTCGCGCTGCGGCGCAGGGTGCGGCACATCTCCAGCCCGTCCATCACCGGCATGTCGACGTCCAGCAGCACCAGGTCGGGACGGAAGCTCTCCACCACCGCCAGCCCCTCCGCCCCGTTCTCGGCAAAGGCGATCTGCGTGATGCCGGCGCGGCGGATCACCAGCGACAGGGATTTGCGGTTGAACTCGTTGTCGTCGACGATCAGGACGCGGCAGTCGGAAAGCGAGATGGTCATGCGGTTGATGCCCGTGGAAAGCCCCTGGCCCGGCCGGCCGCGTCAGAAATCGAACTGCAGCAGCGTGCAGCGCCCGCGGTCGGTCACCGTCACCCGGTCGGCCAGCGCGCGCATGAAGACGAAGCCGCGGCCGGCCAGCGCCTTGCCTCCCCCCTCCGGCCGGGCGGTCTCCGCCGGCACCGGGGCCGGCTCGAACCCGGCGCCCTGGTCGACCACGGCGATCACCAGCGACCCGGCGGTCCAGCGGCAGAAGATGTCCAGCCGGCGGCGCACCGCCTCGGGATCGCCCAGCCGCTGGCGCAGCAGCTCGCCGAACAGCCGGTAGCCCTGCGGCTGGTTCTTGGTCTCGCTGGAGATGCCGAGGTTGCCGTGCACGATGGCGTTGGCGATGGCCTCGTGCAGGCACAGCTCCACGTTGGGCCGGCGCTCCTCCGGCAGGGCGCGGCGCCGCGCCAGCTCGTCGCACACCAGCGCCGCGCACTGCATGCCGTAGGCGGTGCCGGTGGTCAGCGACAGGTAGAATCCCGGCTCCACCGGCGGCGCCCCCAGCCACTCGTCCAGTTCGGCGAGCGGCGCGTCCTCCTCCGCCAGTTCCACCGTCAGGAAGGGGCCCTGGCCGAAGGCCTCGCGCAGGCGGTCGCGGTCGGCGCGGGTCAGCAGCAGCGCGTCGACCCAGGGCGGCAGCGCCGCCGCCCCCTCCTCCAGCCCGAAGCGGGCGGCGGCGCGGGCGACGATCTCGGCGGGAACGCGGCCCCGCACCACACAGAAGGGACGGGGTGGCGAGGTCGGTTCCATGGCGGCGGCCCGTCTGATGGGAAAGGGAACGGCGGCGGCTGGCGTCAGCCTTCTCTGGCGTCAGCCTTCGATGGACAGGATCTCGTTGAGCTTGGCGAGATCCAGCGACTGCTTCACCGCGCCGCGCGCGCCGCGCACGACCAGCCGCAGGTTCATCGTCTCCGCCTCCTCGTGCAGGATCAGCAGCATGCCGAGGCCGGCCGAGTCGATGAACTCCAGCTCCGACAGGTCCAGCACGGCCCGGCGGGACCGGCCGTTCCGGACGGCATCGACGATCTCCGGCAGCCGCTCGTGGTCGGTGAACTCCAGCCGCCCCGAAAACCCCAGCCACAAGCCTTCGGCGGTCTCGCTCACACGGTATTCCATTCTGGTCCTCTCTCCACAGCCGCCATCCCGACCCGCGCTTCGGTATCCGTCGGGATCCGCGATGCCTGGACGTGCGTTTCCTTTAGGGATTGCTTACGCACAGTAGAGCAACATCCGTACCGCTCTCAAGCCCGTTGCCGAAGCTTGCGCAAGGTTTCGCCCGGGTGCGACACTATCCGCCGGTTCGCGCATGCTTATGTGCCCCATGGACGGCCCGCTTGGGAAAGGAGTAAAAACAGTCCGGCGGATTGCTGCCCCCTCCCCGCAATACAGCGCAACCATCGCAGGCCCCGCGGCGCCGGGATTATTTCGGAATACGAAGGCATGAATGTCATCGTGCAGGCTTGGCGGCGGGTCCCGACCGTCTCGGCCAAGTTTCTGCTGATCCTGGTTCCGGTGCTGGTGGCGACGACCCTGGTCAGCGCGTCGCTGTTCTTCTACGGCCGGCAGCAGCAGTTGCGCGGCGCGCTGCACGGCCGGATCGCCGCCATGGCGGAGGTCAACGCCTCGGCGCTGGCCCCGCTGCTCTGGGCCTTCGACGCCACCGGCGTGCGCAACGTCGTCCAGGCCATCGCCGTCAACCGCGAGGTGCTGTGCGTCGAGGTGTCGGACGACCTCGCCGACAGCCGCTACGTCTGGCCCCCTCCCGGCTGCCCGGCCGGTTCCGCCCTGGCGGTGGAGCGGCGGCCGATCCGCACCCAGGCGCAGCCCATCGGCTCCATCGCCCTGCACTACTCCAACGCCACGGTGTGGGAACAGATCCGGCAGGAGGCGCTGAACACCCTGTGGCTGATCGCACTGATGCTGGCCTGCACCGTGCTGGCGGCGCTCGGCGCCCAGCGCTGGACCATCGGCCGGCCGCTGCGCCGGCTGGTCGCCGCGATCGAGGAGGCGGAGCGCACCCACGCCCCCCGCCCGGTCTCCTGGGCCTCGGCGGACGAGCTGGGGCGGGTCATCCGCGCCTACAACGCCATGCTCGCCCGCCTCGACGCCGAGGAGGCGGCGCTGCGCCGGAGCGAGGAGCGGCTGAGCCTCGCCATCACCGCCACCCGCTCCTCCGTGTGGGACTACCACCTGCGCACCGGCGACTACTGGTGGTCGCGCGAGTTCCCCGCCCTGCTCGGCTACAGCCCGGACGAGCTGCCGATGACCACCGCCACCTGGGAATCGCTCCTCCATCCCGACGATGCGGAGCGGGTCATCCGCGGCTCGCGCCGGCGGGTGCGCGACACCGCCACCTCCTACACCGCGGTCTACCGCATGCGGCGGCGCGACGGGCGCTGGGCCTGGATCGAGGACCGCTCCACCGCGCTGCGCGGCGCCGGCGGCACGGCGCTGCGCCTGACCGGCACCATGTCCGACGCCACCGAGCGCGTGCAGGCCGAGCTGGACCTGGCGCGCGAGCGCAACGTCCTGCAGATCACCCTCGACAACACCGACCAGGGCATCATGATGGTGGACCGCGACCTGCGCGTCGTGATGTCCAACCGCCGCGCGGCGGAGCTGCTGAACATCTGGCCGGAGTTCCTCGCCGGCAACCCCTCCTTCGCCGACGTGGTGGAGCTGCAGCGCGGGGCCGGCGCCTTCGACGAGGTGGGGGACGATCCCGACCTGCACCTCGCCGGGCTGGCCGAGGACGGCACCGGGCTGGAGGGCAACGCTCCCGGCCGGCTCGACCAGCCCTTCGCCTTCAAGCGGCGGCGCCCCGACGGCACCATCGTCGAGCTGCGCACCAACCCGCTGCCCGAGGGCGGCTTCGTCCGCACCGTCACCGACGTGACGGTCGAGGCGCGCTCCGCCGAGAGCATCTTCGAGGCGATGCAGGCGCTGGAGGTCGCCTATGCCGACCTCAAGGAGACGCAGGCCAGCCTGGTGCAGGCGGAGAAGATGGCCTCGCTCGCCCTGCTGGTGGCCGGCGTCGCGCACGAGATCAACACGCCGGTCGGCATCGCCTTCGGCTGCGCCAGCCACCTGACCGCCAAGACCCAGGACCTCGCCGCCGCCTTCGAGTCCGGCACCATGAAGAAGTCCGACCTCACCGCCTATGTCGCGGCGGCCGGCGAGGCGTCGCGCCTGATCCAGCAGAACCTGACCCGCGCGGCCGAGCTGATCCAGAGCTTCAAGCGCGTCGCCGTCGACCAGACCAGCGAGGAGAGGCGGCGCTTCGACCTGCTCTCCTACCTGGAGGAGATCATCACCTCCCTCGGCCCCACCCTGCGCAAGAGCCCGCACCGCATCGCGCTCGCCTGTTCGCCGGGGGTGACGCTCGACAGCTATCCCGGCGCCTTCAGCCAGGTCGTCACCAACCTCATCATGAACGCGCTGACCCACGCCTTCCCCGACCATGCCTTCCCCGACGGGACCCGCGGCCACATCGTCATCGACGTGAACGAGCTGCCGGACGACGAGCTGGCGATCCGCTTCGCCGACGACGGCGTCGGCATCCCCGAGGAGAACCTGCCCAAGGTGTTCGAGCCCTTCTTCACCACCCGCCGCGGCACCGGCGGCAGCGGGCTGGGGCTGCACATCGTCTTCAACCTCGTCACCCAGTCGCTCGGCGGGCGGATCGGCGTGGACAGCCGGGCGGGCGACGGCACCACCTTCACGCTGCGCATCCCGAAGACCGCCCCCACCATCACCGGCGAGGCGGCAACTCCGGACGCCGCGGCCCCGGATCCTGCAAACCCGGATTGCGCCGATCCGGATTGCGCCGATCCGGATTCCGCCGGACAGGCGCCCGCCATCACCGAGGGGACCGCCGCATGACCGCCTCCGACCTGCCCCTCTTCGCGGGCGACGACGACGAGATCGTCTTCGCGGCGGAGGAGTCCGCCGCCCCGTCCGCCACCGCGGCGACGGCGCCGCCCTGGACCATCATGGTGGTGGACGACGAGAGCGACGTGCATTCCATGACGGCGCTGCTGCTCGACGACGTCACCTTCATGGGACGCCGGCTCGACATCGTGAACGCCTACACCGCCTCGCAGGCGCAGACCGTCCTGCAGAGCCGCGCCGACATCGCCGTGGTCCTGCTCGACGTGGTGATGGAGGAGGACGATTCCGGCCTGAAGCTGGTCCGCTGGATCCGCGACGGGCTGGGCAACCGCGACATCCGCATCATCCTGCGCACCGGCCAGCCGGGGCAGGCGCCGCAGCGCGACGTGATCGTCGACTACGACATCAACGACTACAAGCCCAAGGCCGACCTGTCGGCGGAGGGGCTGTTCACCGCGGTCATCGCGGCGCTGCGCGCCTATGACCAGATCCAGTCGATCGAGACCAAGGTGGCCGAGCGCACGCGCGAGCTGCGCGAGAGCCGCGAGCAGATCAGCGCCATCCTCGAATCGAGCCCGGTCGGCGTGTGCGCCTATGACGGCGACGGCATCATCGTGCAGTGCAACGGCCGCCTCGTCACGCTGCTCGGCGTCCCCGCGCGCGGCTGCTCGGCGGCAGCATCGGCGAGCTGTTCGCCCCGGTGGACGACCAGCAGGACGAGCATCGCTGGCTGTTCTACCGCCGCCAGCTCCGCGACGCCGAGGTGCGGCTGTGCCGGGCCGACGGCTCCACCTTCTGGGCGCTGATGTCGGTGGAGCCGGCGGTGCTCGACGGGCGGGAGACCTATCTCGCCTGGATCTACGACATCACCCGCCGCAAGCTGGTCGAGCGCCAGATGGAGGTCGCCAAGGAGCAGGCCGAGCAGGCCACCAAGGCGAAGTCCGCCTTCCTCGCCACCATGAGCCACGAGATCCGCACGCCGATGAACGGGGTGCTCGGCATGCTCGGCATCCTGGAGCGCACCAGCCTCGACGCCCGGCAGCAGGACACCGTGGCGACGATGCGCGAGTCGGCGACCTCGCTGCTGCGCATCATCGACGACATCCTCGACTTCTCGAAGATCGAGGCGGGCAAGATGGACCTGGAGCAGGTGCCGATCTGCATCGCCGCGCTGGTCGAGGGGGTCGCCGAAACGCTGGCCCCCGCCGCGCGGGCCAAGGGGCTGGCGCTGATGACCTATGCCGACCCCGCCATCCCGCCGGCGCTGGTCGGCGATCCGGTGCGGCTGCGCCAGATCCTCTTCAACCTCGGCGGCAACGCCATCAAGTTCACCGAGCAGGGGCGCATCGTCATCCGCGCCTTCCTGCGCCGCATGCCGGCGGCGGCGCCCGCCCCGGGGCAGCGCGTGCTGCTGCGCATCGAGGTGACCGACACCGGCATCGGCATCGGGCAGGCCGCCTGCGACCGCCTGTTCGAGCCCTTCACCCAGGCCGAAAGCTCGACCGCCCGGCGCTTCGGCGGCACCGGGCTCGGCCTGTCGATCTGCCGCCGGCTGGCCGAGCTGATGGGCGGCGAGATCGGGGTGGACAGCCAGCCCGGCGCCGGCTCCACCTTCTGGGTGGACCTGTCACTCGACCTCGCCGCCGCGGCGCCGGGCGATCCCCCGCCGGTCCGGCTCGACGGGCTGACCGTGCTGGTCGGGCTGCCCGACGAGATGGAGCGCCGCTTCCTCGCGGCCTATCTCGCCGCGGCCGGCGCGCGGGTGCTGGCGGCCGGCACGCCCGCCGACCTCGCCACCCAGGGCCACATCGCGCAGGAGGCCGGCTGCCCGGCCGACCTGCTGGTGGTCGACCACAGCCTGCACGTCCCCGCCGCCGCCTGCGCTCCCCAGCTCCTCGGCCGCCGCGCCGGGGAGCCGCGGCTTCCCGTCGTGCTGCTCGCCGCCGATGCCGCCGGATGCCGCCGCAGCGAGGGCGTCCAGCCGCTCGGCCGGCCGGTGCGCCGCGCCCCGCTGCTGCGCGCCGTCGCCACCGCCGCCGGCCGCCTCGCCCCCGATCCGGAGCCCTGCGATCCGGCCGGCGACGCGTCCGTCGGCGATCTCCCGCCCGCCGGGCCGCCCGCCCTGCCCGCATCCGGCCTGGACAGCGGCGACCTCGACAGGGCACACCAGGAAGGCCGCCTGATCCTGGTGGCGGAGGACAACCCGATCAACCGCAAGGTCCTGCTGATGCAGCTCCATTCCCTGGGCTACGCCGCCGAGCTGACCGCCGGCGGGGCGCAGGCGCTGGCCGCCCTCGACGGGCCGCGGCGCTATGCGATGCTGCTGACCGACGTGCAGATGCCGGAGATCGACGGCTTCGAGCTGACCCGCCGCATCCGCAGCGCCGAACGGGAGGGCCGCCGCCGCGGCCGGCTGCCGATCATCGCCATCACCGCCAACGCCACCCGCACCGACATCGACGGCTACCGCGCCGCCGACATGGACGACGTGCTGAGCAAGCCGCTCGACCTCTCCCAGCTCGGCGAGACGCTCGCCCGCTGGATGCCGGCCCCCGCCGCCGCCCCGCCGGTGCCGGAGGACGGCCCGGCTCCGCTCGACCTCTCGGGCCTGCGGGCGCTGTGCGGCGACGACCCGGCGATGCTGGCGGAGCTGCTGGGCGATTTCGTCTCGATCAGCCGGGGCATCGTCGAGGGGCTGGCCGCGGCGCTGGCGGCCGGCGACCGGGCGCGGCTGAAGGCGGGCGCCCACAACCTCAAGGGCTCCTCGCGCAACGCCGGCGCCGGGCCGCTGGCCGAGGCCGCCCGCGCGCTCGAATCCGCCGCCGAGGAGGCGCCTGCCGACCGTCTGGCCGCCCTGGTCGCGGCGATCGAGGCGGCGATGGCGGCGGTGGTCCGGGCGGCCGACCGGGCCACCGCCCAATCCGCCGCCGCATCATGAGGACGCCGCTGCTCACCCGCCGCGCCGCCGTCACCGGCCTGCTCGGGGCCGGTCTGCTCGGGACCGGCGGCGCCCTGATCCCCGCCGCCGCCCAGGGACCGCAGCCGGCGACGCAACAGGCGCCGCAGCAGGCCGCTCCCGGGGCGGCGCCCGCCGTCCCCCGGCTGGGGGAGGAGCTGACCCCCTTCGGCGCCGTGAGGGCCGGCAACCGGGCGCGCTCCATCCCGCCCTGGACCGGCGGCATGACCGCCCCGCCCAAGGGCTTCGTCGCCGGCCGGCACCCGGTGGATCCCTTCCTCGACGACGGCCGCTGGTTCACCGTCATGGCGGACGAGCTGGAGCGCTACCGCCCCCGCCTCTCCGCCGGGCTGCAGGCCCTGCTGCAGAAGTTTCCCGGCTTCGAGATCCCGATCTTCCCGACCCGGCGCACCGCCGCGGCGCCGCAGGCGGTCTATGAGGCGAGCATCGCCAATGCCGGGCGGGCGAGGCTGGAGGCCAACGGGCTGGTGCTGAGCGGCGCGCAGGTCGGCGTTCCCTTCCCCATCCCGGCCGACGGGGCGCAGGCGATGTGGAACCATGTGCTGCGCTGGCGCGGGCTGTCGGCCAGCCGCACCACGCTGACCGCCCTGCCCTCCGACGCCGGCATCGCCACCTCGACCCTGCGCGAGGAGTTTCTGTCGCCCTACGCCGGCGACCGGCTGGCCGAGGCCGGCGGGCGGCCCCTGTTCTACCGCCGCACCCAGCTCGGCCCCGGCGAGGGGGTGGGCAACACGCTGCTGATCCAGGGCACGCTGGACCCGCTGCGCGCGGCGATCGCCGTCTGGTACCGCCAGGGCGAGCGCGGCCGGCCGCAGCGCGCCCCCGATTTCTCCTACGACACGCCCGACCCGGCGACCGGCGGCATCCGCACCGCCGACATGCTGGACATGTTCAGCGGCGCCATGGACCGCTTCGACTTCACGCTGGTCACCCGGCGCGAGATGTATGTCCCCTACAACGCCTTCCGCATGAATGTCGGCGGCCTCGCCCCCGGCGACTTCCTGTGGCCGGGCCATCCCAACCCGCAGTTCCTGCGCTACGAGCTGCACCGCGTCTGGGTGGTCGACGCCAAGGCGAAGCCGGCCTTCCGCCATGCCCTGCCCGACCGGACCTATTACATGGACGAGGATTCCTGGCAGATCGTGATGGCGGAACATTACGACGCCAAGGGCGAGCTGGTCCGCTATGCCGAGGCGCACGGCGTGCCCTACGGCCAGGTGCCGGTCTTCGCCCCGGCGATGGAGATCACCTACGACCTGCCCGGCAACCGCTATGTCGTCAGCGGCATCGACAACACCCTGTCGCCGCCGGCCTTCGACAGGCTCCAGCTCCCCGCCGATTTCACGCCGGAGGCGCTGACGCGAAAAGGGCGGCGCTGACGCACCGCCCTTCCTGAACCGTCCGGGAGCGTTCCGCCCCCAGTCCTCACGCCGCCGTGGCGGAGAGCTTGCGGGCCTTGCTGTCGATCAGCCACCAGGCCCCGCGCGAGGCGACGGTGCACAGCCGGCCGTGGGGCTTCAGGCCGCAGGCCTTGAAGACCATGGCGATCGCCCGGTCGACATGCTTGGGCCGGTAGCGGCCATAGGCCCGGCGCTTGTAGGCGGCGTTGTAGGTCTTGCGGTCGTAGGCCGCGCTGACCGGCGCGTTGGCGGCGAAATAGGCATAGGCCAGCTCGTCGTCCTCCGACTCGCCGATGCGCGACAGCGCCACCTTCAGCCGCTGCAGCCTGTTCAGCCCCTCCACGCCGAGATACTTCTTGGCGTAGGTGTAGAAGATCTTGTAGTGGCGCAGCTCGTCGGCGGCGATGTTCTTGCAGATCAGCTTCAGCACCGGCTCGTCGGTCGAATCGCCGATGGCGGCGTAGTAGGAGCTGGTGCCGGTCTCGACGATGCAGCGCGCGATCATCTCGCCGGTGCGCGAGCCGCGGACCGAGCTGTCGAGCTCGATCGGCACGCGGTAGCCGGCACGGAAGCGTTCCACCGCCGCCTCGAAGTCGAAGCCCGGATCGACCAGCTCCGCCCAGCGGCCGAGCGCCCGGCCGTGCTGGACCTCCTCGACCGCCCAGCCGCGCGCGACCGCCTGGAATTCGGGATCGTCGTGGAAGACGTTGCAGAGATAGGCGGTGTAGTCGTCGGCGTTGAACTCGACGAGGGACGCGGCCTTGATCAGCGGAACGAGGTCCGGATCGACCTTGCCGTGGTCCAGCTTGTCCCAGGGAAGCTCCTCATACCGCCAATGCAACCGGACCGTGTCGTGAGCTGCGCCCTCAGCCATGTCTCCGCCAGCCATGTCTCCGCCGTGCTCCTGCTGCAAAAGGCCTTCGCCAAGAAAGGGATATGCCAGAAACGACAACGCGCCCCGTCGGTCGAACCGGGAGGCGCGCGCCTTGGCTGTACTATTTAGACGGCGACAGGGGCGATGCAACGGATACCGCAACGGCTATGCTGAAAGGCCAGTCGTTGTTGCTGCACTGCACCGCGGGCGTCGCCCGCCGGACCCCTTCAGTGCGCGGTGGCGCCGCCGCCGATGGCGTCGAGCTTGGCCCGGGCGACCGCCAGCTTGGCCTCGGCCGCGGCGCGGTCGGCGTCGCTCTTGGCGTCGTCCACATCCTCGGACAGGTCGCGGATCGCCTTCTCGACGTCGGCCCGGTTGATCTGGGACACCGGGACGGCGTCCTGCGCCAGAACGGTGCAGCGGCTCTCGGTCACCTCGGCGAAGCCGCCGGCGACGAACACGCGGTCGACGACGCGGTCGCCTTCATAGATGTCGATCACGCCCGGACGGACCGTCGAGATCATCGGGGCGTGGCCGGCAAGCACACCGAAGTCGCCTTCCGAACCCGGCACCACGACCATGTCCACGGGCTGCGAGTTGAGCAGCTTTTCCGGCGAGACCAGCTCGAATTCGACTTTATCGGCCATGGGTTTCCTGGTGCCTCTTCATAAGAACCCCCTCCCCCTTCGGCAGGGGGAGAGGGTGTGCCTCACACGAACCGCTTCAGCCCGCCGGTCAGGCGGCTTCGGCCAGCTTCTTCGCCTTGGCGATCGCCTCGTCGATGGTGCCGACCATGTAGAAGGCGGCCTCCGGCAGGTGGTCGTAGTCGCCGTTCACGATGCCCTTGAAGCCGCGGATCGTCTCCTCGAGCGGGACCAGCACGCCCGGGGTGCCGGTGAACACCTCGGCGACGTGGAACGGCTGGGACAGGAAGCGCTGGATCTTGCGGGCGCGGGCCACGACCAGCTTGTCCTCTTCCGACAGCTCGTCCATGCCCAGGATGGCGATGATGTCCTGCAGCGACTTGTAGGTCTGCAGGACGCGCTGCACCGAGCGGGCGACCTGGTAGTGCTCCTCGCCGACGACGCGCGGGTCCAGGATGCGGCTGGTCGAGTCGAGCGGGTCCACGGCCGGGAAGATGGCCATTTCGGCGATCGAGCGCGACAGCACGGTAGTGGCGTCGAGGTGGGCGAAGGAGGTGGCCGGGGCCGGGTCGGTCAGGTCGTCGGCGGGCACGTAGATGGCCTGCACCGAGGTGATCGAGCCCTTCTTCGTCGAGGTGATGCGCTCCTGCAGGGCGCCCATGTCGGTGGCCAGCGTCGGCTGGTAACCCACCGCCGACGGGATGCGGCCGAGCAGCGCCGACACTTCCGAACCGGCCTGGGTGAAGCGGAAGATGTTGTCCACGAAGAACAGCACGTCCTGGCCTTCCTCGTCGCGGAAATACTCCGCGAGGGTCAGGCCGCTCAGCGCGACGCGGGCGCGGGCGCCCGGCGGCTCGTTCATCTGGCCGTACACCAGCGCCACCTTGGAGCCCGGGCCGTCGAGCTTGATGACGCCCGACTCGATCATCTCGTGGTAGAGGTCGTTGCCCTCGCGGGTACGCTCGCCCACGCCGGCGAACACCGACACGCCGCCGTGCGCCTTCGCGACGTTGTTGATCAGCTCCATGATGGTGACGGTCTTGCCGACGCCCGCACCGCCGAACAGGCCGATCTTGCCGCCCTTGGCGTAGGGGGCCAGCAGGTCGATGACCTTGATGCCGGTGATCAGCACCTCGGCGTCCGTCGACTGCTCGACGAAGTCCGGGGCCGAGCGGTGGATCGGCAGGGTGCGCTCGGCACCGACGTCGCCGCGCTCGTCGATCGGCTCGCCGATCACGTTGATGATGCGGCCGAGGGTGGCCGGGCCGACCGGCACCGAGATCGGGCCGCCGGTATCCACCACCTCGGAACCACGGACGAGACCGTCGGTGCTGTCCATGGCGATGGCGCGGACGGTGTTCTCGCCGAGGTGCTGCGCGACCTCGAGAACCAGGGTCTTGCCCTCGTTCTGGGTGTGCAGCGCGTTCAGAATCGCCGGCAGGTCGCCGTCGAACTGCACGTCAACGACGGCGCCCGTAACCTGCGTGATCTTGCCGACAGAATTGGTGGTGGCCATGGAGTAAAGCTCCCTCGGAACTCGGTAAGTGTCGGTGGTGCCGTCGTATCGGCCAAACTCTTGAACGAACCCGCAGCCCTGATCGCCGCGCCCGGTCTACCCGTCGTGCCGCAACCCGTCAGATGGCCTCGGCACCGGAGATGATCTCGATCAGCTCCTTGGTGATGTAGGCCTGGCGCGTGCGGTTGTAGGTGATCGTCAGCTTGTTGATCATGTCGCCGGCGTTGCGGGTGGCGTTGTCCATCGCCGTCATCCGGGCGCCCTGCTCGGACGCCGCACTCTCGAGGAGCGCGCGGTAGATCTGGATGGACAGGTTGCGCGGCAACAGCTCGGTGAGGATCTGCTCCTCGTCCGGCTCGAACTCGTAGATCGCCTTGGCCTCGGCGCCGGCCGCCTCCTCCGTCGCCGTGACGGCGAAGGGGATGAGCTGCTGGAGGGTCACGATCTGCGAGATCGCCGACTTGAACTTGTTGTAGATGACCGAGCAGACGTCGAACTCGCCCTCGTCGAACAGGCTCAGCACCTTGTCGGTGATCATGTCCGCGTCGGCGAAGGACAGGCGGCGGCGGCCGATGTCCTCGTAGCTCGCGACGATCAGCGATCCGAACTCGCGCCGGATCTGGTCGCGGGCCTTGCGGCCGACGGTGAGGACCTTCACCGTCTTGCCCTCGCCCTGCAGGCGCAGGATCTGGCGGCGGGCCTCGCGGACGATCGAGCTGTTGAAGGCGCCGCACAGGCCGCGGTCGGAGCTGATCACCACGAGCAGGTGCACCGTGTCGGAGCCCGTGCCCGTCATCAGCTTGGGACCGTTGCCGCTGTCCTGCACGTTGGAGGCGAGGGAGGCCAGCATGCGGCCCATACGCTCGGCGTAGGGACGGGCGGCCTCCGCCTGCTCCTGCGCGCGGCGGAGCTTGGAGGCGGCGACCATCTTCATGGCCGAAGTGATCTTCCGCGTCGACTGGACGCTGGCGATCCGGTTCTTTAGGTCCTTGAGGCTAGGCATGCCGGCCCTTCATTCCGCTCGGGGTCGTTCGGGGAAGACGGAAGGGGCGGCAACCAGGGCCGCCCCTCCGGCCGATCAGACGAACACCTTGGAGAAGTTGTCGAGGAAGGCCTTCAGCTTTTCCTCGGTCGCAGGCGTGATCTGCTTCTCGTTGCGGATCGCGGCCAGGATGTCCGCGCCCTTGGCGCGAACCTCGGCCAGGAGCTTCTGCTCGAAGCGGTTCACGTCGTCGACCTTGATCTTGTCGAGGTAGCCCTTCACGCCGGAGAAGATCGACACGACCTGCTCCTCGACCGGCAGCGGCTGGAACTGCGGCTGCTTCAGCAGCTCGGTCAGGCGGGCGCCGCGGGCCAGCAGGCGCTGGGTGGCGGCGTCGAGGTCCGACGCGAACTGCGCGAAGGCGGCCATCTCGCGGTACTGGGCCAGCTCCATCTTGATGGTGCCGGCGACCTGCTTCATCGCCTTGATCTGGGCGGCGGAGCCGACGCGGCTCACCGACAGGCCGACGTTGATGGCGGGGCGGATGCCCTTGTAGAACAGGCCGGTCTCCAGGAAGATCTGGCCGTCGGTGATCGAGATCACGTTCGTCGGGATGTAGGCCGACACGTCGCCGGCCTGCGTCTCGATGACCGGCAGGGCGGTCAGCGAGCCGGCGCCGTGCTTGTCGCCCATCTTGGCGGCACGCTCCAGCAGGCGGCTGTGCAGGTAGAACACGTCGCCCGGATAGGCCTCGCGCCCCGGCGGGCGGCGCAGCAGCAGCGACATCTGACGGTAGGCGACGGCCTGCTTGGACAGGTCGTCGTACACGATCAGGGCGTGCATGCCGTTGTCGCGGAAATACTCGCCCATCGTGCAGCCGGTGTACGGCGCCAGGAACTGCAGCGGAGCCGGCTCCGACGCGGTGGCGGCGACGACGATCGAGTATTCGAGCGCGCCGGCGTCTTCCAGGGTCTTGACGATCTGGGCGACGGTGGAGCGCTTCTGGCCGACGGCGACGTAGATGCAGTAGAGCTTCTTGCTCTCGTCGTCGCCCTGGTTGATCGGCTTCTGGTTCAGGAAGGTGTCGATGACGACGGCGGTCTTGCCGGTCTGACGGTCGCCGATGATCAGCTCGCGCTGGCCGCGCCCGATCGGAACCAGGCTGTCCACAGCCTTCAGGCCGGTCTGCATCGGCTCATGCACCGACTTGCGCGGGATGATGCCGGGGGCCTTCACCTCGACGCGCTTGCGCTCCACGTCGACCAGCGGGCCCTTGCCGTCGATCGGGTTGCCCAGGCCGTCGACCACGCGGCCCAGCAGGCCGCGGCCGACCGGGACGTCGACGATGGTGCCGGTCCGCTTGACGGTGTCGCCTTCCTTGATGTCGCGGTCGTCGCCGAAGATCACGACACCGACGTTGTCGGTCTCGAGGTTCAGCGCCATGCCCTTCATACCACCGGGGAACTCGACCATCTCGCCGGCGCGCACGTTGTCCAGGCCGTGCACGCGGGCGACGCCGTCGCCAACGGACAGCACCTGGCCGACCTCGGCGACGTCCGCCTCGGTCCCGAAATTCGCGATCTGCTGCTTGAGGATCGCAGAGATTTCTGCGGCGCGGATATCCATCAGACTGATCCCCCTGAGGCCTTCATGGCGAGTTGCAACTTGTTCAGCTTCGTGCGCACCGAGGTATCGACCATGCGCGAGCCGAACTTAACGATCATGCCGCCGATCAGCGCCGGATCGACGGCGGTGTTCACCAGCACCTTGGAGCCGATGGCGGCCTTCAGGGCGTCGGTGACCGCCTGCAGCTGGGCGTCGCTCAGCGGCTTGGCCGAGGTGACCTGGGCGGTCACCTCGCCGCGGCGGCGGGCGAGCTCGGCGAGGTAGCCGTTGATCATCCCCTCGAGCGCGAAGAGCCGGCGGTTCTTCGCCACCAGCCCGATGAAGCGCTTGGTCAGGTCGGAGACGCCAGCGCGGTCGAGAACCGCGGCAATGGCCCGCCCCTGGTCGGCGCGGCTGATCACGGGGCTCCGGACGAGGCGGCGAAGGTCGGCGCTCTCGGCCAGGATTTGCTTCAGCGCGGACAGATCGCTCGCGACCTCGTCCAGCGCCTTGTTCTCATCCGCAAGCTCGAACAGCGCGATGGAGTAGCGCGCGGCGAGTTCGGAAACGCCTGTACCTTCTGCCACCTGATCCCTCGAATTGAGTTCGGTAGACGGTGAATTTCTACGGCCCGGAGGGCGTCAACCCAGGGCTTTTCAACCCCGGCCGCGAAAGCGAGCGGTCCAATATCACAGGATCAGCCCCCACGCAACGGGGTCTGGACAATTTGCGCGCGCCGCGGCTGCGGCGTTTTGGGCAAGTGCTACCGCACCGCAAAAAAGGCCATGGATTCCCTGTTCCGCCGCTCCGCCGGGGTACCTCCGACGCCCGGTCCGGGGCCGCCCCCGGGGATGGTCCGGCGCCGGTCCCGGGCCGCTCCCCGCCGCCGCCTGTGACCTCGGGCGCCGCTTAAGGGGCGTTTAACGATTCGCGCGCAGGGTCCGGCCGTTCGTATCCCGGTGTCCGCATCCCGGTATCCGCGGTCCGGACGGCCTGACCGAAACGAAAGGTCCTCCATGAACGTCGTCGCCTTCTCGTCCGCCCGCTTCACGCCCGCCGACATCGCCGAGTTCGAGACCGTCGCCGCGCCGAAGCTGCGCCAGGGCCACTGGGCCGGGGTGGTGCGCGAGACGGCCCGCGACCATGACCGGCTTCTGGTCCTGCTCCCCGGGGTCGACCGTCCGGTCTTCCGGTTCGAGCGCGACGCCCGCGGCCGCTACAGCCTGTCCTTCAACGACCGCTCCGGCTGGTACGGCATCGGGGCCGGCGCCACCGCCGCCGACTGCCTGGCCATCTGGCGCCCCCGGCCGCGCACCGCCCAGGCGCTTTCGGTCCTGTAGGCGCCACGCACTCATATATGACACGCACTCGTATATAAGAGGTCGGGGCGCGTTCCGGAAGCCCGCCCGTGCCGCCCGGTCGCGGTCAGCGGTAGACGCCGACCGCCAGCATGTAGCTCTCGCCGTTCAGGACCAGGCGGCGGGCGTGCATGGTCTTGCGCGTCACCTGCCCCGACAGCGGGTCGGGCCACTGGTAGGTGACGTCGGCGCTGCCGGTCCGCGCCACCTCGTCCAGCGCCTCGCGGATGAACAGCCGGCCCTCGACGTCCTGCATCCCGGCGATGTTGTAGCCGTTCATCCCCGGCATCCAGCCGTGGGCGACCATCGTGCCGTCCTTGTCCAGCAGCATGGGATAGAGGTCGCGGTCGAGGAAGGCGCCGCCGCGGCGCGAGAAGGCCTCCACCGCCGCGTCGGTCCCGTTGCTGCGGACGAACTCCGCCGCGCGGTCGATCATCCGCCACGCCTCGGCGTCGGTGCCGCGGGTGCTGGCGGGCGCACCGGCGGCGACGGCGATGACGGCGAGCAGGAACAGGACCGGCAGGACCGTCAGAACGGTGTTCCGATGCAGACGGCCGAAAAAACGGGACATTGGACGCTCGATTGCGGGCAGGCGGGAAGAATCTTGCCCACAGTGGTAGTACCAGGGCGCCGCGCTTGGCAATGGACCAAACGTCACAGCAGCCTATCCGTAACGTCAAGGACAATTCGCCGCACCCTCGCGGCCTGTCCTGCGGCGCCGATCATAGGAAACTGTAGGGATCCACGTCGATCTGTACACGGACCGCCGGCGGAATCTCCACCCGCGACAGCCATTCCGCGATCACCGGTTGCACCTGGACCGAGCGCGGCGCCTTCAGCAGCAGCCGGCGGCGGTGGCGGCCGCGCAGCAGGGCCAGCGGGGCGGGCGCCGGGCCCAGCACATGGACCGTGTCGCTGCGCGGGGCGGCGCGGCCGAGATCCATCGCCACCTTCTCGACCTGCGCCGGGTCCTCCCCCGACACGATCAGCGCGGCCAGCCGGCCGAAGGGCGGCATGCCGGCCTCCAGCCGCATCTCGGCCTCGAGCTGGTAGAAGCCGTCGCGGTCGCCGGCGGCCAGCGCCTGCATCACCGGATGCTCGGGCATGAAGGTCTGCAGCATCACCCGGCCCGGCCGCTCGCCGCGCCCGGCGCGCCCGGCCACCTGGTGGAGGAGCTGGTAGGTCCGCTCCGCCGCCCGCAGGTCGCCGCCGTTCAGGCCGAGGTCGGCGTCCACCACCCCGACCAGGGTCAGCATGGGGAAATGGTGGCCCTTCGCCATCACCTGGGTGCCGATGATGATGTCCAGCTCATGGTCGGCGATGCGCCGCACCATCTCCTGGATGGCGCGCGGGCCGGACAGCGTGTCCGACGCCATGATCGCGGCGCGCGCCTCGGGGAACAGCTCCGCCACCTCCTCGGCGATGCGCTCGACGCCGGGGCCGCAGGCGGCCATGGTGCCCTCCTCGCCGCAGTTGGGGCACTGCTGCGGCAGGGGCTGCTGCAGGCCGCAATGGTGGCACTGCAGCTTGCGGGCGAGCCGGTGCTCGACCAGCCAGGCGGTGCAGTTGGGGCACTGCATGCGGTGGCCGCAGGCGCGGCACAGCGTCAGCGGGGCATAGCCGCGGCGGTTGAGGAACAGCATCGCCTGCTCCCCTTCCGCCAGCGTGTCGGTCAGCGCCTTGCGCAGGCCGGGCGCCAGCCAGTGGCGGGCCGGCGGCCGGTCGCGGCGCAGGTCGACCAGCTCGACCTCCGGCAGCACGGCGCCGCCGTGGCGGGCCGGCAGGGCGATGCGGGCATAGCGGTGGCTGTCGGCGTTGACCTTGGTCTCCAGCGACGGGGTGGCCGACACCAGCACGATCGGGATGCCGCCGAGATGCGCCCGCGCCACCGCCATGTCGCGGGCGTGGTAGATGGCGCCGTCCTCCTGCTTGTAGGCCGAGTCGTGCTCCTCGTCGACGATGATGACGCCGAGGTCGGGATAGGGCAGGAACAGCGCCGACCGCGCGCCGACCACCACCGGCACCTCCCCCGTCGCCACGGCGCGCCAGGTGTCGCGGCGCTGGGCGCCGGTCAGCTCGGAATGCCACTCCACCGGCGGCGCGCCGAAGCGGCGGGCGAAGCGGTCGAGCCACTGGGCCGACAGCGCGATTTCCGGCAGCAGCACCAGCGCCTGCCTGCCCTGCGCCAGCGCGGCCGAGATCGCCTCGTAATAGACCTCCGTCTTGCCCGATCCGGTGACGCCGTCCAGCAGCACGGTGGAATAGCCGCCGGACCGCACCCGGCCGCGCAGGTCGTCCGCCGCCGCCTGCTGGTCGGCCGACAGGGTCGGGCCCGGACGCGTCCAGTCGGGCCGGCCGAAGCGCACGGGCTGCAGCATCACCGGCTCCAGCAGCCCGGCCTCGGCCAGCCCGCGCACGACGGTGACGCCACAGCCGGCCTCCTCCGCCAGCTCCGCCGGGGTGCGCGGCGGGCCGTCCTGCAGCTGGGCCAGCACGCGGGTCCGCGCGTCGGTCATCTTGAACCCGGCCGGCGGCTCCGCCCCCTCCCGGCGCAGATAGGCCAGCAGCGGCTTGGGCGGCTCCAGCGCCGCCGGCACGCTGACCGCCATGCGCAGCACGAAGCCGGCGGGCGTCATGGTGTAGGCGGCGACCCACTCGACGAAGCGGCGCGCCACCTCGGTCATCGGCGGCGCGTCGAACCGGCGGACCACCGGCTTCAGCCGGCCGGCCTCCACCCCGCCGCCGCCCGGTCCCCAGACGACGCCCACCACCCGGCGCGGCCCCAGCGGCACCTCGACATAGTCGCCGGCGGCGAGCTCCATCCCGTCGGGCACGCGATAGTCGTAGGCTTCGCGCAGCGGCAACGGCAGCAGCACGGCGACGCGCCGCACCGGGCCCAGAAGATCGCCCTGGGCCGGCGGGGCGGAACTGGCGGAAGGCTCACGCATCGGCTAGAGTGCCCTCAATCCCCGAATCGGGGCGGGGTGGCCCTGCCGGCCGGCTCCGGTCTTCCTCAGCAAAGCATGGATCCTTCGTCATGAAGTTCTTCGTCGACACCGCCGACATCGCCGAGATCCGCGATCTGGCCGATTCCGGCCTGCTGGACGGTGTTACCACCAACCCCTCCCTGGTCGCCAAGTCCGGTCGCAACTTCCTCGACCTGGTGGCCGAGATCTGCGATGTGGTGAACGGCCCGGTCAGCGCCGAGGTGGCCTCCGTCGACTTCGAGACCATGCTCGCCGAAGCGCACAAGATCGCCAAGATCTCCCACCGCATCGCGGTGAAGGTGCCGCTGACCCCGGCCGGGCTCAAGGTCTGCAAGATCCTGTCCTCCGAAGGCACGATGGTCAACGTCACGCTGTGCTTCTCGCCGGCGCAGGCGATCCTGGCCGCCAAGGCCGGCGCCAGCTTCGTGTCGCCCTTCGTCGGCCGGCTGGACGACATCGGCCAGGACGGCATGGGCATCATCAAGGACATCTGCGAGATCTACAGCAACTACGACGCCTTCAAGACCGAGGTGCTGGTCGCCTCGATCCGCAACCCGATGCACATCGTCAAGGCCGCCCGCCTCGGCGCCCATGTGGTGACCGCCCCGCCGTCGGTGCTGAAGCAGCTCTTCAACCATCCGCTGACCGACAAGGGTCTCGCCCAGTTCGTCGAGGACTGGAAGAAGACCGGCCAGTCGATCCTCTGACGCGGCGCGGAGCGGAACCGCGACATGGCCCGCGAGCCGGGACAGACGCACAGGCCGGCGCAGGGCATATCCGCCGAGGATGTCCGCGCCTACCTGCGCGAGCACCCCGACTTCCTGGCGCAGAACGCCGAGCTTCTCCACCACCTCACCCCGCCGTCGGTCGACCGCGGGCGCGGGGTGGTGGACCTGCAGGCCTACATGGTCGAGCGGCTGCGCGGCGAGGTCCGCCAGCTCAAGGACCAGCAGCGCGAGCTGATCGGCACCACGCGGGCCAACCTGAACAGCCAGAACCGCATCCATGCGGCGGTGCTGTTCCTGCTCGACGCGCAGAGCTTCGAGCAGCTGATCCAGACCATCACCACCGACCTCGCGGTCCTGCTCGACCTCGACGTCGCCTGTCTGGTGATCGAATCGAACGGCATGGACAGTCCCCACGTCCACACCTCGGGCGTGCGGGTGGTGGAGCCGGGGGCGGTCTCCGGCTGGCTCGGCAAGGCCGACGTGGTGCTGAACGCCGACGTGCAGGGCGATCCGGAGATCTACGGCCCCGGCGCCGGCCTCGTGCGGTCGGAGGTGCTGATCCGCATCCAGGTCTCCAGCGAGACGCCGGAGGGCATGCTGGCCTTCGGCAGCCGCAACCCCGACACCTTCCACAGCGGCCAGGGCACCGAGCTGGTGGGCTTCCTCGCCCGCGTGGTGGAACGCGTGATCCGCGGCTGGCTGGAACTGCCGGCATGAGCGCCCCGGCGCTCGGTTTCTCCGCCCGGCCCGACGTCCAGGACGCCATCGACCACTGGCGCCGCTGGATGGAGACGGAGCGCAACCTCTCCGACCACACGCTCAGCGCCTATCTCGGCGACATGGCCGGGTTTCTCGCCTTCCTGACGGAATTCAACGGCGGATCGCCGCCCTCGCTCAACGACCTCGCCGGGCTGAAGGCGGCCGACTTCCGGTCCTGGCAGTCGCGGCTGGCGATGGACGGGCTGATCGCCGCCAGCCGCGCCCGCGCGCTTGCCGCCGTGCGCAACTTCTTCCGCTGGGCCGACCGCAGCGGCCGGATGCACAACCCGGCCATCGCCGCCGTCGGCACGCCGCGCGTCAAGCGCCCGATGCCCCGTCCGCTGACCGTCATCGACGCCGACCGGCTGCTGGAGGAGGCGGAGCAGGAGCCGGAGGAGCCGTGGATCGGCAAGCGCGACCGGGCGCTGTTCACCGTGCTCTACGGCTGCGGCCTGCGCATCTCCGAGGCGCTCGGCCTCCCGCGCAGGGATGCCCCGCTGGGCGAGCTTCTGCGCGTCACCGGCAAGGGCCGCAAGGAACGCGTGGTCCCCGTCCTGCCGGCGGTGACGGAGGCGGTGCGGGCCTATCTCGACGTCTGCCCCTTCGCGCTCGGCCCCGACGACCCGCTGTTCGTCGGCGTCCGCGGCAAGCGGCTGAACCCGGCGGTCGCCCAGCGGCAGATGCAGCATCTCCGCCACCTGATGGGGCTGCCCGACAGTGCGACGCCGCACGCGCTGCGCCACAGCTTCGCCACCCACCTGCTGGCCGACGGCGGCGACCTGCGCGCCATCCAGGACCTTCTGGGCCACGCCTCCCTCTCCACCACCCAGCGCTACACCGACGTGGAGAGCGAGCAGTTGATGCAGGTCTACCGCGCCGCCCACCCGCGGGCGAAGATGAAGGGCTGAGCGGGCCGTCCCGGCTCCCGGCGGCCCCGCGGTCACGTCGCGCATCGCCGCTCCCGCGCCGGCGCCGGCGCGGGCGCGTTGCAAACTCCGCTTGCCGCCGCCCGGCCCCTCCCCTAGCCTCGGCCCATCGAGCGCCCCACCCTGCCCGGTCCGTCACCCTGCGCCTTGCGCATGGCGACAGCAGTGCCCTTGTGCATCCCCCGCACAACGCATGTACGCGAAAGGTCCTGCCAACCCATTGCCGGGCCAGGCGAAACCGCCGATCACGTCCTTGTGCAGCGGAAACACGCCGCACAAGGCGCCCAACCGGGCCCGGTCCGGGCCATGCGCCGAACGCATGACCTGGCCGGACCGCCAGGGGCGTACCGCTCAGGCGCGGATATCGACGCCCTGCGAGCCGCGCGGGGCGACGGAGGCGAACTGCTGCTGGGCGGCGCCGAGGTCGCCGGACTGGAGGGCGCTGCCGAGGCCGGCGAGCGCCGAGAGGAACGGGTTGCCCCGGCTGCCGGCGGCGGCGCCGGACGTGCTGCTGCCGTCGCCGATCCCCAGCAGGTCGGCCAGCGAGGAATAGGCGGACTGCGCGTCCTCCAGCGTGCCCGACTGCAGCGACTGGGCGAGGCTGCCCATGGCGGCGCGCATCTCGTCCGACGGGCCGTCCGGCGGCGGACCGCCGGCCCCGCCGCGGCCGCCGCCATCCGGGGGCGGGGCGCCGCGCCCGCCCGGACCGCCCTTCGGCCCGGCCGCCTCGAAGGCCTGCCGGACCTGTGCGATGTCGCCGGTCTCCAGCGCCGCGCCGACGGTCTCCAGCAGGGTGGACAGCGGGTCCTTGCGGTCGGCGGCGCTGCCGGTGGACGAGCCCGTCGAGGACGCGGCGGTTGCGGCGGAACCGCCGGCGGTCCGCTTGCTCTGCAGGGCGGAGAGGGAGTCGTAGGCCGATCTGGCGGCCTCCAGGTCGCCGGATTGGACGGCGGTCTTCAACTGGTCGATGCCGGTGCGGATCTCCCTGCCGGCCCCTTGCGGCCTCTGCAGGGACATGGACTGGCCCGCTCCGGAAACGCTTGAGGCCCCGGAAACACTTGAGATGGACATGGCGGTCTCCTTCGGTCGGATGCCGGGCCGGCCTCATGCGCTCCGCCGGAGCGGGATGGCGGGGGGAGTGTCCGGCGGAGGGCCGGCCCGGCATCCCCTTGGACGAGGGGAGACGGCGGCCTCCTGCGCGCCTCCGGGACGGGTCCGTCGATTTTTTTCCGATCCGCCCCTTAACGGTCGCGGCCGGGCGGCGGCGGGTGGTCTTCCGGGCGGAACCCGGCGATCCGCCGGCGGCCTTCCGGCGACATGGCCGCGGCCACCTTGATCAGGACGGACTGGAAGCGCTCGCGGACCTGGGCCTCGCGGCGGTCCTGCTCCTCGAACAGGCGGGCGAGCGCCTGCGGGTCGAAGGGGTCCGCCCGCAGGACGGCCCGCACGCGGTCGGGGAACTCGCGGTGGCGGCGGCCCAGCTCGTCCAGCTCCGGCCGGTTGCTCTCGACGGCCGCGTGCAGCAGGCTGGCGTCGTCCGGCGGCAGCTGCTCGGCCATATGCTCCAGCAGGCGCAGCGGGTTGGGCGGGCCGGGCGGCGGGCCGAAGGGCGGGCGGGCGCCCAGCAGGTAGCCGGCGAGGAACATGTTGGCCCCGAGGGAGGCGAGCAGGGCGAGGAACAGCCAGCGGCTTCGGGTCGGCGGGGTCATCGGATCCACGTCTGAAGATAGGAGGTATGGTCGACCAGCGCGGCGATGCCGTCGCTCTGCGCCGTGTCGGCACGGGAGGCGCCGCCACCGGTCGCGCCGCCGATCAGGCCGAGATCGCCGGCCGCCACGCCCAGCACGCCCATGGCGGCCAGGAAGGCGGCGGCCTGCCACCATGCACCGGCGCGGGCGGCGGGCCGGACGGCAGCCGGGGCGCCGCCCGGCAGGCGGATCGGCGGCGGAGCGCCCGTCCGCCGGTCCAGCCGGTCCGACAGCGAGGCCATCACCCGGTCCAGCTGCGCGTCGCCGACCTTCGGCTCGCCGAGCGACAGGAAGGCGTCGAGGATGCGGGCCTGGGCCAGGGCGTGGCGGGCCTCGTCCGACCGGGCGAGCAGGCCGCGGGCCGCCGCCCGTTCCGTCTCCGGCCAGCGGTCGATCTCGGCGCCGTAGGCCTCGGCCAGATGCTGGAACCGCTCGATGTTCATGACCTGCCTCCCTCTCCCGCTCCGCCCGGGTCCTTCCCGGCCGGGGCCATGCCCGTCGGGCTGGCGCCCGTCAGTCCGGCAAGGCGCGCCCGCACCATCCGCCGCGCCCGGACCAGAAGGCTCTCCATGGCCGAGACCGACACCTGCAGGCTCGCCGCCGCCTCGGCACAGGACAGCTCGCCATAATAGCAGAGGCTCAGCGCCGCCCGCTGGCGGTCCGGCAGGCCGGCGATCGCCTCCTCGACGCAGGCGGCGAGCTGCCGTTCCTCCACCAGGGCCTCGGCGTCCGGCTGGCCGCTCGGGATGTCCCCGGCATCCTCCAGCGGGGCGAAGCTCCGGCGGCGGCGGTAGTCCAGGCTGCGGTTCAGCACGACGCGGTAGAGCCAGGTCGAGACCTTGGCCTCGCCGCCGCGCCAGCGGTCGGCATGCTCCCACAGTTGCAGGAGCGCGTCCTGCACCACCTCCTCCGCATCCTGGGGCGATCCCAGGACGCGCTGGGCGACCCCGAGGCTCCGTTTCAAGTGACGCCGGCACAGCAGCTCGAAGGCGGGACGGCAGCCCCCGGCGATCTCCGCCATCAGCGCGTCGTCGTCCAACCCCTCCAACTCCGGCTGGCCCAACTCCGGCCGCGCCCCGACCATTCTCGACCGAATGCCCGCCTCCATCGACCGCCGGGAAGCGGGCCGTCGCCCCACTCCCCCGGTCCTCCGTCCCCGATCCCCCGTCGTCCCGCCTTCTACGATGCCGCCCCGCCCCCTCCTGCGCGCCACCCGGCAATTTTTTCCGGGCGCGCAAAAGAAAAGCGCCGGCCCTGCCGGCCGGCGCTTCTCCTGCGGTCGGAACCGCGGCAGGGGGGCGGGTGCCCCGCGTCAGATGTGCAGGGCGCGGCCGTCCACCGCCAGCGCCGCTTCCTTCGTCACCTCCGACAGGGTCGGGTGGGCGTGGCAGGTGCGGGCGATGTCCTCGGCCGAGGCGCTGAACTCCATGGCCAGCGCCAGCTCGGCCACCATCTCCGACACGTTCGGGCCGATCATGTGGACGCCCAGCACCTTGTCGGTGGCGGCGTCGGCGAGGATCTTGACGAAGCCGTCGGTGGAGCCCATGGCCCGGGCGCGGCCGTTGGCGGTGAAGGGGAACTTGCCGGCCTTGTAGGCGACGCCCGCGGCCTTCAGCTCCTCCTCGGTCTTGCCGACCGCGGCCACTTCCGGCCAGGTGTAGACGACGCCGGGGACGAGGTCGTGGTTGACGTGGCCCGCCTGGCCGGCCAGCAGCTCGGCCAGCGCCACGCCCTCCTCCTCGGCCTTGTGGGCCAGCATCGGGCCTTCGACCACGTCGCCGATGGCGTAGATGCCCGGAACGTTGGTCTCGAAATGCTTGCCGATCTTGACCCGGCCGCGGTTGTCCATCTCCACGCCCACCGCGTCGAGGCCCAGCCCCTGGGTGAAGGCGCGGCGGCCGATGGCGACCAGCACCACGTCGGCCTCGACCGTCTCGGCGGCGCCGCCGGCGGCGGGCTCGACCGTCAGGGCGACGCCGGCGTCGGTGACGTTGGCCGCGGTGACCTTGGAGGACAGCTTGAAGGTCATGCCCTGCTTGGCGAAGACGCGCTGCGCCTGCTTGGACAGCTCGCCGTCCATCGTCGGCAGGATGCGGTCGAGGAACTCGATCACCGTCACCTGGGCGCCCAGGCGGCCCCAGACCGACCCCAGCTCCAGCCCGATCACGCCGCCGCCGATGACGACGAGGCGCTTGGGCACCTCCGGCAGCTCCAGCGCGCCGGTGGAGGAGACGATCTTCTTCTCGTCGATGGTGATGCCGGGCAGCGGGGTCACCTCCGACCCGGTGGCGATCACGATGGCCTTGCCGGCGGTGACGGTGCCCACGCCCTCGACCTCGACGGTGTTCGGCGCGGTGATCCGGCCGGCACCCTTCAGCCAGGCGATCTTGTTCTTCTTGAACAGGAACTCGATGCCGCCGGTGTTCTCCTTGACGACCTTGTCCTTGTGGGCAAGCATCCCCGGCAGGTCGAGCTCGACGCCGCCGACCTTGATGCCGAACTTGCCGAGGCCGTGCTTGGCCTCCTCGAACTTCTCCGACGCCGAGAGCAGCGCCTTGGAGGGGATGCAGCCGACATTGAGGCAGGTCCCGCCGAGAGCCGCGCGCTTCTCGACGCAGGCCACCTTGAAACCAAGCTGGGCCGCACGGATCGCGCAGACATACCCGCCGGGGCCGCCGCCGATGACGACGACGTCGTAAGTGCTTTCAGCCATGAGGGGCTTTCCTTCCGCCTGTCTTGCTCGTTGCCAAAAGCCGTCCCGTCCAGCGGGGAGGGCCGCGCGGCGATTTATGCCCGCGCTTCCGCCGGCTGGCAACGGGACACTTCGTCTCGACAGGGCTACCGGAAAGGAAGGTGCCGGATGCCCCGGCTCACAGCCGCAGGTCGCCGTACAGCTCCGCCAGCGGCGCCTCCGGCCACCGGCCGTCGGCGTCGCGGCGGTGCAGCTCGGCCCGGACGGCCCGCGAGTCGGGGAACAGGATCTCCCGCACCGACGGCATGGCGGCATAGGCGTGCAGCTTCGCCCGCTGCGCCTTCTCCTCGGTCGGCGACAGGATCTCGACCAGCAGGACCGGAGCGGTGGTGTAGAGGGCCTCCGGGTCGAAGGGCTCGCAGGTCACCGCGAGGTCGGCGACGCGGCAATTGTGGATCGGGTCGACGTGCAGCCGGATGCCGGCTTCGGACAGGAACCCCGCGAGAGCGCCCGTCTTGCGAAGGGCACCCCCTTTGCGCAGCCCCCCGCCCGATCGGGTCGGGAAACAACCAAGGTTCCGCTTGCGTTGTTCCAGGCGACGACAAGGTCATCGCAACCGGGAGACACACATCATGCGAACCCTCAGGAAGATCGCGCTGTTCGCCATCGCCGGCACGCTGCTCGGCACCACGCTGAGCGCCTGCAACACCATCGAGGGCGCCGGTCAGGACGTCCAGGCCGGCGGCCGCGCGGTGGAGCGCTCGGCCGACAGCGTGCAGAAGAAGATGTAAGCAGCGGCCGACCCGTCCCGCGATGTGCAACCGGCCCGGCCCCTGCGCCGGGCCGGTTCCGTTTCATGCCCGGCGCCTCTCGCCCGGCTCCTTCACGAAGCCCTTGTTCGCTCCGCGGTTGCCTGCGACAATTGGCTGCACCGGTTGCGAAGTAAACTCATTCGTGCCGCATTGATTCGGCCGCCGCCGCTTCGCAAAATCGATTCCAGACCTCCATCCGGGCCGGCTCCGTGCACCCGGCCTTTCGAGCAAGGACCTGACGCGTGAAGAGCATTGTGAACTGGATCAACCCCATCCTCGCGGGGATCGTCGCCTTCCTCGGACTGCTGGCCTCCTCCCGCGCGGCGGACGGGGCGTTCTACTACGGCGGGCTGATCGTCTTCCTCGCCTGCATCGTCTTCATTTTCATGAGCGTCGGCCGCTACTACGACCGCCGCGACGCCATGCTCGCGCACCAGCACAAGTAGGAGCCCGGCGTCCGAATCCGGAACGGGTGCGCAGTCACGGGGGCAGGCAGTCCGCCCTGGTCCCCGTGCCAAGACGAAGAAAGGGGTGCCGCCATGGCATGGGACCCCAAACGCGACGATGACCGCGACACCGGCCGCGACCGGCCGGTGTCCGACCTTCTGGCGGCGCTGTCCGCCCTCCATCCCCGTACCATCGTCGTCCTGCGCTGCGGCGACGGCCATCTGGCCCGCCGGCTCGCCGCGACGTGGCCGGAGGCCGCGGTGCTGGGCGTGGACCCGTGCGAAGCGATGCTGCGCTGGGCCGCCGCCACGCCGTCGCGGGTGCGCTACGAACAGGCGGCCCTTGCCGACTGGCGCCCGGCCCATCCCGTGGACCTCATCGTCTGCGACGGCGGCCCCGCCGACCCCGGGGAGCATCCCCGGCTGCTGCCCGAGCTGCTGCAGCGGCTGGCGCCCGGCGGCACGCTCGCCCTCGTCCTGCCGCGGACGGAGGAGGAGGCCCCCTACCGCCTGCTTCTCCAGGCGGCGCGCCGCGACCCCTGGGCGGAACGGCTGGAGGGGCTGCTGCGCCCGGCGCCCGCCCATGCCCCCGGCGACTACTACGACTGGCTGAGGCCGCTCGCCGCACGGATCGAGCTGTGGCAGGCCGAGTATCTGACGCCGGTCAGCGCCGACATCCCGCTCCAGCAGCGGGTGAACCCCGACATGCTCGCCCCGGTGATGGAGGCGCTGTCGGGAACGGCGCTCGACCGCTTCCTGGCCGACTATGCCCGCCGGCTGGAGGAGGCCTTCCCCCAGCGCTGCGACGGCACCGTCCTGATGCCGTCGCGGCGGCTGTTCGTCGTCGCCCGGATCGCCGGATAGGCGCGGGTCAGGTCCGGTCGATATAGTCCAGCAGCGGCGCCCAGTCGCCGCGATGCTCCGACGCCCGCTTGCCCGGCATGTCGAACAGGCTGAGGCCGGTGGCGGCGGCGTCCGCATAGATCTGGCTGTCGCGCAGCCGCGTCACCACCCGGTGGCCGATCCCGCCGAGGAACTGGTCGAGCCGGTCGGCCGCCCTGGTCCGCGCGCGCAGCCGGTTGCCGACCACGGCGACCGCCTTGCGGTTCTTCGCGATCGACTTCAGCTCCTCCAGCTTGCCGAGGAAGCGCTGCGTCGCCTGCTCGTCGAAGGCGCCGGGAAGCACAGGCAGGACGACCACGTCCGCCATCTTCACCAGATCCTCGATCTGCCTGGTCTTCAGCGCCGCCGGGGCGTCGATCACCAGCCGCTGCGTGCCGCGCGGCGCATCGCCGATGTCCTTCGACCAGTCCAGCCCGACCAGGGCCGGCAGCGTGTCCGGCCGCCGGCCGAGCCAGCCCAGCGAGGAGCGCTGGCGGTCCACGTCGGCCAGCACGGTCGCGCGGCCTGCGCAGGCGGAGGCCGCAGCCAGATTGGTGGCGATGGTGGTCTTGCCACACCCGCCCTTGATGTTGGCGACGAGGATCGTGAGCATGATGGGGCAGTCTAGCCCACGGCTTCCCGCTTCGACCAGAAGCGTTTGGTCTCCAGGAAATCATGCCACAGCCCGACCAGCGAGGCCTCGGCATCGACGACGCCGCGCGCATGCCAGCCGATGACGAGGCCGGCCGCCCGCGGCTCGCCCGGCGCCGACCGGCTGCCGTCGGCATGCAGGTCGTGCAGCAGGCGCGTCGCCGTCGCCACGTCGTTCAGGTGGCCCAGCGCGTCCTGGAAGGCCGAGAGCTGCTGGATGTAGCGCTTGGCCGGCTTCTCGTCATAGAGGCTGCGGAAGAACTCCGTCGCATAGCGCAGCTTCTTCAGCGCGATGCGGAGCTGGTGGCGGTCGTTGACCGACAGTTCCTCGAAGCCGTGGCCGGCGCGCCGCGCCTTCTTGTGCCGCTTGTCGAGCAGATGGTCGGCAAGGTCGGTCACCGGGCCGAACAGGCGGATGGCGTTCTCGCTGACCGGCTGGTCGCGCCAGCCGCGCCGCTCCACCCAGGCGCCGAGCCCGAGCAGGAAGCCGGTGTAGCGCGGCGAGCGGATGGCCTCCCGCGCGGTCTCGTAGGCCTGCTGGCGCCGGGCCTCCGCCGCGGCCGCCAGCGCCTCGATGTCGGCGACCGCCGAACGGCCGTGGCCGTTGGCCTGCCGGAAGGCGTCGCGCACCGGGGCCAGCAGCTCGGTCAGGAAGACGTCCCAGTCGCGCGCCGGCCCCAGGTTGCCGGCCAGCCACTTGATCTCGCCCACCAGCCAGAGATACTGGTCGGTCGGCACGAAGGGCCGGAACAGCGCGATGGCCGAGCGCAGGCGGCGCAGCGCCACGCGCATCTGGTGGATGCCCTCCGGATCCTCGCCGGCGACCGAGACCGCCTCGTTGGCGACGAGGTGGTTGAGGCAGGAATGGACGATGCGGGCGAGCGCGCCCTCCACCGTCGTCTCGGGCTCCAGAGCCAGCTTGTCGGCCTTCACCACCATGTCCCCCTGCCCGGCGGCCAGCGCGAAGCCGCGCGCCGCCTTGGTCCGCGCCTCCAGCCGGACCGGCGCCGCCTCGGCAAGCTCCTGGGCGAGCCGGTAGAGCGCGGCGGCGCTGCCGGCCAGCAGTTCCAGCTCCACCTCCGACACCGGGACCGACCGGCCGTCCGGCAGCCGGATGTCGCCGCTGTCGAAGGCGATCTCGATCCGGCTGGCGGCGTCGCCCTCGCCCACCGTCACCTCGACCGCCTCGCGCTCGACGACCGTGGTGAAGACCGGCTTCAGGTCGCCCGCCCCGACCGCGCCCAGCAGGGCCTGCGCCTCGCCGTCGGCGATGACCGAGAGGTCGAGGCCGGAGCCGGGCAGCGGATACTCCCACTCGCCGCGGCCGAGCCCGTCGGCCTCCGGCGCCGTCTTCACCGTCAGCAGGTGGCGGTCGCCGGCCTTGCGCACCCGCACGGTCACGCCGCGCCTCGACAGGCGCAGGTCGTCGCTGTCGAAATAGGTGCTCTCCAGCAGCTTGCGGCTGCCCGCCTCCCTGGCGCGCGACGTCACCGCCCGGGAAGAGCGAAGGGCGGCGAAATCCTCGGCGCGAACGGCCAGTTTCAGTTCCGTTTCACGATTGGTGTCCGCTTCAGCCATCGCCTGCGCCTCAAGCCCCCGTTCAAGCTGCATGCCCGTTAACATGCGACCAGCGGCCGGTGTTGCATAGCCCCTCGAAGGGGGTCAAGTTACGGTATCAAGTCAACACCTGGGATTGTGGTCCCCGCGGTCGCGGCACCGGCCGCTCCGCAACAGGACGGCCGCCCGCTTGTTCCCCCGGCTGACCGGCGCCGCCACCCCCTGCGACACCATGCCCACTTCGTTTGGAGTCGTTGCAAAGCCGGGGCCTCTGTGCTTGGCTGCGCGCCAAAATCCTCTCTTACCTTTGGGGACTCTGGGGCCATGAGCGATTTCAACACCATCGACGACCTCGACGTGAGCGGCAAGACCGTGCTGGTTCGCGCCGACCTGAACGTCCCGATGCAGGACGGCAAGGTGTCGGACACCACCCGCATCGTCCGTCTGGCGCCGACGCTGACGGAGCTGGCGAAGAAGGGCGCCAAGGTCGTCGTCCTGTCGCACTTCGGCCGTCCCAAGAACGGGCCGGATGCCAAGAACTCGCTGCGCAACGTGCTGGGCGACCTCGGCGCCGCCGTCGGCCAGACCGTCGCCTTCGCCGAGGACTGCGTCGGCCAGCCGGCCAAGGACGCCATCGCCGCCGCCAAGGCCGGCGACATCATCCTGCTGGAGAACACCCGCTTCCACGCCGAGGAAGAGAAGAACGACCCGGCCTTCGCCAAGCAGATGGCGGAGCTCGGCGACCTCTACGTCAACGACGCCTTCTCGGCCGCCCACCGCGCCCACGCCTCGACCGAGGGCGTCGCCCGCCACCTGCCGTCGGCCGCCGGCCGCCTGATGCAGGCCGAGCTGGAGGCGCTGACCAAGGCGCTGGAGAAGCCGGAGCGGCCGGTCGCCGCCGTGGTCGGCGGCGCCAAGATCTCCACCAAGCTCGACCTGCTGGGCAACCTCGTCCGCAAGGTCGACATGCTGGCGCTCGGCGGCGGCATGGCCAACACCTTCCTCTTCGCGCAGGGCGTCGATGTCGGCGCCTCGCTGTGCGAGAAGGACATGGCCGACCAGGCCCGCGCCATCATGGAGACGGCCAGGGCCGCCAACTGCGAGCTGCTGCTGCCGAAGGACTTCGTGGTCGCCAAGGAGTTCAAGGCGGGTGCCGCCAACCGCGTGGTCGCCGCCGACGCCATCGGCGCCGACGAGATGGCGCTGGACGTCGGCCCGGCGACGGTCGAGTTCCTCGGCCTGAAGCTGCAGGGCGCCAGGACGGTGGTGTGGAACGGCCCGCTCGGCGCCTTCGAGATCCAGCCCTTCGACGCCGGCACCAACGCCGTGGCCGGCCTCGTCGCCGCCCGCACCGCGTCGAACGGCCTGCTGTCGGTCGCCGGCGGCGGCGACACGGTGGCGGCGCTGGCCCATGCCGGCGTCGAGGAGAAGTTCACCTATATCTCCGCTGCCGGCGGCGCCTTCCTGGAGTGGCTGGAAGGCAAGGAACTGCCGGGCGTCGCCGCACTGAAGAAGAAGTAAGAGCCGGCCGGTCCGGAACGGCGGAGGGGGAGGCCTCGCGGCCTCCCCTTTGTCGTTCCGGCCTACTCCGCGGCTGCCACCGCCGGCGCCGCCTGCGGCGCCACCTCGTCCGGCCGGTGCGGGAAGGCGAGTGCGGAGAGGAAGATCGCGGCCCCGCCGCCCGCCAGCACCAGGAAGACCAGGGTGAAGCCGCCCGTGCGCTCGTGCAGCCCGGCCACCAGCGGCACCGCCGCGGCGCTCGCCGCGAAGGATACCAGATAGCGGATGGCATAGGCCCGCGCCCGCCAGTGCTGGTCGGTGTATCTGGCGACCATCGTGTCGTTGATGGTGACCTGTCCGAAGATGGCGAACATCGCCGCCACCGCCACCGCGACCAGCCCCCAGTTCTCGGCCGTCGCCGCCAGCGCCAGACAGGGGGCCTGCAGCAGGGACAGCGGGATGAAGATGCGGCGCAGCGTGTGGCGGTCGACCAGCCGCCCGACGATGAGCTGCGAGGTGGCGCCGATCACATAGACCCCGCACAGCAGCGCCCCGATCCCCAGCGGCGTGGCGGCCAGTGCCCCCACCCGCTCGTCGAACAGCTTGGGCAGGGCGATGACGGCGGCATTGAAGACCAGGCTGCCGAAGACCGTGGTGACGGCCAGCACCGCGAAGGCGCGCACCACCACGGCGCGCGGGATGGCGGCGGTGGCCGCGGCACCGGCCTTGCGGACCGCCGGCTCGTCCGGGACCAGCGCCGGCATCGCCAGCCCCATCGCCATGCACAGCACCCCCGGCGCCACGAAGGCGGCGCGCCAGCCGAGCCACTGGGTCAGCGCCCCGGTCGCCAGCGCCGCGACGGCGATGCCGAGATTGCCCCAGACGCCGTTGACGCCGATCTCCCGCCCGATCCTCCGGGCGTGCGCGGTCAGCAGCGCCGTGCCGACCGGGTGGTAGATGGCGCCGAACAGCCCGATGCCGGTCATGCCCACGGCCAGCCAGGCGGGGGTGGGGGCGAAGCCGGTCAGCACCGACGCCCCTCCCATGCCGAGGAAGAACACCACCATCATGTTCCGCCGGCTCCACAGGTCGCCGAGCCAGCCCGCCGGGATCGAGCCGGCGCCGAAGGCGATGAAGCCGCCGAGCGAGAGGGGGAGAAGCTCGCCGTAGGACAGGCCGAAGCCGTCCCCGGCCTCCCCCACCATGCCGAGGACGGCGGTGGGGAAGACCAGCATCAGCAGATGGTCCATGAAATGGCCGGCGTTGACGAAGGCGATGACCCGCCTCGCCCGGGGGCCCGCTGCGGTCGGCATCGGACTGCTCCTTCCCTGTCGACGTGGATGACGGTGGACAGGGTAGAAGCGTCCGCTAGGATATGTCCGGTCAAGTTTCGTCGCGAAACGGACATCCACCCCGGACGGTTCCCATGCGCGCGCCCAACGCCCGCCCTTGCGAGGTCGAGCATCTGCCCCACCCCATCCTGGCGATCGCCAAGGATTATGCGCACGGCGCCCGGGTCGCGTGGCACAGCCATGCCCGCGCCCAGCTTCTGTTCGCCACCAGCGGCACCATGCGCGTGACCACCGCGGCCGGCGCCTGGATCGTCCCGCCGCTGCGCGCGGTCTGGATCCCGCCGGGGACGGAGCATGCGCTGGCGATGACCGGGCCGGTGTCGATGCGCACCCTGTTCCTGCGGCCGGGCGCCGCCCCCTTCATGCCCGGCGACTGCTGCCGCGTCGTCGAGGTGACGCCGCTGCTGCGGGCGCTGATCCTGGCGGCGATGGAGGAGGACAGCGACCCCGAACTGCCGCCGACCTCGCGGGCCGGCATGATCGCCGGTCTGATCGTCAGCGAGTTGGAACGGGCCGAGCCGGTCCCCTGCGCCTTCCCCTGCCCCGCGACCCGCGGTTGCTCTCGCTCTGCCGCGCCCTGCTCGACGATCCCGCCCGCGACGAGACGCTGGAGGACTGGGCCGAGCGGGCCGGGGCCAGCGGCCGCACGCTCGCCCGCCTGTTCCTGAAGGAGACCGGCCTGACCTTCGGGGCGTGGCGCCAGCAGGCCCGGCTGGCCGAGGCGGTCGCCCGGCTGGCGCTGGGCGAGCCGGTGGCGCGGGTGGCGCTGGCCGCCGGCTACGACAGCGCCAGCGCCTTCACCGCCATGTTCCGCCGGACCCTGGGGGCGACGCCGCGCGACTATTTCGCAACGGAGGGACGGGAGGAGGTCGGTCGGGAAGCACTGCGCTCCGTTTCCTGACGGCCTTGCCGTGATCCGGGCCAGCCGGTACTGTTCCCGCCATCGACGCCCCTCGCCCGTCCTGCGTGAATCGTCCGTCCCGCGTGAAGGGCCTGACCCACCCCGTTCCGTTGTGCAGTGGATGCACAATGGACGTGTGCAGACGACTCCGGTCAAGTCGTTGAGACGAAACGGAAAAACAGCGATGACACCCATTGTGCGGCGAAAACGCTCTGCACAATGGCACAATCCCGGACTCCACCCGGACCACCCCTGGTGACGGCTCCGTTACGGAATAGCCTTGCATCCGGCGGCGCGACCCCCATAACAGCGGCGGGAGACTGGCGTCGGACGAGTCCCTCGCCAACCCGGTCAGGTCCGGAAGGAAGCAGCCGTAACGAGTTCCGGCTCGGGTCGTTCGTCCAGTCTCCCACCCTCTCCCCCCGCCGCATGGTTCTAAGCGCATTGAAACGGCGACAGCGCGTCGACGGGACGCTATTCTGCGCCCCACTTTCGAAGCCGCTCACTTTCATGCCGTCTTACCGTCGTTCCCGGGGCCAGTCGCGTGACCGATACGTCCGTTCTCGATCCAGCACAGAATAGCGTTCAGGCCGCTCCGCAGTCGGGGCTGGCCTACCGGGTGCTGGCGCGCAAGTATCGCCCGAAGACCTTCGACGAGCTGATCGGCCAGGACGCCCTGGTCCGCACCCTCACCAACGCCATCCAGTCCGGCCGCATCGCGCAGGCCTTCATGCTGACCGGCGTGCGCGGCGTCGGCAAGACCACCACCGCCCGCATCATCGCCCGCGCGCTGAACTGCACCGGGCCGGACGGCACCGGCGGGCCGACCGTCAGCCCCTGCGGCGTGTGCGACAACTGCCGCGCCATCGCCGAGGACCGGCATGTCGACGTGATGGAGATGGACGCCGCCAGCCACACCGGCGTGGACGACATCCGCGAGATCATCGACGGCGTGCGTTATGCCCCGGTGTCGGCGCGCTTCAAGCTCTACATCATCGACGAGGTCCACATGCTCTCCAAGAGCGCGTTCAACGCGCTCCTGAAGACGCTGGAGGAGCCGCCGAGCCATGTGAAGTTCGTCTTCGCCACCACCGAGATCCGCAAGGTCCCGGTGACGGTGCTGTCGCGCTGCCAGCGCTTCGACCTGCGGCGGGTCGACGCCCAGGTGCTGAAGGACCATTTCACCCGCGTGACCGGGCAGGAAGGTGCCGCCATCGAAGCGGACGCGGCGGCGCTGATCGCGCGGGCGGCCGACGGGTCGGTGCGCGACGGGCTGTCGCTGCTCGACCAGGCGATCGCGCTCGCCAACGGGACCGTGACGGCGCAGCAGGTCCGCGACATGCTGGGGCTGGCCGACCGCACGCGGGTGATCGACCTGTTCGAGGCCGCCGTCTCCGCCCGCCCGGCGGAGGCGATGGACATCCTGGCCGACCTGCACCGGGTCGGCGCCGATCCCGTGGTGATCCTGCAGGACCTGCTGGACCTCGTCCACAACCTGACCCGGCTGAAGGTGGTCCCCGACAGCGCCAGCGATCCCTCCCTGCCGGAGGCGGAACGCACACGCGGGGCCACCCTGTCCGGCCGGCTCGGCATGCCGGCGCTGACGCGGGCGTGGCAGCTCCTCCTGAAGGGGCTGGGCGAGGTGCAGGCCGCCCCGGTGCCGCAGCAGGCGCTGGAGATGGTGATCGTCCGCCTGTCCTACGCCGCCGACCTGCCGACCCCCGGCGAGCTGATCCGCCAGGTCCAGGCCATGCAGTCCGCCGGCGGCAGCGGGGGCTCCGGTCCGCGCGGCGGCGGCCCCGGCGGTGGTCCCGTCGCGATCGCAGGCGGCGGCGCCCAGGCGGTCGCCCGGCCGATGCAGGCGGTGCCGCAGGCGGCACCCGCCGCCCAGGCCCGCATGGCGGCCGATCCGGCCAAGGCTCCGGCCGTCGCCGCCGGCACGGCGCCGGAGGAGGAGCGCGTGGCGATGCCGCGCGACTTCAAGGCGCTGACCCAGATCTTCTCGGACAAGCGCGAAGGGGCGCTCTACGGCCACCTCGTCGGCAGCGTCCATCTGGTCCGGATGGAGCCGGGGCGGCTGGAGCTGCGGCTGGAGCCGTCGGCGCCGCCGAACCTGGCGAACCGGGTCGGGCAGTTCCTGACCGAATGGACCGGGCAGCGCTGGGTGGTCGCCCTGTCGGAGGCCGCCGGCCAGCCCACCCTCGCCGAGCAGGAGCGCGCCGCCACCCGGCGCGCCTATGCCGAGGCGGAGGCCCATCCGCTGGTCCGCGCGGTGCTGGAGACCTTCCCCGGCGCCAGGATTTCCGAGGTCCGCGACCTCGCCGCCGCCGCCGAGAGCGATCCGGCGGTTGCCGATGACGGCGAGAGCCCCGACCTTATCGTTCAGCAGCAGGACGACGGGGTCTATTACCCGCTCGATGACGAAGGAGAGTACTGACCCATGAAGAATATCGGCGCGATGATGAAGCAGGCCCAGCAGATGCAGGCCAAGATGCAGGAGATGCAGGCCCGGCTCGCCGAGGTCGAGGTCTCCGGGCAGAGCGGCGCCGGCATGGTCAACGTGACGGTGAACGGCAAGGGCGAGCTGAAGAAGGTGAAGCTCGACAAGGCCGTCGTCGATCCCGAGGACGTCGAGGTGCTGGAGGACCTGATCGTCGCCGCCTTCAACGACGCCAAGTCGAAGGTCGAGCGGCAGGTCGCCGAGGAAACCCAGAAGCTGATGGGCGGGCTGAGCCTGCCGCCGGGCTTCAAGCTGCCGTTCTGAGCATGACGCCGCTCCCGTCGCCTCCGCCATCCGCCGGGGTGCCCGCGGAGGTGTCGGCGGAGGTGACGGGATCGCGCAACACCTATCCTGAAGGCCATGATCGGACCTGAAATCGAACGGCTGATCCAGCTCCTGGCGAAGCTGCCGGGGCTGGGGCCGCGGTCGGCGCGGCGTGCCGCGCTGCACCTGATGAAGCGGCGGGACAGCCTGCTGGTGCCGCTGTCGGAGGCGATGGCGCTGGCCGGGGAGTCGATCCGGGCCTGCTCGGTCTGCGGCAACCTCGACAGCCGCGACCCCTGCACCGTCTGCAGCGACCACAGCCGCGACCATTCCGTCATCTGCGTGGTGGAGGACGCCGGCGACCTGTGGGCGCTGGAGAGGACGCGGGCCTTCCGCGGGCTCTACCATGTACTGGGCGGCACGCTGTCGGCGCTGCACGGAGTCGGCCCCGACGACCTCAACATCGCCGGGCTGGTCGAACGGGCCAGGGATCCGGCGGTCCGCGAGGTCATCCTGGCGCTGAACGCCACGGTGGACGGCCAGACGACCGCCCATGTCGTAACCGACCGGCTGGCCGGGACGGAGGTCTCGGTCTCCCGCCTCGCCCATGGCGTTCCGGTGGGCGGCGAGCTGGACTATCTCGACGACGGCACCCTGACCGCCGCGCTGAAGGCCAGGCGCCCGCTCTGACCCCGGCCGCCGCCGGGACCGCCGGCGGCACGCAAAAAGGCCCCGCCCTCCCTGCGGAGGACGGGGCCTTTTGCGGCCGGAACCGGGATGCCGCGGCCTTACTGGGGCAGCGGCTGCGGGCTGTCGGCCAGCGAGCGCAGGTAGGCGATGACGTTCGCCCGCTCCTGGTCCTTCTTCAGGCCGGCAAAGGTCATCTTGGTGCCGGGCGCATAGCCCTTCGGGTCGTAGAGGAACTTGTTCAGCTCGTCATACGTCCACTCACCGCCGGTCTTCACCAGCGCGTCGGAATAGGCGAAGCCCTGCAGGTGGCCCTTGTGGTTGCCGACGATGCCGTAGAGGTTCGGCCCCACCTTGTTGGCGCCGCCCTTGTCGAAGCTGTGGCAGGCGGCACAGGCCTTCGCGGCCGTCTGGCCGGCGGCCGGATCGGCCTTGGCGAGCAGCGGGCCGATCGGAGCGGGTCCGGCCGGGGCGCCGGCGGTGTCGGCAGGCTTGGCTTGGCCTTCCGGAGTGGCGACCACATAGGCGCTCTTCTCGAGCTTGTGCGGACGAACCAGCACCTGGGCCGCGAAACCGGTCAGCATGGCGATCAGACCCGCCAGCAGCACGGCACCGAAGATCTTGTTCCACTCCATGCTCATGTGAGCCTCTACCCCCTCGAACGTTCCCTGGGTTTGCCCGCCGGCCCGGACGCCGTCCGCCGGCCGCGCGCTTTCCCGCACCATACCCTGTGACATCCCGCTTGTCATCGGCCGGGCCGCGGAACGCGGACCGTTGCAGGCCGCCGCAGCTCTTGACGGGGCCGGCACATCCGTGGTTCACCCGCGCCATCCGCGATCGAAGCCGGGAGCGCAGGAGACGCCATGACCAATATCCCGCCGCCGTCCAACCCCATCGTGGTCATCCCGGCGCGGATGGCCTCCACCCGCCTGCCCGGCAAGCCGCTGGCCGACATCCTGGGCGAGCCGATGATCGTCCATGTCTGGCGCCGCGCCGTCGAAGCCGACATCGGGCCGGTGGTGGTCGCCTGCGCCGAGCCGGAGATCGCCCGCGCGGTCGAGGCCGCCGGCGGCAAGGCGGTGATGACCCGGCCGGACCATCCCTCGGGCTCCGACCGCATCTTCGAGGCGGTCAGCCTGCTCGACCCGGACGGCCATTACGACGCGGTGGTCAACGTGCAGGGCGACCTGCCGACCGTAGAACCGGAGGTGGTGCGCACCGCCTTCGCCCCGCTGTCCGACCCCAAGGTCGACATTGCGACCCTGGTCGTCGCCATCACGCGGGAGGAGGAACGCACCGACCCCAACGTGGTCAAGGCGGTGCTGGAACTGCCGCCGGACGGGCGGCGCGGACGGGCGCTGTACTTCACCCGCGCCACCGCCCCCTGGGGCGATGGGCCGCTGTTCCACCACATCGGGCTCTACGCCTATCGCCGCGAGGCGCTGGAACGCTTCGTCCGGCTGCCGCCGTCGATGCTGGAGCAGCGCGAGAAGCTGGAGCAGCTCCGCGCGCTGGCCTTCGGCATGCGCATCGATGCCGCAGTCGTTGACGCGGTTCCGTTGGGTGTCGATACTCCCGCGGACCTGGAGCGCGCCCGCACCCTGCTGGCCCGCCGCCCGTCGCCGTAACGCCCGCCCCGCAACCCCCGCGCCAGAGTCCGCCCGCCATGCCGACCTCGACCGTCATCGCCTTCCAGGGCTTCCCCGGTGCCTACTCCGACCTGGCCTGCCGCACGGCCCTGCCGGAGATGAAGACCCTGCCCTGCCGGACGTTCGAGGACGCCTTTGCGGCCGTGCGCGACGGCCGCGCCGAACTGGCGATGATCCCGGTCGAGAACTCCATCGCCGGCCGCGTCGCGGACAACCACAAGCTTCTGCCCGAGGGCGGGCTGCACATCATCGGCGAGCATTTCCAGCGGGTGAACCACCAGCTGCTGGCGCCGCGCGGCGCCACGCTGGACAGCATCAGGACGGTGCGCAGCCACCTGCAGGCTCTGTCGCAGTGCCAGACGGTGATCCGTGAGCTGGGGCTGGAGGCCATCACCCACGCCGACACGGCCGGCGCCGCGGCGGAGATCGCCCAGATCAACGATCCGCAGCACGCGGCCATCGCCTCGTCGCTGGCTGCGGAGATCTATGGGCTGGACATCCTGCGCGGCGGCATCGAGGACGCGGAACACAACACCACCCGCTTCCTGATCATGGCGCGCCAGCCCAGAATGCCGCCGGTCGGCGGCAAGGTGATCACCACCTTCGTCTTCCGCGTCCGCAGCGTCCCGGCGGCGCTGTACAAGGCGCTGGGCGGTTTCGCCACCAACGGCGTCAACATGACGAAGCTGGAAAGCTACATGCTGGGCGGCCGCTTCACCTCCACCCAGTTCTATGCCGACGTCGAGGGCCACCCGGACGAACGCCCGCTGCGCCTTGCCCTGGAAGAACTCGATTTCTTCGCCCGTGAAGTAAAAATCCTCGGTGTCTATCCGGCCGACCCGTTCCGCTATCAGGAAAGCCAGCGCATCGGCGAAGACTGAGCCGGTCTTGTCCCCAGCCTTTATTGCGGCGCACCGGATCTTTTCGCCGGTGCGGCAATATTGTCGGACGCACCCGCGGCATTCGGACGCAGGCCTGCGCGAAAGGGGTAGATTCCCCGACTCCCGCCTGGGCCGGCGGATAAAATGTTGCTATATTGTTAATTAATCACAAGGCCACGACAACGGCCGGCACCAGGGCGGCCTGATCGGAGGCGCAGTCCCGACGGATGGTCCGTAGCGACCGCCTCCATCGACAGCCATGGCACCAACGGATGGAGGTTGCCATGCTTACCATGGAAGATTGCCTGGGCCTCGCAAACCTTGAACAGGACGAGGTCTTCCAGATCGCCAAGCATGAACGGCTGGCGTTCACCGCGGCGCTCGAGAAGGGGGCGACCCTGCTGAGCGAGCCGTGGGGCGACGCGGCGGTCCGGCAGATGGTGTGGGACAATCTGTGCGCCGCCAACCGGCGCGAGCCGGCCCGCGTCCCCGAACTGATGACGCTGTATCACGAGACCTGCACGCGTCATCCGAACACGTTCGACCGGCGGCGGTCGCCGGTACGCAACACGGCTCCGCTGGACCGGCACTGATCCGGCGCCGGCCGGCGCCTGTCCCCGTAATGATCCTTCCAATAGCCGGGGCTCTTCGCCCCGGTTTGTTTTCTGATCCATTTCAGCCGGCCGCGATCCAGTCGGAGATCAGGCGGTGGGCGATCGAGTCGCTGCGGGCGAGGCGGAACGCGTCGCTGGGTTTCGCCGTGCGCAGGAAGTCACGGCTGAACCACTGGGCGCTGTCCAGCTCGTCCCGATCAACGGTGATGTCGAGGCTGGTCGCCCGCGCGGTGAAGCCGAGCATCAGCGAGGACGGGAAGGGCCAGGGCTGCGAGGAGTGATAGCGGATGTCGGTGACGGGCAGCCCGACCTCCTCCATCACCTCGCGCGCGACGGCGTCCTCCAGGCTCTCCCCCGGTTCCAGAAAGCCGGCCAGGACCGAGTGCATGCCCGGCGCCCATTTGGACTGGCGGCCGAGCAGCAGGCGGTCGCCGCCGTCATGGACCAGCATGATCACCGCCGGATCGGTGCGCGGGAAGTGATGGGCTCCGCAATCGGGGTTGGTGCAGAGCCGGACATGGCCGCCTTCCGCGCTGGCGGCGGGAGAGCCGCAGACGCCGCAGAAGCGGTGGCGGGTGTTCCACCAGGCCATGCCGCGGGCGTAGGCGCAGAGACCCGCCTCGTCCGCCGGCATCAGCGGACCGACCGTACGCAGATCCTCGAACCGGCCGAGGCCGGTCAGATCCGGCAGGTCCTCCGGCGAGTCGACCGGCGACAGGTCCACGGCGAAGACCGGTGCGCCATCCATCGGGCCGCCGTCCATCAACCCCAGGAAGATCGGCACGGCGCCGAGATCGCCGCCGCCCTTCAGGAAGACGGCCCGCGGCGCCTCGGCCGGGCCGGCGATGAAGCTCCTGCTGTGGAACAGCGGCAGGACGCGGGCGGCGGGCGACAGCCAGGCCTGCGTCAGCCAGTCCTCGTCCTTGCGCCGCAGGGAGGCGCGGTCGATCGGGATGGCGGCGTAGGTGTTGGGCCGGTCGTGGCCGGAGATGGGGGTCTTCATGGCGAGGAGGCTGCCACAACCCCTGGCACCCGCAAAGCCCTTCTCTCTCAAGCCAGCCCTCTGCGCCGGCCGGCCCCCTGTCTTTGGCGCTTGCCGCGACCACGCACATGGCTAGGATGCCGGCCACCGATACAGTTCCTTGCCTGCACCGGAAGACGGAGAGCGTCCATGGAGTCGCCAGCGACCGAGCCCTGCCCCGACCACCTGGTGACGCTCGCCCAGCGTCTGGCCGACGCCGGCGCGGCGGTGGTGCGGAGATACTTCCGCACGCCGGTCGCGGTGGACGACAAGGCCGACCACTCGCCGGTCACCATCGCCGACCGCGAGGCGGAACTGGCGATCCGGTCGCTGATCGAGGCGGAGCGGCCCGACGACGGCATCTATGGCGAGGAGCACGGGACCAAGAACCTGGACGCCGAATGGGTCTGGGTGATCGACCCGATCGACGGCACCAAGTCCTTCATCACCGGGCGGCCGATCTTCGGCACGCTGATCGCGCTGCTGCGCCGCGGCCGGCCGGTGCTGGGGATCATCGACCAGCCGGTCGTCGGCGACCGCTGGATCGGCGCCGCCGGGCGGCCCACCACCCACAACGGCAAGCCGGCCCGCGTCCGCCCCTGCCCCGGCGGGCTGGCCGGGGCGACGTTCGGCACCACCTCGCCCGACCTGTTCCCCGGCGAGGACTACGAGGCCTACCGGCGCGTCGCGGCGGCGGCCAAGGTCGCCGTCTATGGCGGCGACTGCTACAGCTACGGCCTGCTGGCGTCGGGCTACTACGACCTCGTCGTGGAGTCGGGGCTGAAGCTCTACGACTTCGCCGCGCTGGTGCCGGTGGTGACCGGGGCAGGCGGGCTGATGACCGACTGGGAGGGCAAGCCGCTCGACGCCAACTCCGGCGGCCGGGTGATCGCCGCCGGGGACCCGCAGACCCACCGCGACGCCATCGCGGCCCTTGCCGCCTGAGGAGCTGACCGCATGACCCCGATCGCGCCGCCCGCCCGCTCCGTCTTCGAGACCTCGCCGGAGAAGCTCCGCCCCTTCCTCGAGGGGCTGGGCGACCGGGTGGCCGGCGGAGCCAACTGGATGGTCCGCAAGAAGACGGTCTGCGACCTGCTGCTCGGCCTCGACGCCTTCGCCCTGCCCGCCGCCGAGCGGCAGGTCCTGATGGGTCGCCCGGAGGAGGAGGCGGAGACGGGCGAGAACGGCCCGGCGACTTCCGCAACGTGCTCCCCTCTATGTCGGGGCGATGCTGGAGCGGCTGGCCGAACCGGCCGTCACCTCGGCCGAGCAGGCGGCGATCTACCTGCTGTCCATCCATCCCGAGCATCAGGGCGCCGCCGAGCAGTGGATGCTGGCCGACCCGCGCAACGGCAAGGCGGTGAAGCGGATCCTGCGGACCGACCGCCGCTATCGCCAGCTGATGGACCGCATGGCCGAGCACTGGAAGACGGTCGGCGAGCGGACCGGGCTGGAGCGGGACTGAACCCGACCCTCAGGCGAGGAGGGCCTGGCCGGCCTCCACCGCCATCCATTCCGCCTGGGCGCCGTCCTCGCCGTCGGTGATCGCCGCCACCGTCACCGGGGCGGCGCCGGCGAAGTGGTAGGCCGCGGTGCTGCAGCCGGGACCGCCGCCGGTGTGACCCCAATAGGGGACGCTGTCCTCGTCGGCCTCGATCATGACGCCGAGCCCGTAGGCCGGCTCCACCCAGGGGCGGCCGATCATCGCGCCATAGACCCGCCGCCCCGCCGTCATGCGGCCGAGCAGCTCCCCCGGCAGGAAGTCCGTGCTGGCGAGGCCGTGCAGGAACGCCGCGGCGTCGGCGGCGGTCATGGCGACGACGCCATGGGCGACCCAGCCCGGATGGTAGCGCGCCGCCACCGGATCGCCGCCGTAGAGGGCGGAGCGGCCGAACAGCAGCCCGGCCAGATCCTCCCGCCGGGCCGGCACGGTCGCGCCGGCGAGGCCGAGCGGCTCGAAGACGACGTGGCGGAGCAGGTCGGCGAAGTGGACGCCGGCGGCCCGCTCCAGCAGCCGCTTCACCAGCAGGTAGCCGATGTTCGAGTAGCGGACCTCCCCGTCGCGGGGAAGCTCGGCCGCCGGATCGGGAAGGCAGTGCGAGAGGAACTCGTCCCCGCTCCACGGCTCGCCGCCGGCCGCCACGGCGGCGCGGTAGGCCGGGAGCTGGCCGTAGTCGGGGAGCCCGGCGCGGTGCTGGAGGAGCTCCGCCAGGGTCGCGGTCGCGGCGAAGCGGTACTCCGGCAGCCAGCGCGCCAGGGGGGCGTCGAGGTCGAGGAGCCCTTCGGCCACCAGCCGCAGCACGGCGGCGGCGGAGACGGTCTTGGTAAGGCTGTAGACGAGGGCCCGCGTGTCGGGCGGCGGGGCCGGACGGTGGCCGGGGTCGAGGGAGACGACGCCCGACCAGGAGCGGTCGCCCGCCCGCAGCCCGAGCAGGACCGTGGTGGCGGCGGCGCGCCCCTCCCCCTCCGCGAGGAGGGTGCGGACGGCGTCGACGGCCCCGGCGAAGGGTTTGGGGATGTCCCGGGGGATGTTCCCCGGGGGGTGGGCGGTCATGGCGGCGGGCTCCTACCGGAAACTGACCCCTTAAGAAGAGGCCTTCCGGCCGCGTCGGCCAATCGGGTCGAGCCCTATCCGGGGTGCCCACAAGGAAAAGGCCCTCCCGGGGGAGGGCCTTTCCGCACCGTCAGTCGCGCTTGACGGTATCGCTGTCGAGCGCCGCCTGGGCCGCCGCCAGCCGCGCGATCGGCACGCGGTAGGGCGAGCAGGAGACGTAGTCGAGACCGACCGACTCGCAGAAGGAGATGGAGGCGGGGTCGCCGCCATGCTCGCCGCAGATGCCCATCTTGATCTTCTCGCGGGTCTTGCGGCCGCGCTCGGCGGCCAGCGCGATCAGCTCGCCGACGCCGTCCTGGTCGAGCGTCTGGAACGGGTCGTGCTCCAGGATGCCCTGGCGCTGGTACTCCGGCAGGAAGTTGCCGGCATCGTCGCGCGACAGGCCGAAGGTGGTCTGCGTCAGGTCGTTGGTGCCGAAGGAGAAGAACTCGGCCGTCCCGGCGATCTCGCCGGCCCGCAGCGCGGCGCGCGGCAGCTCGATCATCGTGCCGACCATGTACTCGAAGGTGACGCCGGTGGCGGCCATGACCTCCCTGGCGACGCGGTCGACCACGCCCTTGAGATGTCCAGCTCCTTCTTGGTGCCGACCAGCGGATCATGACCTCCGGCACCACCGTGGCGCCCGAGCTCTTCGAGACCTCGGCCGCCGCGGTGAAGATGGCGCGGGCCTGCATCTCGTAGATTTCGGGATAGGTGATGCCGAGACGGCAGCCGCGATGGCCGAGCATCGGGTTGGCCTCGTGGAGCTGGACCGCCCGCTGGTGGACGCGCAGCGGATCGGTCCCGGCGGCCTTCGCCACCTCGGCCATGTCGGCGTCGGAGGTCGGCAGGAACTCGTGCAGCGGCGGGTCGAGCAGGCGGATGGTGACCGGCAGGCCGGCCATGATGGTGAACAGCTCGACGAAGTCGTTCTTCTGGTACGGCTCCAGCTTGGCCAGCGCGGCGCGGCGGCCGGCCTCGTTCTCCGCCAGGATCATCTCGCGCACCGCCAGGATGCGGTCCGGGTCGAAGAACATGTGCTCGGTCCGGCACAGCCCGATGCCCTCGGCCCCGAACTTGCGGGCGGTGCGGGCGTCGAGCGGCGTCTCGGCGTTGGTGCGGACCTTCATGCGGCGCAGGCCGTCGGCCCAGCCCATCAGGGTCGCGAAGTCGCCCGACAGCTCCGGCTGGATGGTCGGGACCTCGCCCAGCATCACCTCGCCGGTCGAGCCGTCGATGGTGATGACGTCGCCTTCCTTCACGACGGTGCCGCGCACCATCATGGTCCTGGTCTTGTAGTCGATGCGCAGGTCGCCGGCCCCCGACACGCAGGCGCGGCCCATGCCGCGGGCGACCACGGCGGCGTGGCTGGTCATGCCGCCGCGGGTGGTCAGGATGCCGCGGGCGGCATGCATGCCGTGGATGTCCTCCGGCGAGGTCTCGACGCGGCAGAGGATGACCGCCTCGCCCTTGCCGGCCTGGGCCTCCGCCTCGTCGGCGGTGAAGTAGACCTTGCCCGAGGCCGCGCCCGGCGAGGCCGGCAGGCCCTTGGCGATGACCTTGCGCTCGGCCTTGGGGTCGAGCGTCGGGTGGAGGAGCTGGTCGAGCGAGGCCGGGTCGATGCGGCGCACCGCCTCCGCCTTGTCGATCAGCCCTTCGCTGGCGAGATCGACCGCGATCTTCAGCGCCGCCGGGGCGGTGCGCTTGCCGTTGCGGGTCTGCAGCATGAACAGCTTGTTCTGCTGCACGGTGAACTCGATGTCCTGCATGTCGCGGTAGTGCCGCTCCAGCTTGAGGCGCACCTCGTTGAGCTGGTGGAACACTTCCGGCATCACCTCCTCCATGGCGGGGAGGTCGGACTTGTTGGCGAGCTTGCCGGCGATGGTCAGGTGCTGCGGCGTGCGGATGCCGGCCACCACGTCCTCGCCCTGGCGTTGACGAGATATTCGCCGTAGAAGGCGTTCTCGCCGGTGGACGGGTTGCGGGTGAAGGCCACGCCGGTGGCGCAGTCGTTGCCCATGTTGCCGAACACCATGCACTGCACGTTGACCGCGGTGCCCCAGTCGGCCGGGATGTCGTGCAGCTTGCGGTAGGTGATGGCGCGGGCGTTCATCCAGGAGCCGAAGACGGCGCCGATGGCGCCCCAGAGCTGCTCCTGCACGTCCTGCGGAAGGGCTTGCCCAGCTCCTGCTCGACCGCCTTCTTGTAGTCCTCGATGACGGCCTGCCAGTCCTCGGCCTTCAGGTCGGTGTCGAGGGTGTAGGACTTGTCGCGCTTGTGGTTGTCCAGGATCTCCTCGAAATGGTGGTGATCGACGTCGAGCACCACGTTCGAGTACATCTGGATGAAGCGGCGTAGCTGTCATAGGCGAAGCGCGCGTCGCCCGACCGCCTGGCGAGGCCGGCCGCCGTCGCGTCGTTGAGGCCGAGGTTGAGGACCGTGTCCATCATGCCCGGCATCGAGGCGCGCGCGCCCGAGCGCACGGACACCAGGAGCGGATTGGCCGGATCGCCGAAGCTGGCGTCCATCGCCGTCTCCAGCCGCGCCACGGCGGCGGTCACCTGGTCCTTCAGCTCCGGCGGATAGCTCCGGCCGTTGGCATAGAAGTAGGTGCAGACCTCCGTGGTGATGGTGAAGCCCGGCGGGACCGGCAGACCGAGATTGGCCATCTCGGCCAGATTGGCCCCCTTGCCGCCGAGCAGGTTCTTCATGTCCGCCCGGCCCTCGGTCGCGCCCGCGCCGAAGCTGTAGACCCACTTGCTCTCGCCCTGGCTCGCCATCGTGAATTCCTCGTTCACCCCTATGGTCGTCCGGCTTCGGGCCACACGGTGGACACGCTGGTCTGCCCTTGCGGCCGTCCCCGATATGCGCCGTTCTAGCCCCCCGCGGAAGGGGAACACAAGACAGTCCGTTGCATAACGTGAGCGCGGCCGTAGCGTTCCCGCCCGGCATGCTCCCTCCTTCGGAGGTTGGCCGAAGGGAGGGACCGGCGCCGGCGGACGGTGCCGCCTTGGGCGGATTGTGCGGTGCTTCGGCAATGCACAACGCGGATTTCCCGCGGTTTCATCAATGGAATCAAGGCAATGATCCGATACGGCCGATACCCCGGATTGTGCAGCGGCTGCACGACGATCCGGCGGCGGGAGCGCGCCCGCCCCCTCCGTTCGGAGGGGGAGGCGGCCGGCGGGGCCCCGGTCTTTTTTTCCGCCGGCCCGCCCGGACCGGGCGTTTTTCCGGGCAGGCTGCCCGGATCATGGTCAAGCCGCCCCTCGTCGCCGGGCGGCAGGGTCCAGGAGGGCGCAACCAGAGCGTTCAGCGCCCGCAGCCGCGCCCGCGCCTCGCGCACCAGCGAGACATACTCCCAGCAGGTGCGCAGGCGGAAGGAGCGGTGCTCCTGCCAGATGGTCTTGTGGGCCACCCCCAGCTTGGCGCCGGCCTCCGCCGGGGAGTAGCCGGCGGCGATCAGCCGGGCGATCCGCGCCCAGGTGGCGTCGGGCAGGGTCGAGCGCGGGACGAGGCGGCGATCCTCCGGATCCGGTGAAAATCCAGGCGGCGTGCGGGGTTCGGGCAGGTCGGCCAGCGCGTCGGGACCGTCGGCCGGCGCCCGCCCCGGCCGGCCGTCCCGCACCAGCGAGCTGCCGAGCGCCGCCGGGTCGCGGCGGTCCCAGGCAGCGCGCAGCGGCCGGCCGTAGAAGCCCAGCGCCGCCAACCCCTGGGTGCGGTCGCGCGGGATGCAGAGCTTGCCACGGCGGAACCCGAGGGCGGCGGTGATGGCGGGGTCTCCTGCGGCGGGGGGATCGTTCGTGTGCGACTCGGGGCGCGCGCGCCGGCCCTCAGGGCAGCGGGAGGTCGGGGGCGAACTCGTCCTGCCAGTCGAGGGGGATCGCCTCGGCGAGGTCGGCCTCGGGGACCGGTTCGGCGCGGTCGGCGAGGTCGGGGCCGGGCGGATCGGCGGGCCGCTCCAGCGCCGCCGGCGCGGCGAGGCCGAGCCGGTCGGCCAGCCAGCGGATGGTGCGGAGATCGCCGCGGCCGACCGCCTGCTCGATCTGCGTGGTGACGAGATGGGAGAGCGAGCGCAGGCGGGACGACGCCTCGCGCCGCAGGCAGGCGCGTTCCCACTCCACCCGCTCGCGGAAGGCCGGCGAGACGTAGTAGGCGCGCCACAGCGTGTTGCGGTGGCAGCCCATGGCGCGGGCGACCTGGACCATCGGCCAGCCGGCGGCCATGCGGTGCGCCGCCATCGCCCAGTCGGCGTCGGAATAGCGCGAGCCGGGAACCAGCCGGCCGCCCTCCGGCAGCGGCGGCTCGCTCAGCTCCACCGGAAGCGCCGGGTCGGGAGCGGTCTGCGGGAGGGACTTGCGGGAACGGGGCGTGCTGGACATGACGGACGTCCTCGGCTGGGAAAACCAGCCTTCGTCCTAACATAGGAATATTTACCGGTCGAGCGGCGCCGGAAAAAGGCCGGGGCGCGGTTCAGGCGGTGATCGGGTATGTGCAGGGCCGAAAACGACAAAAGGCTTTCAGGTTTCCCTGAAAGCCTTTTGTTACTGGTCGGAGAGAGAGGATTCGAACCTCCGGCCCCTGCCTCCCGAAAGCAGTGCTCTACCAGGCTGAGCTACTCTCCGTCAGGTCACCGGCGGTCGGTGTCGGCCGCCGGTGGAGGGGGTGTATAATGGGTCGGATCGGGGCGTGCAAGGCAAAAATTCGACCGCGGTCATTTTTCTGCGGGATGCCGCCGGCAAGGGAACGGACGCGGGACGGAGGCGGTCCGGCAACCGCTAACGGACGGGCCGGAAACGAAAATGGCGGCACCGGCAGCGCGCCGATACCGCCATGGGACAGGAACCCGCCGGCCCCGCCCCCCTCACCCCAGCCCCCTCCCCCGGGGGGAGAGGGACCATGGGCGGGAATGCGGGCTTGCCTGTCCGGACCGGCTCAATATTCGCGGTCGATGACGAAGTCGATGACCTCCAGCAGGGCGCGCTTCACCGGGCTGTCGGCGAACAGGCCGAGCGCGTCGCGGGCGATCGAGCCGTAGTGGCGGGCCCGCTCCACCGTGTCCTTCAGCGCGTTGTGCTTCGCCATCAGCTTCTGCGCCCGCTCCAGGTCGCCGTCCTGCTGGTCCAGCTCCTCCATGGTGCGGCGCCAGAAGGCCCGCTCCTCGTCGCTGCCGCGGCGGAAGGCCAGGACCACCGGCAGGGTGATCTTGCCCTCGCGGAAATCGTCGCCGATCGTCTTGCCGAGAGTCGCCTGCCGCGCCGAATAGTCGAGCACGTCGTCGACGAGCTGGAAGGCGATGCCGAGATTCATGCCGTAGTCGTAGAGCGCCATCTCCTCCGCCTGCGGGCGGCCGGCGACGACGGCGCCGACGCGGCAGGCGGCGGCGAACAGCTCCGCCGTCTTGGCCTTGATGACCTCCAGATAGGCCTGCTCGCTCGTCTCGGTGTCGTTGGTGGTGCGGAGCTGCAGCACCTCGCCCTCGGCGATCACCGCCGAGGCGTTGGACAGGATGCGCAGCACGTCGAGCGAGCCGACCTCCACCATCAGCTGGAAGGCGCGGGAGAACAGGAAGTCGCCCACCAGCACGCTGGCCTTGTTGCCGAACACCGCGTTGGCCGAGGCGAGGCCGCGGCGCAGGTCGCTCTCGTCCACCACGTCGTCGTGCAGCAGGGTGGCGGTGTGGATGAACTCCACCACCGCGGCCAGCATCTTGTGGTCCTCGCCCTGGTAGCCGCACAGCTCGGCCGCGGCGAGCGTCAGCACCGGCCGCAGCCGCTTGCCGCCCGCCGCGATCAGATAGCCGGCGAGCTGCGGGATCAGCTCCACCGACGAGTGCATCCGCTGCACGATGAGTTCGTTGACGGCGCCCAGATCCTCGGCCACCAGGGCGGTCAGGTCGTCGAGCGGGGAAGACTTGCGCCGTTTCGGCTCGAAGTTGGTCACGACCGCCAAGGTCGACTCCACGGATGATTGACGTCAGGATTTCGGATAGGGAGCATAACGGCATAGCCTCTTCGGTCAAGCCCCAGGGCCGATCAATTCGGCTCCGTGACCGACGGGAACAGCGGCGGGCGCGGCAGGACGGCACCGCGATTCAGAGGGATCATGAAGGAACTGCTGCGCACCACCGACCCGGTCCGCCTGTCCTGGCTGACCGCCCTGCTGGCCGACGCCGGAATCGCGGCGGTGGTTCTCGACCAGCACACCAGCATCCTGGAAGGCTCCATCGGCGCCATCCCGCGCCGGCTGATGGTGGACGACGACGACCATGCGCAGGCCCGGCGCGTCCTGCACGAGGCCGGCGAGGAGACCGGCGCATGAGCGGGCAAGCGGACCCGCGGGAGGATTTCCTGCTGGGCGGCCGGGTGCGGCTGCTGCAGCCGGCGGGCGGCTACCGCGCCGCCATCGACCCGGTGCTGCTGGCCGCCTTCACCCCGGCGGCGGCCGGCGAGCGGGTGCTGGACCTCGGCACCGGCACCGGGGCTGCGGCATTGTGCCTCGCGGCGCGGGTGCCCGGCGTGACGGTGACCGGGCTGGAGGCCCTGCCCGAAGCGGCGGATCTCGCCCGGCGCAACGCGGCGCTCAGCGGCCTCGCCGACCGGGTGGCGGTGGTGGAGGGCGACCTGCTCGCCCCGCCGGCGGAGCTGGCGCCGGTCGGCTGGGACCGGGTGATGATGAACCCGCCCTATCTGCGCGCCGACTCCGCGAGCCGCCCGCCCGACCCGTGGAAGGCCGCCGCCAACGTCGAGGGCGCCGCCCGGCTGACCGACTGGATCGGCTGCGCCGCCCGCATGCTGGCGCCGCGCGGCGGCCTGACGCTGGTCCACCGCGCCGACCGGCTGGACGAGATCCTGGCGGCGCTGGCCGCCGCCCCCTTCGGCGGATTCGGCGCGCCGGTCGTGCTGCCGCTGTGGCCCAAGCCGGGGCGCGAGGCGCGGCGCGTGCTGGTCGCCGCGCGCAAGGGGGTGCGGGCGCCGCTGCGGCTGGCCGCCGGGCTGGTGGTGCACGGGGAGGACGGCGCCTATACGCCGCAGGCCGAGCACATCCTGCGCGGGGCCGGGGCGCTGCTGCCCTGAGGCGCGCACGGCGCCGGTTGCATCCGGGCGGCGGCTGGTGTGGAGTGGCGGCCATCCCGCCGGACCGCTCCCGCGGGGACGTGCCTTCGGAGACCCCCTGATGCTGATCCGCCCCGCCGGGACGCAGGACCTCGCGGCCATCGCCGCGATCTACAACCACGCCGTCCTCCACACCACCGCCATCTGGAACGACCGGACGGTGGACCTTGCCAACCGCGCCGCCTGGATGGAGGAGCGGCAGGCCAAGGGCTATCCGGTGCTGGTGTCGGTGGATGCGCAGGGCACGGTGACGGGCTATGCCGCCTATGGCGACTGGCGCGCCTTCGACGGGTTCCGCCACACGGTGGAGCATTCGGTCTACGTCCACCCCGACCACCAGCGCGGCGGCATCGGCCGCGCCCTGCTGACCGCCCTGGTCGGCGAGGCCAAGCGCCGGGGCAAGCATGTGATGGTCGCGGCGATCGAGGCGGGCAACCAGCCCTCCATCGCGCTGCACCGCTCGCTGGGCTTCGTGCAGACCGGCCTCATGCCGGAGGTCGGCACCAAGTTCGGCCGCTGGCTGGATCTGGTGTTCCTGCAGCTCAATCTGGACGAGACGGCGGCGACACCGGCGGCGGCGGCGGCGGACGGGACGGCCGGCTGAGCGGGGTCAGCCGCCCTCCCCCGGCGCCTCCTCATCCGGGACGTAGCGCAGGAGGTCGCCGGGCTGGCAGTCGAGGTAGCGGCAGATGGCGGCCAGCGTCTCGAACCGCACGCCCTTCACCTTGCCCTGCTTCAGCAGCGACAGGTTGGCCTCGGTGATGCCGACCTGCTCGGCCAGGTCCTTGGACTTGACCTTGCGGACGGCGAGCATGACGTCGAGCGTGACGATGATGGGCATCGGGCGTCGGGGGACTAGATGAACTCGGCATTTTCGCGGGCGATGGCGACGGCCTGCGCCATCACCGCCGCAATCAGCCACACCATGCCGGCAAAGAACAGCGGATAGATCTGCCCCGAGCCGATGCCGAGCGTGACGAAGCGCTCGCCCGCCGGATTCTGCAGGGACAGCAGCGCGCTGGCCGGCGCCTGGACCACGAAGCCCAGCGCCGTCGCCAGCGCCGACAGGCCGGCGAAGCCGCGCAGCCCCGCCACCACCCGCAGGTCGAAATAGACCCCGTCGGCGAACAGCGCGAAGCAGCGCCGCGCCCGGACGAGGCCGGCCATCGTCACCCCCACCGGGATCAGGGTGAGCAGGCAGCCGGCCGCCCGCTGCCAGGGATCGAGCGGCGGATAGGGCCGGCCGGGCGCCGGCCAGCTCCCCTGGGTGACGGAGATGTAGAGGTCGGCCACGTCGGCGGTCGCCCACCACCAGCAGACCAGCAGCGGCGTCACCACCAGGGCGGCGAGGCAGCCGGCCGCCATCAGGCGGCTGACCAGACGGATGCGGGCCAAGGGAACCTGGAAGCCCAACGGATCGGCGGACATGGCGGATCACTCCTGCGGAAGCGCTGCGGATGCCCTCCCTTCTAGATCCGGCATTATCGAAAAACAATAATTTCTTATTGCATCGTGCCGATATTTTTCTGTAGGGCTTGTCCCATCGCACTCATCGGGAGACAGGATCATGACGACGGGAAAGAGGCTCGCCACCCTGGCGGCGGCATCGGTGCTGGCGGCGGCGCTGCTGCAGGGGACCGCGGCGCGGACGGCGCTGGCGGCGGCGGCGGCGGCGGGACCGACGGCCTCCGGCCGCGTGTCGGTCGCCATGGCGGTGGAGCAGTTGAAGGCCGCCGGCAGCGACGCGGCGGCGCGCGACCGGGTGTCCTCCTATCTCGGCGGGCTGGTGGAATCGATGCTGGCGCTCGACGGCCGGGTCGAACGGGCGAGCGGCGGCCGCCACCTGTTCTGCAAGACCGCCGGGGGCTCGCTCGACGGGGACGAACTGATCGCCGCCTTCGCCGCGGCGGCCCCCGATCCCTCGCGCTGGGCGGAGACCGAGGCGGCGCCGATCATCGTCGACCATCTGCTGGCCAGATATCCCTGCCCGGACGGAGTCGCGCTGCGGCGATGAGGCACCCCCCTTCCCCGCGAGCGCGAGCGTCACCATCTGTGCGGGCATGAGCCTGCACGACCTCCTCGCGAAACTCCCCGTCGGCCCCTGGCGCAAGGCCGGGCCGGTGGTGTCCGTCCTGCCCCTGTCGGGCGCCATCGGCGATTTCGGACCGCTGCGCCGCAGCCTGACCTTCGCCCGGCTGGCCCCGCTGATCGAGCGCGCCTTCGCGCCCAAGCGGCAGGCGGCGGTGGCGCTGATCGTCAACTCCCCCGGCGGGTCGCCGGTGCAGTCGGCGCTGATCGCCAAGCGCATCCGCGACCTGTCGGAGGAGAAGAAAGTGCCGGTCTTCGCCTTCTGCGAGGACGTGGCGGCGTCGGGCGGCTATTGGCTGGCCTGCGCGGCGGACGAGATCTGGGCCGACGAGAGCTCCATCGTCGGGTCGATCGGCGTGGTCTCCTCCGGCTTCGGGCTGCAGGAGCTGATCGCCCGCCACGGCATCGAGCGGCGGCTCTACACCGCCGGCGACCGGAAGGTGCTGCTCGACCCCTTCCTGCCCGAGCGGGCGGACGGGGTGGAGCATCTGAAGGCGCTGCAGGCGGAGGTGCATGAGAGCTTCAAGGCGATGGTGCGCGCCCGCCGCGGCGCCCGGCTCGCCGGACCGGAGGAGGAGCTGTTCTCCGGCGCCTTCTGGGCCGGTCGGCGGGCGAAGGCGCTGGGCCTGATCGACGGGATCGGCGACGCGCGGACGGTGCTGCGCGGCCGCTTCGGCGAGAAGGTGCGCCTGCGCGTCGTCCACGAGGAGCAGGGGCTGCTGCGCCGCGCCGGCCTGCGCGCCGCCGGCGCCGGGACGGGCGGCCCCGACATCGCCGCCCTGGCCGCCGCCCTGCCCGGAGCCGCCCTGGCGACCGTCGAGGAGCGGGCGCTGTGGGCGCGGTTCGGGCTGTAGCGGGGGGAGGCCGTTGCCGCTATCCTTCCCGGCGTGGTTGAGGCGGCGGAAAGGGAGACGGCGATGGGGCACCTGATCCTGAAGGACCTGGACGACGGCCTTGTTCAACGGCTGCAGAGCCGCGCCGCCGCCCACGGCCGCTCGCCGGAGGAGGAGTTGCGGGCGATCCTGCAGGAGACGCTGAGTTCGCCGGTGGACGGACAAAGCGATTTCTGGAACCGGATGGCTGCCCGCCGTGCCCGGCTCTCCGCCATTCCATTCCCCGACAGCACGGCCCTGATCCGTGAGGACCGCGACCGCCGTGCCGGCCTGATCCCCGAGTGACGGGCCCGGATCGATGGGAACGAGTTGCGCCTTCATCGTCGACAGCAGTGTCGCGATCAAATGGGCCATACCGGAAAGCGGTTCGGATCTGGCGGCAAGGCTGTGGTCGGCACGGCTGCTGGCGCCGGACCTGATGCGGATCGAGTGCGCCAACGTTCTTTGGCGGCTCGTCGCGCGCTACGGACTGCCACGGGACGAAGCGGTCAGCGCCCTTGAGGAGCTGACGACCGGCCCAATCGTCTATCATGATACCCGTGCGCTTGAGCGAGATGCCCTGGAGCTCGCCCTCGCGCTCGATCACCCGGTCTATGATTGCTGCTTCCTGGCGCTTGCCAGACGTGAAGGCATACCTTTGGTGACCGAGGATCGGCGCCTTGCCGGCGTCGTCGGGCGGGCGCCACAGGCGGGAGTGGCGGTGCTGACCCTCGCAGAGGCCGCCGCAGGGCTGGACCGGCCGACCACCCCTCTCCCCGGAAATCGTCCCCACGCCCCTTGACCGCGCCGCCTTACCCTCCTAATCCTGCGGGATGTTCACGAAGCTCCTGGTCATTGTGCTGGTGATCGTCGGCGTCTGGTACGGCTGGCGGTGGGTCAACCGCGTCCAGTCGGTGGGGCGGGAGCGCATGCGCGACAAGCGGCGCGAGGCGCCGGCCGCCCGGTCCGCCGCGGGCGGCGGCGGCGGATCGGCCAGGGGCGGATCGGCCAGGGATGGCGCCATGAGCACCGCCCTGGACGCCGAGGACATGGAGAAATGTCCGGAATGCGGGGCCTATGTGGCGCCGCGCTCCGCCGTGTCCTGCGGCCGGCCGGCCTGCCCCTACGGACGCTGAGCCGGCGAAGCCTCCCGCCGCGCACCACCCAACTCGCCGCAACACCGCCCGGCCCGCCGGAGCAAGCACCGGCTCATGGCTTGATTCCGCGATGCGGCGCGCCTATCGTGCGGGCCATTTTCTCACCAACCGCATCGTGAACGCCCATGGGCTCGACCGCCTCCAGCCGCGGCCTGTCGTTCCAGGCCCTGATCCTCAAGCTTCACCAGTACTGGTCGGAGCAGGGTTGCGTCATCCTGCAGCCCTACGACATGGAGGTCGGGGCGGGTACCTTCCACCCGGCGACCACGCTCCGCGCGCTCGGCCCCGACCGCGACTGGCGGGCGGCCTATGTCCAGCCCTCGCGCCGGCCCAAGGACGGGCGCTATGGCGAGAACCCGAACCGGCTGCAGCACTATTACCAGTACCAGGTCATCCTGAAGCCGTCGCCGGCCAACGCGCAGGAGCTGTACCTGAACAGCCTGCGCGTGCTGGGCATCGACCCCGGCCTGCACGACATCCGCTTCGTCGAGGACGACTGGGAAAGCCCGACGCTGGGCGCCTGGGGCCTGGGCTGGGAAGTCTGGTGCGACGGCATGGAGGTGACGCAGTACACCTATTTCCAGCAGGTCGGCGGCATCGAGTGCGACCCCGTCTCGGTCGAGCTGACCTACGGGCTGGAACGGCTCGCCATGTATGTCCAGGGGGTGGAGAACGTCTACGACCTGGACTTCAACGGCGCCGGGGTGAAGTACGGCGACGTCTTCAAGCGGGCCGAGATCGAGTATTCGACCCACAATTTCGAGCTGGCCAACACCGACATGCTGCTGCGGCATTTCGAGGATGCCGAGGCGGAGTGCCGGGCGCTGGTCGCCAAGGGCGTCGCCCTGCCCGCCTATGACCAGTGCATCAAGGCGTCCCACCTCTTCAACCTGCTCGACGCCCGCGGCGTGATCAGCGTCGTCGAGCGCGCCGCCTACATCGGCCGCGTCCGCGCGCTGGCCAAGGCCTGCTGCGAAGCCTGGACGGGGGCCAAGTAAAGCCATGACCGAACTGCTGATCGAATTCTTCTCCGAAGAAATCCCCGCCCGCATGCAGGCCCGCGCGGCCGACGACCTGAAGCGGCTCGTCACCGAGCGGCTGGCGGCCAACGGCCTGACCTTCACCGCCGCCGCCGCCCATTCCACGCCGCGCCGCCTGACGCTGGTGGTGGACGGGCTGCCGCAGGCGACGGCCGACGTGCGCGAGGAAAAGAAGGGGCCGCGCGTCGGCTCGCCCGAGCAGGCGGTCGCCGGCTTCCTGAAGTCGGCCGGCCTCGCCAGCCTCGACCAGTGCGAGCAGCGCGACACCGGCAAGGGCGTCTTCTATTTCGCGGTGACCGAGCGCAAGGGCCGCGCCACCGCCGAGGTGCTGGCCGAGATCATCCCCGCGGTGATGGCCGAGTTCCCCTGGCCGAAGTCGATGCGCTGGGGCACCGGGTCGGTGCGCTGGGTCCGCCCGCTGCACTCCATCGTCGCCGTGTTCGGCGGCCGTCCGCTGGAGGGCGCCTTCGCGCTGGGCAACGACCAGCCGGCGGTCCCCTTCGGCAACGTCACCCGCGGCCACCGCTTCCTCGCCCCCGACGCCTTCACGGTCGAGAGCTTCGCCGACTACACGGAGAAGCTGCGGGCGGCCAAGGTCATCCTGGACCGCGAGGAGCGCAAGGCGAAGATCAAGGCCGACGCCGAGGCGCTGGCCGCCGCCAAGGGCCTGACCCTGTCGCCCGACGACGGGCTGCTGGAGGAGGTCGCCGGCCTCGTCGAGTGGCCGGTGGTGCTGATGGGCTCGATCGACGAGCAGTTCATGGACGTGCCGCCGGAGGTGCTGATCACCTCGATGCGCACGCACCAGAAGTATTTCGCCACGCTCGACGCCGCGGGGAAGATGGCCCGCCACTTCGTCGTGGTCGCCAACACCGAGACCAGGGACGGCGGGGCCGCGGTGGTGGCCGGCAACGAGCGCGTGCTGCGCGCCCGCCTGTCCGACGCCAAGTTCTTCTGGGACCAGGACCGCAGGATCCGCCTGGAGGACCGCGTGCCGAAGCTGGCGGCGATCACCTTCCACGCCAGGCTGGGCACGGTGGCCGAGAAGGTCACCCGCGTGCAGCTTCTGGCGGCGGAGATCGCCCGGACCATCGGCGCGAATCCGGACCAGGCGACCCGCGCCGCCCTGCTGTGCAAGGCCGACCTGGTGTCGGAGGTGGTCGGCGAGTTCCCCGAGGTGCAGGGCATCATGGGCCGCTACTACGCGCTCGGCGAGGGCGAGAGCCCGGAGGTCGCCGACGCCATCGCCGCCCATTACAAGCCGCTGGGGCCGTCCGACAGCTGCCCGACCGCGCCGGTGTCGGTGGCGGTGGCGCTGGCCGACAAGCTGGACACGCTGGTCGGCTTCTTCGCCATCGACGAGAAGCCGACGGGCTCCAAGGATCCCTTCGCCCTGCGCCGCGCGGCCCTGGGCGTCATCCGGCTGATCCTGGAGAACGGGCTGCGGCTGCCGCTGACCGGCGTGTTCCGGGAGGCCCACGGCGCCTTCACCGCCGGCGGCTTCGCCCCGGCCGACACGGTGGCGGGCGAGCTGCTGTCCTTCTTCGCCGACCGGCTGAAGGTGACGCTGCGCGACCAGGGCGTGCGGCATGACCTGATCGACGCGGTGTTCGCGCTGGGCGGCGAGGACGACCTCGTGCGGCTGCTGGCGCGGGTGAAGGCGCTGCAGGCCTTCGTCGGGTCGGAGGAAGGGGCGAACCTGCTGGCCGCCTACAAGCGCGCCAGCAACATCGTGCGCATCGAGGAGAAGAAGGACGGCACCAGCTTCGATCAGCCGGTGGACGCCGCCCGCCTGACCCAGGCGGAGGAGAAGGACCTGCACGGCGCGCTGGGCGAGGCGGCGGCAGCGGCCAAGCCCCTGCTGGCGGCGGAGGATTTCACCGGCACCATGGCGGCGCTGGCGACGCTGCGCGGCCCGCTGGACGCCTTCTTCGACAAGGTGACGGTGAATGCCGAGGACAGGGAGCTGCGCGTCAACCGCCTGCGCCTGCTGGGCGAAATCCGCCGCACGCTGAACGCCGTCGCGGACTTCTCGCGGATCGAGGGGTAAACGGCGATCCCACCCGTTCCCGGGAGCGGACAGGATGGGGAACGGAAGGCCCTCCGGCCGGGGACGACCCGGCGGAGGGCCTTTTTGTTCGGGACGGGCCGCCGGCCGATCCGTCAGACCGAATGGCTCACCGATCCCCGGAAGATGCCGTACACCGCGGCCAGCATGCCGCCGGCCTTGTCGCGGGCGAAATCGTCATCGCCCCTCGACAGCACCATGCCGACCGTCCGTCCGCTGCCGTCGACGAGGTCGAAGCGTCGGAACTCGGTGGGTCGCGGGCAGTACTCCTCGTCAAAGCGCTGGAGGCGATCGAGCATGCCGTTGAGCGCGGACTGGCCGTCCGATTCGCGGAAGGTGAAGGTGGCGTCGGTCACATCGGCCGCGAACTCGCGATCGAAGGCCAAATACATATCGTTGCCGTAGTCGGCATTGTCTCTTTCATAGGAGCCTATGATGCCGATGGCTCCCATGGATTCCTTGTTCGGGATGAAGGTCGGCTCTTCACCAGGGGTGGAGGCGGGCATGGCCAGACCCTGTTGCGCCGCCACCAGGTCTTCCAAGTCACCGGCGGATTCAATCCAGCTGGTGCTCTTGTGATCCGGAATACCGACGACCTTGTGCGTCATCATACAGGCCTTGAAATGGGCTTCGTACCAGATCCTCAGCTGGTCATAGTAGGGTGCCTTGGCCTTCGCCTCTGCTTCCAGAGCCTCTGCCTCCACCCTTTTCCGTGCTTCGTCCTGCGCGATCCGGATGTGCTCCTGCCGAGAGCGCTCCTGTATCATCCGGATCGTCTCGCGCATCTGGGGGGTGAGTTCGGCTTCGGTCACCACCCGTACAGAGGGGTCCTCCTGTACCGGGGCGGATGGCCGGGCGGACACCGTGAGAGACACTTCAGGGCCGATCGGCGCGGGCCGGGGCTTGAGGTCGATGGCCGCCGGCGCGGCCGGCGCGCGAGAGGCCGGTTGGGACCGGGACAGCAGGGCGATGCCCGTGCCCAGTGTTTTGTTGACGATGGTCATGGTGGCTCCCCGTGATGAACATGCTGGGCGGTGGCTGGGCGCAGCCTGGGGGTCAAGCCATACATTCTGTTTGACTTGAACCCGGGTTTGCGCCGGCTTCTCCATGCGCAGGTGCCTTCACGCGAAGACAAATCGAAACATCATCCAGATCAGCTCGATACCCGTTGATGAAACCCGTCCCGGGTTACCCGCGGATAATCCAGCTATCCGGCAGATCATTGACCGTGATGCCGGACAAGGTTATCGAGCCGTAACTCTGACCATTCTGCGTAAACTTGACGAACGTATCGTTGCCTTTGATGGCGCACTCGGCTTCAACACCGGCCCGCACGAAGATGCGGTCGCCTTCGGCCGCGTTGAAGTCCTTGACAGTTACGGCCCCGACCGACTTGAAGATGTCGGCGCCGGTACCGCCGGTCAGTTCACCGCCATTACCAATCAGCAGGTCATCGCCGGCGCCGCCGAAGAGGGCGTCGCGGTTCGACCACCCGCCGAAGATCGTGTCGTTGCCGTTCGACCCGATGATCGTGTCGTCGCCGTTGAGGCCGGTGATCTGGGCGATGCCGGTCAGTGTCGTATTGCTGAAGTCGAGACGGGTCGCCGTGTTGGCGGTCTGGATGGTGGTGTTGTTTCCATGCCCGGTGATCGAATCGATACGGGCGATGGACTTGAGCCCGATCACCGTGTTGTCGCCATAGGCGATGATTTCGTCATGGCCATGGTAATTCGCCTGACCGGGCGTGTTTCCGACGAAATCCTCGTCCCCGCCGTCGATCTCGCAATAACCGAAATTCTGGCTTTTCGAGAAGATGAACTTGTCGTCGCCCGCCCCGCCCTTCAGGGTCGACTCGCCCGACCCGGAGGTCAGCGTGTCGTTGCCGGCGTCGCCATACAGTTTCCCGCCGCCGGAGGTGATCTCCAGATAGTCGTTGCCGGCTTCTCCATGCAGGAGGCCCAGGCTGATGTCCGACAGGACGTCGTTGCCGTCACCGCCATACATCTCGTCCCAGCCGTACGACCCGTACATCGAGTCGTTTCCGCCGCCGCCGTACATGTAGTTCGGCTTGTCGCCGAAGCCCTTCGGCGCACTGGAGATAATGTCGTTGGCGTTGTCCCCGACGAAATAGTCACCGGTGCTGTTGCTGAACTTCGTTACGCTCATGACGCTTTGTTCCCTTGGTGTCTCTCGCCGATCCGTGAAGAGAGCGGTTCCCGTCACCGGTATGGACCGGACTGCACGCCCGCGAACTTGCATATGGGAGTATGACGACGCCCCTGTACGGAAAGGTTGCAGTGTCAGTGGGACACAGGGCGATTAAGTCCCGTTAAAAAAAGCTGTGGCCCGGGCGATCCTGTTCAGCCAAAGGGTGCAGCCCCTCACGCCCCGAGGAAGTCGGCGGCGGTGACGGCCCCGCCGGTCGCGGCACGGATGCGGGCCAGCACCGCCGGGCGCGGGATGCGCAGGCCGTGGCGGTAGCGGTTGACCGAAGCCTGGCTGACCCCGATGAGGGCGGCGAAGGCCTCTTCCTTGGTGCGGGTGGTGATGAGCCAGTCGTCGAGCGTCATGCCGCGATGGTAGTGCGGCCATGCGGAACATATCAAGAACAGTTTCATTCCGCTTTGGATTTTCCTGGTGGATTGGTATGATCGCCGCCATGTCAACCTTGCGCGCATTGCGGCAGGCCGCCGGGCTGAGCCAGGAGAAGCTGGCCGAGCTGGCGGGCACCTCGCAGCCCCAGATCAACAAGCTGGAGACCGGCCAGCGGAAGATGACCGTCGACTGGGCGGTCAAGCTGGCCGCCCCGCTGGGCGTCGAGCCGGCCGTTCTGCTGGGGCTGGAGCCGGCGGCGGCGCCCGTGGCCGGCCCCCTCGCCGCCGCCCCGCGGGCCGGCCTGCCGCCGTCGCCGCGGCTGGTGCCGGCCCCCTCCCCCTGGCGCTGCGGATGACGGCCCAGATGCCGGTGCGCGCGGCGGCGCGCGGCGGCGTGGACCAGGAGATGTTCCTGGAGGACGGGCCGATCGACTGGATCGCCAAGCCCGACTATCTGAAGAACGCCCGCGACCCCTACGCCATGTACGTCGTCGGCGAGTCGATGATGCCGCGCTTCCGCCCGGCCCAGCTCCTCCACGTCAACCCGCACAAGCCGCCGGCCGGCGGATCGGGGGTCGTGCTGGTCAAGCGCACGCGGGCGGTGCTGGTGAAGGAGTTCGTCCGCCGGGTGCCCGAGGGGGTGTGGCTGCGGGAGTATCAGCCGGCCGACCGCGAGTTCCTGGTGCCGGAGACGGAGATCGACACCCTGCATACCGTCGTGGGGTTGCAGGAGCCCTGACGGGCATATACCGATACGGTATCGGGATTGCCTCGCCAGATTAGTCCATAACGGATTATTCCTTGCCGCAGGGACGCGACGCCGGCGTCCCCCGCGCCCGGTCGGTCACCGGGCCGAACGGCAAGGAGGCTCTCCCCATGCATCAGGTGCATCAGGCGCATCAGGCCATCCCGCGGGGCGCGCGGCAGGGCTGCCCCCGCTTCCATCCCGGCCCGGCCAGCCACCGGGTCGATTCCTTCACCGAGCAGGGCGCGGCGGAGCTGGCCCGCCGCATCCGCGCCGCCTGGCGCCGCCAGGGCTGGGACGTGACGGTGACGGTGGAACGCGTCGCCAGCGCGCCGGACGCCGAGGGGCGCAGCCTCGCCCACTTCACGGTGCGCAGCGACCTGGTGAACGGGCTGCCGCGGCGGCGGCTGTGCTGACCGGCCCGCGCGACGGCAACCGCCGCGATGACAACCGTCAAGCGTCCCGTGGCATGACATTGACCGGATGCCGCAACTCAGGGCAGGGTGCCGCGCTCGCCCACTGCTTGCGGCATCCTGCCGTCAACGTCGCGGAGCCTGTTCCACCATGTCGCGCGCCCTCCTGCTGGCCGGCCTGACCGCCGGCCTGCTGCTCACCTCCCCGGCCCTGGCCGCCGGAACGCTGATCTACTGTTCCGAAGGCAGCCCGGACAGCTTCAACCCGGCCATCGGCACCGCCACCACCTCGATCGACACCGGGCTGCCGGTCTTCGACACGCTGGTGGCCTTCGAGCCGGGCGGGACGCGGATCGTGCCGGCGCTGGCCGACTCCTGGACGATCTCGCCGGACGGGCTGACCTACACCTTCCACCTGCGCCGCGGCGTGCGGTGGCACGGCACGGCCGGCTTCACGCCGACGCGCGAGATGACCGCCGACGACGTGCTGTTCTCGTTCGAGCGGATGTGGAAGCCGGAGCACCCCTATCACCGGGTCTCCGGCGCCGCGTACGACATCTTCAAGGACACCGGCCTGCCGGACCTGCTGCAGTCGATCACCAAGCTCGACGACCACACCGTCGCCATGACGCTGAAGCGGGTCGAGGCGCCCTTCCTCGCCGACCTCGCCATGCCGACGGGCTCCATCCATTCCAAGGAATATGCCGATCTGCTGCTGGCCAAGGGAACGCCGGAGCAGATCGACCGCGTCCCGGTCGGCACCGGGCCGTACCGCTTCGTCGGCTATCAGAAGGACATCGCCGTCCGCTACAAGGCCTTCCCGAGGGCTGGCAGGGCAAGCCGCCGATGGACGCCCTGGTCTTCGCCATCACGCCGGACGCCGCGGTGCGCCAGGCCAAGGTGAAGGCCGGCGAATGCCACCTGATGGCCTATCCGGTGCCGGCCGACGTCGAGTCCCTGCGGCAGGACCCGAAGCTGCGCGTGATGGACCTGACCGGCATGGGCATCGGCTTCATCGCCATGAACACGACGAAGAAGCCGTTCGACGATTTGCGGGTGCGCCGCGCCATGAACATGGCGATCGACAAGGAGGCCATCGTCCGCGTCGTCTACAACGGCGCCGGCACCCCGGCCGGGGCGGCGCTGCCGCCGCTGATGTGGTCGCACGACGCGGCGATCGCCGGCTATCCCCACGACCCGGAGGCGGCGAAGCGGCTGCTGGCCGAGGCCGGCTACCCGAACGGCTTCGCGACCGACCTGTGGGCGATGCCGGTGCAGCGCCCCTACAACCCCAACGCCCGCCGCATGGCGGAGATGGTCCAGGCCGACCTCGCCAGGATCGGCGTGACGCTGCGCATCGTCACCTACGAGTGGGGCGAGTATCTGAAGCGGGTCCAGGCGGGCGAGCATTCCATGGCGACGCTCGGCTGGCTCAGCGACAACGGCGATCCCGACAATTTCCTCGGGCTTCTGCTGGGCTGCGAGGCGGCGCGTCCGGGCGGCATCAACCTCGCGAAATGGTGCGACCGCGAGTATGACGGCCTCGTCACCGCCGCCAAGCGCAGCACCGACCTGGCGGAGCGCACCGCCCTCTACCGCCGGGCGCAGGCCCTGGTCCACGAGCGCGCGCCCTGGATCCCCGTCGCCTACCCGACCCAGCACATGGTGATGTCGCGCAAGGTCACCGGCTACCTGTCGGACGGCTCCGCCTTCCACCGGCTCTCCACCGTGGGGCTCGGCGATTAGGAGGACGGCGCCGCCGGGGGCTCAGGCGTCGCTGACGGCGCGGCTGTAGCTCTCGGCGAGGTCGCCGCCGGCCGCGCGCACGGCGACGCGGCGGAAGCGCGCCATGCGGTCCAGCGTATCGACGCCATAGGCCGCCACCGCCGGCAGCCCGTCGCCGCCGATGATGCCGGCGGCGCGGAACCACTCCAGCCGGTCGACCAGATCGGCGCGCAGCAGCGAGCCGGCGAGCCGCGCCCCGCCTTCCACCAGCACGCGGGTCAGGCCGCGTTCGGCCAGCGCCGCGCCGGCCGCCTGGAGGTCGGGAAGGCCGGCGGAGTCGGGGGCACCGGGATGACCTCCACCCCGCAATCGGCGAAGACGGCGCGGCGGGCATGGTCGGCATCCTCGCGGGTGACGACCCAGGTGGGAACGCTGCGGGCGGTGCGCGCCAGCTTGCCGGTCAGCGGCAGGCGCAGCCGGCTGTCCACCACGATGCGCACGGGCGAGCGGTGCGCCAGCCCCGGCAGGCGGCAGGTCAGCTCCGGATCGTCGGCCAGCGCGGTGCGGATGCCGACCATGATGGCGTCGTGGCTGGCCCGCAGCCCGTGGCCCCAGGAGCGGGCCACCGGCCCGGTGATCCACTGCGAATGGCCGGCATGGGTGGCGAGCCGGCCGTCCAGCGTGGTCGCCAGCTTCAGCGTGTAGAGCGGCCGGTGCTGCTGGATGCGCAGGAAGAAGCCCTCGTTGAGCGCCCAGGCCTCCGCCTCGCAGACGCCGGTGTCGACGGCGATGCCGGCGTCGCGCAGCCGGGCGAGACCGCCGCCGGCCACCCGCGGATCGGGGTCCTGGCAGGCGACGACGACGCGCGCCACCCCGGCCTCGACCAGCGCCAGGGCGCAGGGGGGCGTCCTGCCATAGTGGTTGCAGGGTTCGAGCGTCACATAGGCGGTGGCGCCGCGGGCGGCGGAGCCGGCCCGGGCCAGCGCCTCCGTCTCGGCATGGGGACGGCCGCCGGGCTGGGTCCAGCCGCGGCCGACCACGACGCCGTCGCGGACGATGACGCAGCCGACCGCCGGGTTCGGCCAGGTGGTGCCGAGCCCGCGGGAGGCGAGCGCCAGGGCGGCGCGCATGTGGCGGAGATCGTCGGGCATGGGAGGCTCGCTCAGTGGTCCTGCCCTTTTGAACGCTTCAACCGGGACGTCGGACCGGAGCGGCGCACCGCCGGCCCGCCGCTCAGTCGCCCTGGGCCTCGGGCTGGAGCTGCTCCACGAACTCGTTGAAGTCGGAGGCTTCGCGGAAGTCCTTGTAGACCGAGGCGTAGCGGATGTAGGCGACCTGATCCAGCGTCTGCAGGGCCGCCATGATCATCTCGCCGATCTGCTTGGACGGGATCTCGCTCTCGCCCGAGGATTCGAGCTGGCGCACCAGGCTGTTCACCACCCGGTCGATGCGGTCGGCATCGATCGGGCGCTTGCGCAGCGCGATGCGCATGGAGCGCAGCAGCTTGTCCCGGTCGAACGGCTCGCGCTGCCCGCCGCTCTTCACCACCGTCAGCTCGCGGAGCTGGACCCGCTCGAAGGTGGTGAAGCGCGCGCTGCAACTCGGGCAGAACCGCCGGCGGCGGATCGCCGAGTTGTCTTCGGTCGGCCGCGAGTCCTTGACCTGGGTGTCCTCGTGTCCGCAGAACGGGCAGCGCATTGGCCTTTTTCCCCTATCTCATTACAGGGCCGGGCTGATCACAGGGTCGGCCTGATCACAGGGTCGGATAGATCGGGAACTGGCGGCACAGCGCCCGGACCCGTTCGCGAACCGAGGCCTCCACCGCGCTGTTGTCGCCGGAGTTGCTGGCGGCCAGGCCGTCCAGCGTCTCGACGATCATGCGGCCGACCTGCTCGAACTCCGCCGTGCCGAAGCCGCGGGTGGTCGCCGCCGGGCTGCCGAGGCGCACGCCCGAGGTGATGGTCGGCTTCTGCGGGTCGAACGGCACGCCGTTCTTGTTGCAGGTCATGCCGGCATGCTCCAGGCTGGCTTCCGCCGCCTTGCCGGTCAGGTTCTTCGGACGCAGGTCGACCAGCACGATGTGGCTGTCGGTGCCGCCCGACACGATGTCGAGACCGCCGGCGATCAGCACCTTGGCCAGCGTGCGGGCGTTGTCCAGCACCGACTGGGCGTAGACCTTGAACTCCGGCCGCAGCGCCTCGGCGAAGGCGACCGCCTTGGCGGCGATGACGTGCATCAGCGGGCCGCCCTGCAGGCCGGGGAAGACCGCCGAGTTGATCTTCTTGGCGATCTCCTCGCTGTTGGTCAGCACCATGCCGCCGCGCGGGCCGCGCAGCGTCTTGTGGGTGGTGGTGGTGACGATGTCGGCCAGCGGGAACGGGTTCGGATAGACGCCGCCGGCGATCAGGCCCGCATAGTGGGCGACGTCCACCATGAACAGCGCGCCCACCTCGTCCGCGATGTCGCGGAAGCGCTGGTAGTCGATGACGCGCGGATAGGCGGAGCCGCCGGCGATGATCAGCTTCGGCTTGTGCTCGCGGGCCAGCGCGGCGACCTGGTCGAAGTCGATCAGGTGGTCGTCCTTGCGCACGCCGTACTGCACGGCCTTGAACCACTTGCCCGACAGGTTCGGGGCGGCGCCGTGGGTCAGGTGGCCGCCGGCCGCCAGCGACATGCCGAGCACGCAGTCGCCCGGCTGCAGCAGGCCGAGCAGCACCGCCTGGTTGGCCTGGCTGCCCGAGTTGGGCTGCACGTTGGCGAAGGCGCAGTCGAACAGCTTGCAGGCCCGCTCGATCGCCAGCGTCTCGGCGACGTCGACATACTCGCAGCCGCCATAGTAGCGGCGGCCCGGATAACCCTCGGCATACTTGTTGGTGAGGACCGAGCCCTGCGCCTCCAGCACCGCCTGGGAGACGATGTTCTCGGAGGCGATCAGCTCGATCTGCTCCTGCTGGCGGACCAGCTCGTCGCGGACCGCGCGGGCCAGTTCAGGGTCGGTCTCCGCAAGGGAGGCGGCGAAGAAGCGGCCGATTTCGGCGCGGGGGGCTGCGGTGGCGGTCATGGCGGGCGGTTCCTTTTCAGCAGAGGTCACTAAAACACGGTCCGGAGGCCCGGCCCCGAAGGCACGGTCCCGAGGGGGGAAGACGGCGGTCAGCCCATCTTGGCGACGCGGCGGCTGTGCCGCTCGCCGCCCTCGAAGGCGGTCTTCAGGAACGTGTCCACACAATCCTTCGCGATCTCCGGCCCGATGATGCGGGCCCCGAGCGCCAGCACGTTGGCGTCGTTGTGTTCGCGGGCGAGCCGCGCGGTCGTCACGTCATGCACCAGGGCGGCGCGGATGCCGGCATGGCGGTTGGCGGCGATGCTGATGCCGATGCCCGAGCCGCAGATCAGCACGCCCCGCTCCGCCCGGCCGCCGGTGATGGCGGCGGCCATGGCCGCGGCGAAATCCGGATAGTCGACGGAGGCCGGGCCATCGGTGCCGAGGTCGAGAACCTCGTGGCCGGCGCCCTTGAGCCAGGCGGCGAGCTGGGCCTTCAGCTCCACCCCCGCGTGATCGGAGGCAAGGGCGATGGTGCGGACGGTCATGACTTCGAGAACTCCGTACGACGAAAGAACAGGACTGGGAAAAGCAGCCCCATGAAAGGCACGGCCGCCGGCCGAAGACCCGGCGGCCGGACGGCGCACCGGACCGACGCGACGGGCCTGCACGACGGACCTGCACGACGGACCTGCATGGCGCGCGCCCGGCGGGATGCCGGCACCCCCGGTCCGGGAGCGGCGTCCCGGCCGGCCGGAACCGCTGCCCATCCCTTGTGCACCGGCGCTGCGTCACGGGCAGGGAAGCTACCAGATGTCGCGATGGATCGCCAGAACGACACAATGGCAAGCGGCGCGTCCGGCGGGGAGCAGAAGCGCGTCGCGCGAAGACCGCGGCGCCGCGGCAGCCCCCGGCACCCGGCGGCGGATGGGCAGTGGCGAGTGGGCGCGCACTGCTTCTCCCTGGCGTTGTCCCCGACGAAAGGTAGTACGGTAACCGGTTCGTTATAGGCAGCGCGACTCGGCCAATTGCCGTGCCCAAGTCCCCCGTCGAATTACAACTGCGCCCCACTAGACGACGCAAAAAGCCCTCATCCAGCCCCGGCGGACGCGACATTTTGAGCGATTGCTGATTTGCGGAAGCCTTTTCGTTTCTCTCCGCCAAAAGCAACTGATTTGAGCCTTGCGGAATTTATATTGACACCCAAATCACGGTATGCAACTTGGTTGCTACGGGCAAATGAAAACCAGGACACTAGGCAATGAGTGACCAGCTTCGCGCCGATGTACCCGACAACGCGCTGCTGCGGATGACGGCCGACATCGTATCGGCGTATGTCAGCAAGAACGTTCTTCCCGCCCAGCAAATCCCCGAGGTGATCAACACCGTTTATTCGTCCCTTACCGGACTGAACGGTCAGCCTCGCGAGACCCCGGCTGAGCCTCTGAAACCGGCGGTTCCCATCCGCAAGTCGGTGACCCCCGAATACATCGTGTGCCTGGAGGACGGTAAGAAGCTGAAGATGCTGAAGCGGCACCTTCGCTCGACTTACAACATGTCCCCGGACGAGTATCGGGCCCGTTGGGGTCTTCCCCCGATTACCCGATGGTCGCGCCGAACTATGCGGCGCAGCGTTCGGAATTCGCCAAGCGAATCGGCCTGGGCCGCAGCTCCGGCCGCCAGACCCGCCGCAAGGCCGGCTGAAGACGGCCGTCGGGCGTCGCGCAGGCTGTCCAAAGTTGACGGGCCGGTCCGCTGGGGCCGGCCTGTTGCTTTTTGTGACCGTTATTTCGGGCAGCGCCGCGGTAACTGGAGGCCGTGCCCGCCGCCTCGCCGCCGGACCGGCCGATTCGGCCCGAGGATTGGGCCTTTCCCTGATCGGGTGCCGCCGGTCACCGCCGGCCGGCCTTGCGCCCCCGCCGGCGGAGCAGCGCCGGCTTGCGCCCGACGCAATTGAGCCCCGCATAAGTTGCGGGGCTTGCGGATCCGGACCGCGCCGCGCCGGTCAGTTGCAGGCGCGCTGCCCGGCGAGACGGCAGTTGAAGCGGTCGACGTTGCGCGTCAGCTCGCGGCCGGTCGAGATGTTCTCGTCGTTCAGGCACTTCAGATAGGCCATGGTGCGGTCGACATACTCCTTCACCTCGGACTGGCAGACCGTCATGCGGTCGGCGCTGACGAAGGTGGCGTTGTCCTCCATGCACACCGGCACGCCGGGCTTCATGCAGCTGTAGGACTGGGCCTGGACGGGCGACAGGGCGACCGCCCCGTGGCCGGAGGACACGCCGGGACCGGCCGCCAGCGCCGGAGAACCGGTCAGGCACAGCATGGCCGACAGACCGATCGCCGCCAGCGCGGCGGCAGGACAAGCGAAAGCAGAACGGCGCATCATCGTCACCCACTCCTTCCAGACCGGCTCCGGCCGCCGGGCGGCGACTGCCGTCCGGACCCGGCTCCTTCTTGTGTGGAGCAGGTTTCTACAAGCGTTACACCCGCTGCGCCAGTGCTCTTGATGCCTCATAGGTCTAGAGTCCGATCCGAGCAGTTCGCCCTACGACCGGCTGGGCAGGGCCGGTCCGGGATGTCAGTGCTCACCATCAGCAGAAGCCAAGACTTGCAAACGCGCCCGCGGGTTCCCCCCGCCGGGCGCGTCTTCTTTGCGGACCGGCGGCACGGGAGTCGGCGGGCGGCTGTCAGCGGGCCGGCCCCTTGCCGCCCGGCGTCCGGGAGTCGCGCGTCTGCACGAAGCGCAGCTTGTTGATGGCGGTGCGCTTCAGCAGCTCCAGGCTGCCCGACGCCGGGCCGGCGACCGAGACCTCCACCCCCGTCTTCGGGTCGATGGCGACCACCTTCATGTAGGCGCCGACGCGGTGGAACTCGAACAGCACCTCGTCGCCGCCCTTCGCACTGGACATATCCCGTTCCTCCAGACTCTCTCCCGCATCTCCGTTCCGCAGGCGCGAAGTACAGGCCCGCCCCGCAGGGGCGAAATACATACCCGCCCCGCAGGGGCGAAATACATACCTCGCCTGACACCCGGCCGGGGGCGCCCGGTACCGGAACCGCGGCGGCGGCATCCTGTTGGTCGGGGCGCGATGACGATGGCACCGGACGTCAACGGCATCGCGCGAACCGACCATTCAGATCCCAGGGAGCACCACCATGGCCGCCAAGACGATGCAGGATCTCCTCATCGAGGAGCTGCGCGACATCTACCATGCCGAGAAGCAGATCGCGAAGGCCCTGCCGAAGCTCGCCAAGGCCGCCCGGTCCGACCAGCTCCGCCAGGCCTTCGAGATGCATGTGGAGCAGACCAAGGGCCAGATCGAGCGGCTGGAGCAGGTGTTCGACGAGCTGGACACCCGCAGCCGCGGCAAGCACTGCGACGCGATGGAAGGGCTGATCAACGAGGCCCGCGAGATCCTGGAGATGGGGCTGGCCCCGGAGGTCCAGGACGCCGCCCTGATCGCCGCCGCCCAGAAGGTGGAGCATTACGAGATCGCCAGCTACGGCACGCTGCACGCCTATGCCACCGCCTGCGGCCTCGACAAGGTGGCGAAGCTGCTGGAGGAGACGCTGAACGAGGAGAAGGACACCGACCAGAAGCTGAACCAGCTCGCCATCGGCGACGTCAACAAGAAGGCCATCCAGGCCAGCGGCCAGAAGGCGGCGTAAGCGCCGCCGGCGCGCATCGTCCGCCCCCCCGTGCTGATCCGGGGCCGGGCGGTGCGCTCTTTTCGCACGCCCGCCGCCCCGTGGACGGCGGGCTTCGCGATTGGACGCGCGGCGGCGGATCCGACATAGTGCGGCATCCTTCCCGTCCTTCATGGTCCTCCGCCATGCGCGGCCCAATCCGCCCGACCGCCTGCCGGTTTCCCGCCCGGTTCCCCGCCCGGCTCCTCGCCGCCCTGCTCCTCGCCGGTGCCGTGCCGGCGCTTCTCCCCGGCCCCGCCATCGCCCCGGCCTTCGCCGAGGAGGGGGCGCCGCCGGCCCTGCCGCCGACGGTGCGCATCAAGCCGCTGATGGTGCCGGTGATCAACCAGCAGGGGCGGATCGAGAAATACACCCAGATCGAGGTCAGCCTGGAGGTCGGCAACGCCACCCGGCTGGGCGACGTGCAGGTGAGCATCCCGCGGCTGCACGACGCCATCCTGACCATCATCTACGCCGGCATCCAGGAAGGCTGGATCGTCCGCGGCAACATCAACAACCTGCCCGCCCTGCGGCGCAAGATCGACGAGGCCTGCGTCGGCATGTTCGGCAAGGACGTGGTGACCCGCATCCTGATCAGCCCGCTGGCCCGCCAAAGCTCGTTCCCGTAACGGCGCGGCGCCGCTACACTGGCCGCCTTCCCCCGCGACGGAGACGGAACGAGCATGGCCGTGGTCTATGTGGCGCGCAGCGCCGCCCTGACGAAATGGGCGTCGGATGTCGGGCTCGGCAAACACACCTTCAAGCTGGGCGTCGCCGCCGACAAGGAGGCCGCCAGGGCGGCGGCCGAGGCCGGCTGGGCCGGCGAGACCGACTGGAAGATCCTGCACAGCCAGGAGGTGGAGGGGCTGAGCGAGGAGGACGCGCTCGCCCGGCTGGGCCGCAGGGAGAAGGCGGTCGACCCCGCCTATTATCCGCGGCTGAAGGGGGCGGCGGGGGTCTACCGCATCTCGCTCGCCAACGTGCAGAACAGCCTGCTGGTCGCCAGGGCGATGGCGTCGGACGAGCCGCTGACCGAGATCAAGGTCAAGCCCAAGGACATCGCCGAGTACATGATCCGCAACGCCGTGCCCTGACGGAGCAAGACCCCATGCCGATCCGCCGCGCGCCCTTCGCCGCGCTGACGAGCCGCGAGCTGCACGACCTGCTGTGGCTGCGCAACGCCGTGCTGGTGGTGGAGCAGGCCTCGCCCTACCCCGACCTCGACGGGCGCGACCCGGAGGCGATCCACCTGATCGCCGCCGACGAGGCGGGGCGGATGCTGGGCGTCGCCCGCTGCCTCGGCCCCGGGGAGGACGGAGCCGTCGCCTTCGGCCGGCTGGCCGTCCTGCCGGAGCAGCGCCGCACCGGCCTCGGCCGCGCGCTGGTCGCCGAGGCGCTGGCCGTGCTGGCGGAGCACTGGCCCGGCCGCGACGTGGTGATCGGCGCGCAGCTCTACCTGGAGCGCTTCTACGGCGGCTTCGGCTTCCAGCGCATCAGCGAGGTCTATGACGACGTCGGCATCCCGCATATCGACATGCGGCTGCGCCGCTGGGTCGACATGCGGCTGCGCCGGTAGCGGCGGCTACTTCAGCGCCTCGTCCAGCTCGACCTGATAGCCGAAGACGAGGCGGTTGGTCTCGTTCGCCATGCCGACCACCGCCATCAGCTCGCCGAACATGGCGTCGGTCATGCCGGCGCGCCGGGCCGCCGCCTCGTGCGAGCGGACGCAGTAGCTGCAGCCGTTGGTGGCGCTGACCGCGACGAAGATCATCTCCTTGACCAGGGGATCGAGCGCGCCGGGGGCCATCACCTCCTTCAGGCTCTCCCAGGTGCGCTTCAGGGTCGCCGGGTCGTGGGCGATCATCTTCCAGAAATTGTTGACGTCCGGCACCGCGCGGGTCGCCTTGATGTCGTCGTAGACGGCGCGCACCGCCGGGCTGGCGTCGGCATGTTGGATCGGGGAGAGCGGCATGGCGGTCCGTCCTTCGGCCTGGGGATGAGGGGTGCCAGTCTATCTCTATCCAAAGTAGGATGAACCCCCTTTTCCCAAGCCTTGCAGTTGACCCAATCTTTACGGTTGTTGTATCAGGTTGGACTCAACTCCGTGCCGGATCCCTCCGCCGCGACACGGGACCGACAGGCCCCGGGCCGTTCGCCAGGGGACCGGAACGGGAGGGACAGGGGCCGGCCACCGGGTGCGGCCGGGTCACCGGGGAGGAAGACCGTGGACGGCGCGACGATGAATCGTGACGAGTCCGCCCTGAAGTCCGGGCCGGCCGCCCCGGATCCGGGTGCCGCCGCCCTGCCGATGGCGGCCGGCGACCTGCACCGGCTGATCGCCCTGCACGAGCGCGCGCCCGATCCCGCCCTGCTCGGCCGGCTGCGCGCCGCCCCGCTGCGCGAGCTGTTCGCCGTGACGCCCGACCGCGACGACGCGCTGCAGGCCATGGCCCTGGTGGACGAGGTGCTGGGCGACCTGCCCGACCCGATCGACCGCGACTCGCTGGCCGGGATGATCGCCGACTTCGACGCGATCCACCGGCAGGACCTCTACCGGACCTGCCCGCAGGAGCGGTCCTGGGTGCCGGGCGACCCCCTGCCCGGCCTGCTGCGCTGGCATGAGGCGGCCGGTCTGACGGCTGGAGGTCCGGCCGCCGGTCCGGCCGACGATCCGGCCGGCGGCCCCGCCCCCGACCATCTGGTGTCGGAGCTCCGCCTGCTCGCCACGCTGCTCGACCGGCAGGACGCCCGGGCGGCCGTGCGCTTCCTGGACGAGCATGTGCTGTCCTGGGTCCCGGCCTTCTGCGGCCGGGTGGCGACGCGCTGCCGCGAGCCGTTCTATGCCGGGGTGGCGATCCTGACCAGCGCCTGGATCGACCATCTGCGCGACTGGCTCGGCGAGTCCTGCGGGCAGCCCCGCCCGGCCGAGACCCCCGACCCCGACCACCGCCGCCGCCGCTGGTCGGACGGCCGCCGGCCGCGGGCCTGCTGCTGCGAGGCCGAGCCGCCCCGGTGATCCCCGGAGAGCGTCAGGCACCAAAGGACCATGACTTACCGGAAAGGCTGAGTTGCCCGGCCCCGGTAATCCCGCCATAGCTAGGCATCGACCGGGCGGCCGGGGGGCGGCGCCGGACGGGTCGGTGCGGACCTCGCCGGGCGATCGGCGGCAGGAGATCGGCATCAGGCGATCGGCATCAGGCGATCGGCGGCAAACGGTGGGTGGCGGACGGTGATGGCGGGGCGGACCTTCGAGGCGCCGGGCGGCAAGACGGGATCGCTGCGGCTGCTGCGGCTGCTGCTGGCGGCCTCCGTGCTGGTGCCCCTGCTGCTGTTCGGCGCCATCGCCTGGCACGACTATGAGGAGGTCAAGCGGGAGACCGGGCGCAACACCGCCAAGACCGCGCAGATCCTGCACGAACACATGACGAAGGTGTTCGACACGCTGAAGCAGGTGATGGACCGGGTTGACGAGCGCAGCCGCGGCATGAGCTGGGAGGAGGTCGCCGGCTCCTACGAGCTGCACCTGTTCCTCAAGGGGCTGGAGCGGGAGCTGGAGCAGGTCGGCGCCATCGGGCTGGTGGCGCCGGACGGCCGGGTGATGGGGGCGAGCCGGACCTTCCCGGTGGGCAACCACTCGATCGCCGACCGCGCCTATTTCCGCGACCAGGCGGCGGCCGACCGCGGCCTGCTGGTCAGCGAGGGGGTGCGCAGCAACATCACCGGCCGCCAGACCTTCACGATCAGCCGCCGGCGCAGCACGCCCGACGGCAGGTTCGACGGGCTGATCGTGGCGACGGTCGACCCCGACTATTTCGCCTCCTTCTACCAGCGGGTTCTGGACGAGCGCAACGAGGTGGTCAGCATCTTCCGCGCCGACGGCTCGCTGCTGATCCGCTATCCGATCCTGCCGCCCGAGCGCACGCTGGTGCTGCGCCCGGACCGCGGCCTGCTGCACTATGCGGCGCAGTCGCCGGAAGGCGTCTACCGCGCCTACGGCCAGGGCGACGGGGTGGAGCGCTATTTCGGCTACAAGAAGGTCGACGGCTATCCGGTCTATGTCGTCTACGCCATCCCGATGCGCGAGGTGCGCGCCATCTGGATGCGCAACGTCGCCGTCTATGCCGCGGGCGCCCTGCCGGCGACGCTCGCCCTGGCGCTGATCGCCTGGCTGGCGCTGGCCCGCACCCGGTCGGAGGCGGCGGCGATGCGCCGCTGGGCCGAGGAGGTCCGCAACCGCGAGGTGCTGGAGGAGGCGCTGCGCCAGTCGCAGAAGATGGAGGCGCTGGGCCAGCTCACCGGCGGCGTCGCCCACGACTTCAACAACCTGCTGACCGCGGCGCAGAGCAACCTGCAGCTCCTCTCCCGCCATCTGGCCGAGGAGGGCCGGCGCTATCTCGGCGGCGCCGCCGCGGCGCTGGAACGGGCCGAGAAGCTGACGCGCCAACTGCTGTCCTTCTCGCGGCAGGAGGCGGTCAACCCCACCGTCATCGAGGTCGGCCACGCCCTGCGCCAGATGGAGGACCTGCTGGAACGCTCGATCCGCGCCGACATCGCGCTGGACTGGGCGATCGCCGACGGGCCGCTGGCGGTCGAGGTCGATCCGGTGCAGTTCGAGCTGGCCGTGCTGAACCTGGTGCTGAACGCCCGCGACGCCATGCCGATGGGCGGGCGCATCCGCATCTCCGCCGCGCCGGGCGCGCAGCCGGACACGGTGGACATCGCGGTGGCGGACACCGGCCGCGGCATGCCGCCGGAGGTGCTGGCCCGCGCCTTCGAGCCCTTCTTCACCACCAAGCCGCTGGACAAGGGCACCGGGCTCGGCCTGTCGATGGTCTACGGCTTCGCCCGCCAGTCGGGCGGCGGCGCGGAGATCGAGAGCAGCCCCGGCCAGGGCACCCGCGTCACCCTGACCCTGCCGGCCACGGCGAAGCCCCTGCCGGCCGCCTCGCCCGCCCCGTCCGCCGCCCCGGCGGCGGCGCGGCCCGTCCGGGTGCTGGTGGTCGAGGACAACGCGCTGGTGCTGATGGCGATCGTCGAGGGGCTGGAGCAGGAGGGCTTCACCGTCGAGACGGCCGAGCACGGCGCGGCGGCGCTGCAGATCCTGGAGCGGGACCAGACCTTCGACATGGTGGTGTCCGACGTGGTGATGCCCTACGGCGTGTCGGGCATCGACCTCGTCCGCCGCATCCGCGAGCGCTGGCCGCGGATCCCGGTGCTGCTGGCGTCGGGCTACAGCCCGGAGTCGCTGGCGACCATGGGGGCCGACACCGCGGCGGTGCTGGCCAAACCCTTCACGCCCGACCAGCTCGCCATGCGCATCCGCGCCCTGCTGGTGCACGAGGCCGCCTGACCCGGCGGGAGCCGGGAGTCGAGGCCGCCGCCCGGATCAGGAGAGGACCGACAGGAACATCGGCGTCCACAGCGCCACGCACCAGACGAGCCCGAGGAAGACCCCGCGGGTGAGGTCGTCGAAGGTCGGGGCGGCCAGCGAGTGCAGGCGCCATTCCAGGGACTTCTCGGCTTCGGGCGTCTGGCCGGTCGATTTCTGGCCGGTCGATTTCTGGCCGGCAGGCTTCTGGGGGACAGGCTTCTGGGGGGCGGATTTGCCGCGGGTCGGGGGGATGCGGGTCTGCATGGCGGAACGATCCGGTGCTGGAGAAGCAGGTGACGGACACACCGCCGCAACGCCCGGACCCGCCCGCCGGTTCCGCCCGCCGCCCCGCCGGAGTCGGGATAGCCCGTCGGGATAGGCCGCCGGGACAGCCCGGAAACGAAAACCCCCGCCCTGGCGGGGGCGGGGGTCTTGCGAAAAGGGCGCTGTCCGTGCCGGGGCTTACTTGCCCGGGCGGATCACCGGGGTGAGCTGGTCGCCCCAGTTGCCGGATTCGTTGTGGTAGCGCGCGGTGCGCATCAGTTCCACGGTGATGCCGGCCTCGACCGCCTTGACGACGGACTCGTTCAGGCGGTGCAGGTTGTTGGCGACGATGCGGATCGCGCTCTCCTGCTCCGGAGACAGCTCGGACCGGTCATCCGGCGGCGCATCCTGGAAACCCGACTTGTTCGCCATGCGATTTTCCTTCCCCTGTTCCCTGGCCCCCGATCACGGCCCGCAAGTTGCGGGCGGGGCCGGCCCCCAAGGATGTAGCACAGTGTGCGCCTGCGGGAAAACTCCCCACGGTGTTCCCCCTTGCGGCAAAGGGCGCGGAAAAGGGCGCGGCAACGGGCGCTGAGAACGGCGGCGCGGAGGGGCGCGGCGGATGGGGCGGGGGCGGCCTGCCTAACAGGGTATGCGCATCGGCGATTGCACGGGCCGTCCGTATCATGCGAAAAAGGTGATATGACCATCCCGTTGTTCTACCGTCCGCCAAAGACGCAACCACGCGCACGGTGCATCAGATGAACGAGACGGCCCTGGACGTGCCGCGGCCCGGCCTGAAGACCAAGGATGCCGGATCGACCGCTGCCTACGGGATTTTCCAGGGCGGCGGCGCCAAGGGCGTCGCCCATCTCGGCGCCTGGGCGGCGGCGGTCGAGTCGGGGGTCGAGTTCGTCGGCGTCGCCGGATCCTCGGCCGGCGCGCTGGTCGCGGCGCTGATCGCCGTCGGCTACACGCCGCGGGAGGTGTTCGACTATGAGCAGGTCGACAAGAACATCGTCACGGGCAGCGGCCGGCAACTGGTGGATCTCGTCGGGCTTGCCGAGTGGAAGGCCTTCGTGAAGGTCAGGCAGGCGCTGGAAAGCGGCTCCCGCCGAAGGCTCGCCCTGCTGGCGCTGCGCTTCGCCCTGACCTGGATCCTGCCGCCGGCATGGCCGAGATGGCTGATGAGCGAGAAGCTGTTCCGCCGCAACATGAAGAGCCAGCGCGGCGTCGCCACCACCGACATCATCAAGGCGTTCTGCAACGACCTGCTGCTCGCCAAGCTGGGGCTGCCGCCCGGATCAAAGCTGGTCACCTTCGCCGACATCCGGCCGGCGTCGGACAACGAGTTCATCCCGCTGAAGATCACGGCGACCAACGTCCTGAAGCAGCGGCTGGAGATCTTCGACGAAGCGACCGAGGACGTGGTGGTGGCGGACGCGCTCGCCGCCTCGATCTCCGTCCCGTTCTTCTTCGCCCCCACCCGCATCCGCCGCGGCGACGGCAGCCTGATCGACGGGGAGTATGTCGACGGCGGCCTGCTGGCCAACCTGCCCATCTGGCTGTTCCGCGAGGAGAAGCTGACCTCCCGCCGGGAGTTCGACTATCTGGGCGACGGCGACCGCTTCCTGCCGGTCTTCGCCTTCTCGCTGACCGACGGCGTCACCCCGCCGATGACGATCCCGGACAAGCCCGACAAGCCGGCGCGCCGGAAGCCGGAGGCGAAGCCGTTCGTCGCCTATGCGAAGTCGGTGGTCAACACCGGCATCTTCGGAAGCCAGCGCCTGTCCGAGCAGTTCATGAACGACGTCTTCCCCATCGAGGTGCCGGCGAACGTCGATTCCATGAACTTCTCGCTGAACCGCACCGACGTGCGCGAACTGGTCATGACGGCAAAGAAGCAGGTCGGCATCCACATCGAGCACGCGATGCTCAAACACAGGAACATCGTCCACATCCTGGCGGAACTGCTTCCGGCGGTGCAGAGGCAACTGGACGGCCTGTACCGCACGCCGGGCGACGCGGAATTCGACGCGCGCAGGCGGAGGATCCGCTTGTTCGTCTTCGTCCCGCACGGCCGGTTCAGCCTGTGCGTCCGGGCCTGCTATTCCGAGGACGGCGACGACAGCGACGACCAGCTGATCGTCGACCGCCGATGCGCCGGCGTCGGCGACGCCTACCGCATCCGCATCCCGACGCTGATCAACATCAAGGAGCATATGCGGGAGAGAAAGGCGCGTTTCACCACGAAATACGAACGTGCTCTCGTCCCCGACTTTGTCGAGACGACCCTCTCCATTCCGCTGTTCAAAGTGCTGGCCGACTGGGACAAGGACTCCGAGGAACGGCGGCAGCCGGTCGGCGTGTTCGTTCTTGACGCTGATTTTGATCTGGGTGTAGCGTACCGCTCTGATTCTTTCGTTCCGTTCCTGATTCGCGAAACGGCGGCGGTGACCAGAGCATTGGACAAGTCGGAACCGGCCGCGTGACGGCAGCACCCGGTGGCAGTACCGGATGACGGTATCGGATGACGATGCCGGGTGGCGGAACAGCCCCTTCCCGATCCGGCGCCCCGTTCCCACATCATCCGCCACAACACGGAGGCAGCCCCCTATGATCGACCGCTCCCGAGAGTGTCTGACCTTACGGCAGGTTGTGGCACGGGCATTGGATACCGATACGCTTTCCGCCCAGGCGCGGCGCGACGAGCTTCTGCAGACGCAGCCTGAGGCCTTCCGCACCTTCACGATGGCGCAGATCGACCGGGGCGGCGAGGCCGACCGCATGGCTGCCCCTTGCGCGCCGGGTGCCGTCACCCGCCGCTGAACGGGTCTCGCGGCACCGGATTGCGCGGCGCGCCGGACACGGCGGCCCGGGACGATGCCCGGAGCCGCCGTTTCCGTCCGGCCGGCCGGTCAGACCCGCACGACCTTGCCGGGATTCATCAGGTTGTCGGGGTCGAGCGCCAGCTTGAGCTGGCCCATCACGGCATAGGCCTCCCCGGCCTCCTGGGCCAGGAACTCCATCTTGCCGTAGCCGACGCCGTGCTCGCCGGTGCAGGTGCCGCCCATCGCCAGGGCGCGGGCGACCATGCGGTCGTTCAGCCGCTTGGCCTCGGCCATCTCCTCCGGCTTGTCGGGATCGATGACGTAGACGAGGTGGAAGTTGCCGTCGCCGACATGGCCGACCATCGGGGCCAGCATGTTGGACTCGGCGAGGTCCTTCTTGGTCTCCAGGATGCAGTCGGCCAGCCGCGAGATCGGCACGCAGACGTCGGTCGGCCAGCCCTTGCTGCCGGGACGCAGCGCCAGACCGGCGTAATAGCCGTCGTGCCGCGCCTGCCAGAGGCGGGAGCGGTCCTCCGGCCGGGTCGCCCACTTGAACTCCATCCCGCCATGCTCGGCCGCGATGGCCTCGGCCATCTCCGCCTGCTCCTTCACGCCGGCCTCGGTGCCGTGGAACTCGAAGAACAGCGTCGGGGCGACCGGATAGTCGAGCTTGGAGTATTTGTTGACGGCATCCATCTGGACCTCGTCCAGCAGCTCGATGCGGGCGACGGGGATGCCGGACTGGATGGTCTGGATCACCGTGTTGACCGCGCCGCGGATGTCCTGGAAGGCGCAGACCGCCGACGAGATCGCCTCCGGAATGCCGTAGAGGCGCAGCGTCACCTCGGTGATGATGCCGAGCGTGCCTTCGGCGCCGACGAACAGGCGGGTCAGGTCATAGCCGGCCGCCGACTTGCGCGCCCGCCCGCCGGTCCTGATGATGCGGCCGTCGGCCAGCACCACGGTCAGCCCCAGCACATTCTCGCGCATCGTGCCGTAGCGCACCGCGTTGGTGCCGCTGGCCCGCGTCGAGGCCATGCCGCCCAGCGAGGCGTCGGCGCCGGGGTCGATGGGGAAGAACAGGCCGGTGTCGCGCAGATGCTCGTTCAGCCGCTTGCGCGTCACCCCGGCCTCGACCGTGACGTCGAGGTCGTCGGTGCTGACGCGCAGGATGCGGTTCATCCCCGACACGTCGATGCAGATGCCGCCGGCCAGCGCCGCGACGCCGCCCTCCAGCGAGGTGCCGGTGCCGAAGGGGATGATCGGCAGCTTGTGCTTCGCGCAGATGCGGACGATCGCCGCGACCTCCTCGGTCGACCGGGCGAAGGCCACGCCGTCCGGCGGGAAGGGCGCGTGGTAGGACTCGTCCTTCCCGTGATGCTCCCGTATGGGCCGGAGGTGCTGAACCGCTCGCCGAGAAGGGCCGTCAGGTCCGCCCGCGCGTCCTCGGTCAGGGCTGCGCGCGGGCGTGAGGTGGCGATAGCGGTCATCGGTCGTCTTGCTCCCCGTTCGACACTGGTTGGTATGACCAAACGAGGCTAAGGCGGCCGGGCGGAGCTTGGCAAGACGGGCCGTTGCAAGGCTGGGCTGCCGCGGGGCCCGTCCTCATGCCGCCGTCATGCCGCCCGGATCCGCGAGAGGAAGCCGTCCACCTCGTGGTTCAGCGATTCCGACTGGCGCGACAGCTCCTGGGCGGCCATCAGCACCTCGTTGCCGGCGACGCCGGTGTGGGTCGCCGCCTCGTTCAGGTCGGTCAGGCTGGCCGACACGCTCTGGGTGGCGCGCGAGGCGTGCTGGACCGAGCGGCTGATCTCGCTGGTCGTCGCGTTCTGCTCGGCGATGGCGCCGGAAATGGCGGTGGCGATCTCGTTCATCCGGGTGATGGTGCCGCCGATGCCCTGGATGGCGGTGACCGCGGTGCCGGTGACCGACTGCATGGCGGCGATCTGCGCGGCGATCTCCTCGGTCGCCTTGGCCGTCTGGTTGGCAAGGCTCTTGACCTCGCTGGCGACGACGGCGAAGCCCTTGCCGGCCTCCCCGGCCCGCGCCGCCTCGATGGTGGCGTTCAGCGCCAGCAGGTTGGTCTGGCTGGCGATCGAGTTGATCAGCGCCACCACCTCGCCGATGCGCTGGGCGGACTGGGCCAGCTCGCCGACCACGGCGTTGGTCTGTTCGGCCTCGCGCATCGCGGTGCCGGCGACCGCGGCGCTGTCCTCGACCTGGCGGGCGATCTCGGCGATGGAGGCGTTCATCTCCTCGATGGCGGCGGCGACGGCCTGCACGCTCTCCGACGTCTCGGCCGAGGCGGAGGCGGAGTTGGTCGCCTGATGCATCGCCCGGTCGGCGATGGAGGTCATGCCGCGGGCGGTGCTCTCCATCTCGGTCGCGGCGGCGGCGACCCCGCGCAGGATGCCGGAGACCGCGGCGTCGAACTCCTTCAGCATGGCGTCGCGCCGCTTGGCCTGCTCGATCGCCTGTTCGCGCTGCCGGTCCACCTGGGCCTGCAGCGCGCGGCCCTTGACGATCTCCTGCCGGAATCCCTCGACGGCGCGGGCGAGCTCGCCCACCTCGTCGCGGCGCTCCACCCCGCCGACCGGCTCGTCGATGCGGTTGGCGGCCATGCGCTGCACCTCGGCCATCAGGCGGCGCAGCGGCAGCACGATGCCGGTGCGCGACAGCAGGATGGAGACCGACAGGCCGACGGCGAGCGCCAGCAGCGCGGTGACCGCCAGGATCGCCTGCATGGTGCCGGCGAGGTCGAGCGCGGTGCTGGTGGCGGCCTCCGTCCGTTCGGCGACGGTGGTGTTGTAGGCCTTGACCGCGTCGGTCAGCGCCATCTGGGCGGTGCGGCTGCGCTGCAGCGCCTCCAGGATCATGGCGCGGTCGGCGCCGGGCCCCTTGGCGTTGAAGGCCTTCATGCTGTCGAGCAGGGCGCGCACGCTGGCGGCGTAGCTGGCGATGCCGCTGCGGATGGCGTCGAGCTGGCCCGGCCTGGCGGTGGCGGCCGACAGCTTGTCGACCCGGCCGGTCAGCTCGGCGATGCGGCGTTCGGCCTGATCGACGAACTTGGCGACCTGCGCGGGGTCGTTGCCCAGCTCATACTCCATGCGGCTGAGCGCGATGACGTCGATGCGCGTGTCGAAGGCTTCGAGCTGGACGCGCTGCGCCCCGACGAGATCGGCGATGGCCCGCTCGGCCGAGCGCAGCCCGTAGAACCCGGCCGCCGCGATGGCGACGGCGAACAGCCCGACGATGGCCGCCGAGACCGCCGTCTTGAGTTGGATTCCCCAGTTTCCCAGCATGATCCCCGATCCTCCGCCGCAGGACAGAGCCGGACCGGGACGGGGATCGCCCGGGGCATCGGGGATCCGCGGGGGCCGGTCGCGGCCGCGCTGAATCCCTTAAAGCATAGAAATGTTAATCCGATCTTATTTCTAGGTGAATTGTCCTATCTCCGGCTCTCTCGCCAATAGGAGAGGCAATAAAGCGGTATAGTTCTACCGCTGTAGTTTCGCGCGGCAAAACAACCGAAGGGTTCAACCTGCCGCCCCGCCAAGCCCACGGTGCGCCGTACTGATAGATACAGTTTTGCGCGCCGTCGAGCGAGTAATCGCCGCAGGCCGTCAGCCGGCGGGCGCCGCCGCGGCCACCGTGTCGGAGGTGGCGACGGCGATGACGGCGCAGGACCAGCCGGGCACCGCCGGCAGCCGGGTCGGCGAGGCGAGCGGCAGCGGGTCGCCGTCCGGGCCGGCGGCGCCCTTGCAGTTGGTCATGAACAGCGGGCCGTCCACCACATGGGCGGTGTAGCCGGACACGGCCAGCGCCTTGCCGCGCTCGGCGGCGACGGCGGGGTCCTGGTAGTATTCGATGACCAGATAGCCGTCGGTCATGGCAGTCCCTCGTCTGGTGGTCAGGGGTCTGGTGGTCAGGGGTCTGGTGGTCAGGGGTCTGGTGGTCAGGGGCCTTGCGGTCAGGAGGTGGGGCAGCGGCCGGCGAGCCAGCCGGTGATCGCCTTGGCGGTCAGCGGGTCGTTGACGAGGCGGCCGCGCAGCGTCTTCTCGTCGGGCGCATCCTGCAGCGCGGCGACGGCCGAGGCGGGGATCACCCCGGCCGCCTGCATCCCGGCGAGCGCGCTCTGCAGTTCCGCCTGGTCGACCGTCCGGTCGGGCTTCAGGAAGCAGCCCGCCGTCGCGCCGGCGCTCCGCATCCGCTCGACGGCGTCGAGCTGGGCGAGCGAGAGCGCCTGCTTGCCCTGCCGGTCGAAGATCGAGCGCACCTGCGGGTCGGCGGCGAGCGCCCTGGCGGCGCGGCCGGTGGCGATGAACTGGACGAGCCGGGTGCCGGTCCGGTCGAGCGTGCCGGTGGTCTGGTTCATGGTGATGGAGGCCAGCACCGGGGCGTAGCTGTCGGGCTGGCCGCTCGTCGGGTCGGCCTTGCGGAAGGGGATGACCGACGCCTCCTTGCGCCGGTAGCCCAGCACCAGGGCGTCCGGCAGGCCGGAGGCGGTGGCGAAGCCGACCTGCAGGCCGAGCGTGGTGGCGGTGCCGAAGGCGAGCAGCCGGCGCGTCCCGGTCAGCGCACCATCGGGCGGCACGGCGGCGGGATCGACACCGGTCACGATGTCGGCGGCGGCGCCGGTGGCGTAGAGCTGCCGGATCTTCGGCGAGAAGACCTCCAGGTCGGAGTCGAGATAGCCGACCGCCGAGGGAACGGCGCCGTCGTCCACATAGTCGGGGCCGATGAAACCCTCGCTCCGGTCATAGGCGATGCCGACCTGCCGGGTGGTGGCGTCGGCGTTCAGCCCGATGCTGGTGGAGGTGACGAAGACCGCCCGGTCCGTCGCGTCGCAGGCGGCGAGCGCGGCGAGGCAGCAGAGGGAGAGGGCCAAGCGGTTTTTGGCGCGACGGATCATGGCTGCGGCTCCTGCGCGGCGGTGGCGGCTGGTCGGGGGGTGAGGGCGCGGTCGAGCGCGAGCGGATCGCCGAGCACCAGCGCGTCGTCGCGCAGCAGGCCGCTGACCTCCCGGCTGTAGCCGAGCGACAGGTGCCCGCCCTGCGGACTGCTGCCGGCGGCGAGGCCGAGCGTCGTCACCTCCACCACCGAACCGGCGACAACCGGGCCGGAAGCGGGCGCCGCGGCATCCGGCGCGGCGATGGTCAGGGCGACGAAGCCGACGACATGCCGGTTGCCCGCCTCGTCGATGGAGGAATAGGAGCAGGCGGAGAGAGCCGGCACCACCAGGGACAGCAGGATCGGCGGCAGGAAGGCGATGCGCGCTGCGGTGTGCATGCGTATGTATTTTCTCGCGCTATGGTAGACGCGAGTGTAGCAGCCGGTTCGCGACTTGCAACCGGGCAGACGGGCGCCGCCACGCCCGCGACAATCGGTGCGGCGGGGAGACGGGGGAGACGGGGGAGACGGGGGGAGACGGGGGAACGGCGAGCGCCGTCCCCCGCCGGACGGCCGGTGCCCCCGCCCTATTCCGTCGGGCGCTCCGCGACGGAGCCGTAGCCGCCGCCGCCGGGGGTCTCCACCACCAGCACGTCGCCGGGGTTCATGCGGGTGCTGTCCTGCGGGCCGAGCTCCTGCGTCGTGCCGTCGACGCGCTGGACCCAGGTCCGGCCGGTCCTGGCGTCGGAGCCGCCCTTGAGGCCGAAGGGCGGGACCCGGCGGTGGTTGGAGAGGATGGCCGCGGTCATCGGCTCCAGGAAGCGCAGGCGCCGCACCACCCCGTCGCCGCCCCGCCAGCGTCCCATGCCGCCGGAGCCGCGGCGGATGCGGAAGCCCTCCACCAGGACCGGGAAGCGCCACTCCAGCACCTCCGGATCGGTGAGGCGGGAGTTGGTCATGTGGGTCTGCACGGCGTCGGTGCCGTCATAGCCCTCCCCGCGCCGGAACCGCCGCACACCGTCTCGTAATACTGGTGGCGGTCGTCGCCGAAGGTGACGTTGTTCATGGTGCCCTGGGCCGCCGCCATCACGCCCAGCGCGCCGAACATCGCGTCGGTGATGCACTGGCTGGTCTCCACGTTGCCGGCCACCACGGCGGCCGGGTAGGTCGGGGCCAGCATGGAACCCGCGGGGATCACGATGCGGATCGGGCGCAGGCAGCCCTCGTTCATCGGGATCTCGTCGTCCACCAGCGTGCGGAAGACGTAGAGCACCGCCGCGCGGCAGACCGCCGAGGGGGCGTTGAAGTTGCTGGGAAGCTGGGCGCTGGTGCCGGTGAAGTCGACGGTGGCGGAGCGCGTCCCGTGGTCGATGGCGATCGCCACCCGGATTTCCGCCCCGTTGTCGAGTTCCAGCCGGAAGCTGCCGTCGCGCAGCACGCCGATGGCGCGGCGCACCTGCTCCTCGGCATTGTCCTGGACGTGGCGCATGTAGGCGCGCACCGTCTCCAGCCCGAACTGCTCGACCATGCGGTGCAGCTCGCGGACGCCCTGCTCGTTGGCGGCGATCTGCGCCTTGAGGTCGCCGAGGTTCTGGTCGGGGTTGCGCGCCGGCCAGGAGCCGGCGGTGAACAGCTCGCGCAGCTCCGCCTCGCGGAAGGTGCCGCCCTCGACCAGCGGGACGCAGTCGAGCAGCACGCCCTCCTGCTCGATCCGGGTGCTGTCGGGCGGCATCGAGCCGGGGGTGGTGCCGCCGACGTCGGCATGGTGGCCGCGCGAGGCGACGTAGAACAGCAGGTCCCTGCCCGTCCCGTCGAAGACCGGGGTGATGACCGTGATGTCCGGCAGGTGCGTGCCGCCGTGATAGGGATCGTTGAGGGCGTAGACGTCGCCGGGCTTCAGCGTGTCCTTCCTGCGCTCGATCACCGTGCGCACGCTCTCGCCCATCGAGCCGAGATGGACCGGCATGTGCGGCGCGTTGGCGATCAGCCCGCCGTCCACGTCGAACAGGGCGCAGGAGAAGTCCAGCCGCTCCTTGATGTTCACGGAATGGGCGGTCTTCTCCAGCGTCAGGCCCATCTGCTCGGCGATGGACATGAAGAGGTTGTTGAAGACCTCCAGCATCACCGGATCGACCTTGGTGCCGACCGCGACGCGCTGGGGCAGAGCCTCGATCCGGGTGAGGACGAGGTGGTTGCGCCGGGTGATCTCGGCCATCCAGCCGGGCTCCACCACCGTGGTGGCGATGGCTTCGCGGATCACCGCCGGACCGACGACGCGGTTGCCGGGCGAGAGATGGGCGCGGTCGTAGACCGGCGCCTCGCGCAGCCTGCCGCCGGTGTGGAGGCGCACGGTGGCGAGCCGGCGCGGCAGCACGCCGGTGACCTCGCCGGCCAGCGGGTCGTCGATGCCGTCGGTGCGGCCGACCGCCTCGACCGAGACCGCCTCGACCACCAGCCGCTTGCCCGGCATGAGGAAGCCGAAGCGCTGGCGGTGCGCCGTCTCGAAGGCGGCGACCATCTCCTGCCGCGTGCCGAAGGGCACGGTCAGCGCGCTGTCCGCCCCCTCCACCTTGATGTGGGCCTTGGGGTGGAGCTCCTGCCGGTCCTCCGCGATGCCCTGGCGGGTCAGCTCGGCCCGGCCCTCCTCGCCGAGGCGGGCGATGGCGGTGGCGAGCGGCTCCATCAGCGCGTCGTCCAGCGGCGCCTCCACCGCGCGCTCGCGGATCGCCAGCGTGTCGGCGAGGCCGATGCCGTAGGCCGACAGCACGCCGGCATGGGGATGCAGGAAGACCCGCGTCATGCCCAGCGCGTCGGCCACCAGGCAGACATGCTGCCCCGCCGCCCCGCCGAAGCCGTTCAGCGTGTATTGCGTGACGTCGTAGCCGCGCTGCACCGAGATCTTCTTGATGGCGTTCGCCATGTTGTCCACGGCGATGCGCAGGAAACCCTCCGCCACCTCGTGGGGGGTCATCTGCGTGCCGAGCGCCGCGTTGACCTCTTCGGCCAGCGCCTGGAAGCGGACCCGCACCACCTCGGCGTCGAGCGGCTCGTCGCCGTCGGGACCGAAGACCTTGGGGAAGAAGGCGGGCTGCAGCTTGCCGACCATCACGTTGCAGTCGGTGACGGTCAGCGGGCCGCCGCGGCGGTAGCAGGCCGGCCCGGGATTGGCCCGGCGCTTTCCGGCCCGACGCGGAAGCGCGTGCCGTCGAAGACGCACAGCGAGCCGCCGCCGGCCGCCACGGTGTGGACGTTCATCATCGGCGTGCGCACCCGCACCCCGGCCACCATGGTGTCGAAGGCGCGCTCGTACTCGCCGGCATAGTGGCAGACGTCGGTGGAGGTGCCGCCCATGTCGAAGCCGATGATCCGGTCGAAGCCGGCCAGCGCCGCGGTGCGCACCGCCCCGACCACGCCGCCCGCCGGTCCGGAGAGGATGGCGTCCTTGCCCTGGAAGCGGTGGGCGTCGGTGAGGCCGCCGTTCGACTGCATGAACATCAGCCGGACATTGCCCAGCTCGCCCGCCACCCGGTCGACGTAGCGGCGCAGGATCGGCGAGAGGTAGGCGTCGACCACCGCGGTGTCGCCGCGGCCGACCAGCTTCATCAGCGGGCTGACCTGATGGCTGACCGAGACCTGGGTGAAGCCGATGTCGCGGGCGATCGCCGCCACCTGCAACTCGTGCTCCGGATAGCGGTAGCCGTGCATCAGCACGACGGCGGCGGAGCGGTAGCCCTGGATGAAGGCCTCCTGCAGGCCGCGGCGCACGGTGTGGACGTCCACCGGCCTCAGCACCGTGCCGTCGGCGCGCAGCCGTTCCGGCACCTCGATCACGCGGTCGTAGAGCGGCTGCGGCAGGGTGATGCGGCGGGCGAAGATCTTCGGCCGCGCCTGGTAGCCGATGCGGAGCTGGTCGCCCAGCCCCTCGGTCACCAGCAGCACCGTCCGCTCGCCCTTGCGCTCCAGCAGCGCGTTGGTGGCGACGGTGGTGCCCATCTTCACCACCTCGACCGCCTCGGCCGGGATGGCGTCCTCCGGCTTCAGGCCGAGCAGGTCACGGATGCCCTGGACCGCGGCGTCGGCGTAGCGCTCCGGGTTCTCCGACAGCAGCTTGTGCGTCAGGACGGCGCCGTCGGGCCGCCGCGCCACGATGTCGGTGAAGGTGCCGCCGCGATCGATCCAGAACTGCCACCGCCCCGCCTTGTCCGTCATGATCCAGCCCTTTGCTCTCCAGCCGTCCGGGCGACCGTCGCGCCCTTGGGCGTGGGAGTGTGGCGATCCGGGACGGAAGGTCAACCCTCAGCGCCGTCCATCTCTTCCGAGGCGGCATTCCGCTATCTTCAAGCGTAATCATCCATGCAAGACCACTATAAGGAGTATTCCACGCATATGCACTACGTTTACAAGAGTTTCTCGAAAATATAAAACCGACAGTCCGCATTGCCCGCGGAGTCATGAAGAGAAAAGGGCGTCATAATGGCTGACAAGTTCTTTACCTGGAATTCGCAGGGCGATTTTCTGACAGTGCCCAAAAGTCGGGTAGTCAATGACCTTCTCAATGGCGGTTGCGCGGTGGGAATGATCCAGGAGGGTGGCGCAGCCAACGACTCCAGAGCGATATCCGCCATCCGGCGCGTCATCAGTGTCCGCAGTATCGCCGTCGGATCCAGTGTCGGAGCCTTCACCGACCGCTGCACCAACTATGTCCTGTCCTCAGGCACAGGGACCGCAGTGACACTTGCCACCGTCGGCGGCGGAGTCGCCGGAAGGACGGCCGCCGCACTCCAGATCCGTGACACGCTATATGTATCTTGGCACTCGACGGCGTCCGCGACGGACAATTCGGACACGTCACAGCTTCTTCGCGAGTGCCTGGGCCTGGTCAGAAGCCAAAGCTGCAGCCGTGTCGTCATCGGCGGCGATTTCAACACGGACAAGAGAACCCTCGCCACGGTGTGCGCATCCGCCGGCAGGACACGCAGCGGCAGCGGAATACCGATCACGCTCCATGTGCCGCCGGGACCGACACACAGCAGCGACAACACCCTCGATTACTTCGTCGTCATCGGAACGATGGAGGGCAAGCTGCGTCCCAGGATCGAGGTCGTCCGGGTCGACCCCAGTGACCACAACCCTGTCCGCATCTCCTTTCCGTAAGGTCGGTCCCGCCGCGGCCCTCACGCCGCGAGGCGGCGGTCCGGGTCGGTGGAGAAGCGGTCGAGCATGGCGTTGACGGCGCCGGCGCCGTCCTCCAGCGCCTCGGTGGCGTAGGAGAACTGGTTGGGGCGCGGCAGGTCGAAGCTGGCGTGGAACTCGCCGGCCTCCATCTGCAGCCGGGCGCCGAAGCGGCGGCAAAGCGCCCGCATCCGCACATTGTCGGCCAGGCAATGCATGTGCAGCGTCCGGATGCCGCGGTTGCGCGCCACGGTCAGCATGCGGCGGACCAGCGTGCTGCCGACGCGCATGCCCTGCAGCTCCTTCTCGACGCTGATGCCGACCTCGGCCTCGTCGGGCCACAGGACGCGGTCGGTGCACAGCTCCGCGGCACCGCGCAGCTCGTTGCGGACGAAGGCGCCGATCAGCACGGTGCGGCTCCAGTCGATCGACTCGCAGTGCCGCTCGATGGTCTGGTCGGAAACGGTTCCGGTGAACCGCGCGTAGCGGTCGGTCCGATCCAGCCGCAGAAGATGCGCCCGATAGCGCGGCAGCTCGGCCGGAAGGAGTTTACGGAACACTGGCATGGCTCTCGCTCGACGGTAATTCGAAGACACGTCACGCACGATGCAAGAGCGTTTGACCTCCTGGTCGGACAGAGCGGGAGCTGGCCGGCGTCGCCGGATGCCGCCTCGTCTTATGCTGCATTGCAACATATGCCGGGCCGGGCAAAGCTCAAGCGCGACGAAAGGGCAAGGGGCCTGTCCGATAGGTCATGTTGCAGCGCGGCAACAGTTGGACGGGCGGGGGTGCGGTCTCTATCCTGTGCGCGGCGGCGGAAGCCGCGGGTCTGCGGGGTGAAGGGAACGGCCATGAGCATCTGGGGAAAGATCCTGGCGACGGCGGCGGGCTTCGCGCTCGGCGGGCCGCTCGGCGGTCTGGCGGGGGCGGTCGCCGGCCATGCGGTGGACCGGCTGCGCGGCAGCGGGGAGACGGCCGAGTCGGCCGCGGCCCCCGCCGCGAGCAGGGACGGCCGGACCCCGCGGGAGCCGCACCCCGCCACCCGCACCGTCGCCTTCACCATCGGCGTCATCGCGCTGGCGGCCAAGATGGCGCGGGCCGACGGGGTGGTGAAGCGGGTGGAGGTCGACACCTTCAAGCGGCTGTTCCGCGTCCCGCCGGAGGAGCTGGAGACCGTCGGCCGCGTCTTCGACCGCGCCCGCCGCGACACCCACGGTTTCGAGGAGTATGCCGCCCAGATCGCCCGGCTGTTCGAGGACCGCCACGCGGTGCTGGAGGAGCTGCTGGACAGCCTGCTGATGATCGCCGAGGCCGACGACGAGCTGCATGCCGAGGAGGTCGCCTATCTGCGCCGGGTGGCGGAGATCTTCGGCTTCGGCGCGGCGGAGTTCGACCGCATCCTGGCCGGCCACCATATGGCGGGCATGCCCGGCGACGACGACCCTTTCCATGTGCTGGGCGTGGCGCACGGCGCCGACGACGCGACGGTGAAGGCGGCGCACCGCCGGCTGGTCCGGGAGCATCATCCCGACCGGCTGATCGCCGAGGGCCTGCCGCAGGAATTCATCGACCTGGCGACCCGGAAGATCGCCGCGGTCAACGCCGCCTACGACCGCATCCGCAAGCAGCGCGGCAGCCTGCAGGCGCCCGCGGAGCGGGGGGCCGCGAAATAAGGGGCAACCGCCTACATACGTATTCCTATGGTTGTAAATTCTATCTCCTCTTCTCGTCTTATGACGTAGGATGCGGGTGACCGGCGGCGCTGGGCGCCGCTTCCGCCAGGGAGGAGAGAGACAGGATGGTCCGCCCGCTTGCCCGCAGAACGGCAGCCCTTGCCGCCTTCATCCTAATGGGAGCCGCCACCGGCATCGCCGCCGCCCAGACCGCCGCCCCCCAGACCGCCGCCCCCAGATGGCGGCACCCCAGACGGCGGCACCCCAGATGGCGGCCGGCCAGCGGCCGGGCAGCGCCACCGCCCCGCTCGTGCTGGGCGAGACGCTGACCCTGACGCTGGGCGGCGCCGCGCTGAACGGGCAGCCCTGCTCCACGGTGGCGACGACGCTGAACGGCCAGTCGCTGGTGCTGGTCGTCAACGGCCAGACGATTCCCGGCGCCGGCGCGGTCTTCGAATGCTCCGCCGCCGGCGAGCTGCTGGGCAGCGCCTCCACCTCCATCGCCGGCAACGACGACGCCGCGCAGCAGCGGCGCACCGCCTGGCAGAACGCCTTCGACGGCTTCTTCAGCCTGGGCAAGGTGGTGCCGGTCAAGGCGGCCTTCGGCCCGGCGACCGGCGGCATCTCCACCGCCGTGCAGACGGTCCATGTCAAGGGGGCGGGCGGCCGCGACCTGATGGCCGCCGCCGTCTGGGCCGTCGCCATCGCCGCGCTGTTCATCGCCGGCTTCCTGACGCGCTTCGGCCGCGACCCGATGCCCAAGCCGGTGGAGGGCGTGCCGCTGCCGGCCGGCTACAGCCGTCCCTACAGCCTGTCGCGCTTCCAGCTCCTGTGGTGGAGCGCCATCGTCATCGCCTGCTATGCCGGGATCGTCACGGTGACCGGGTCGATGAACACGGTCACCACCGGCACCATGGCGCTGATGGGGATCGTCGGCGGCACCTCCGTGCTCGCCGCCTTCCAGGACAACCGGCCGAGCCCGGACGACGACCGCCGCGCCGCCTTCATCACGCAGTATCTCGCCGCCGCCCAGGCCAGCCCGCCGGACAGCGGCGCCATGAAGACCGCCCTGGCGGAGATCTATCCCAGCTCGCAGGGCTGGCTGTCGGATCTGGTCAGCGACGCCCACGGCTACAGCATCCACCGTTTCCAGCTCCTGGTCTGGACGATCGTGCTGGGGCTGACCTTCCTCTACGAGGTCACCCGCACGCTGGGCATGCCGGAGCTGTCGACCGAGCTGCTGGCCCTGACCGGCATCAGCAACGGCACCTATTTCGGCTTCAAGGTGCAGGAGCAGCAGGTGGCGACCCCGCCGCAGGGCGCGGCGGCCGGCGGCACCTAGGACCGGGCGGGGGGCGGGCGGCGGCGGACCCCGCGCAACCCCGCCCCCCGGATTTGACCGTCGCGGGAAGCGGGGCGGGCGCGGTATAAGTCCGCCCGTCCCGCAATCCACCGCTTCGGTCCATGGCACCTCCCGCACCCATCACCGCACTCCAGGGCGTCTCCGTCACCTTCGGCGGGCGCCCGCTGTTCGAGGGCATCGACCTGTCCATCGGGCGGGGCGACAAGGCCTGCCTGGTCGGCCGCAACGGGTCCGGGAAATCCACGCTGATGAAGGTGCTGGCCGGGATGGTCCATCCCGACGCCGGCACCGTCTTCACCCAGCCCGGCGCGCGCATCGCCTATCTGCCGCAGGAGCCCGACTTCACCGGCTGCGCCACCGTGCACGACTATGTCGCCGGCGGCCTGCCGGCCGGCGAGCAGGACGAGGCGCACCGGGTCGACGCCGTGCTCGACCGGCTGCAGGTGGCGGGCGACCGCGACCCGCGCACGCTGTCGGGCGGCGAATCGCGCCGCACCGCGCTGGCCCGCACGCTGGTCGGCAACCCCGACGTGATGCTGCTGGACGAGCCGACCAACCATCTCGACCTGCCGACCATCGAGTGGCTGGAGGAGGAGCTTCTGGCCTATCGCGGCGGGCTGCTGCTGATCAGCCACGACCGCGCCTTCCTCAACCGGCTGGCGCGGCGCACCCTGTGGCTCGACCGCGGCACGGTGCGGGCGACCGACCGCGGCTTCTCGGAATTCGAGGTCTGGCAGGCCGAGGTGTTCGAGGCGGAGGAGATCGCCGCCCAGAAGCTGGACCGCAAGATCGATTCGGAGATGAAGTGGCTGCGCGAGGGCATCTCGGCCCGGCGCACCCGCAACATGGGCCGCGTGCGCGCCCTGCTCGACCTGCGCACGGAGCGGTCGGAGCGCATCAAGGGCGGCCAGCAGGCCAAGCTCGCCATCGCCGAGGCCGAGCGCGGCGGCCGGCTGGTGATCGAGGCGGAGGGCATCTCCAAGGGCTTCGACACGGCGGCGGGGCGCAAGACCATCGTCAGGGGCTTCTCCACCCGCATCCTGCGCGGCGACCGCGTCGGGCTGATCGGCCCCAACGGCGCCGGCAAGTCCACCCTGCTGAAGATGCTGACCGGCCAGCTCGCCCCCGACGAGGGGACGGTGCGGCTCGGCACCAACCTGGAGACCGCCTATTTCGACCAGCGCCGCGAGGGGCTGGATCCGGAGGACACCATCCGCCGCGTGCTCTGCCCGTTCGGCGGCGACGCGGTGGTGGTCAACGGCCAGTCGCGCCACGTCGCCGGCTACATCCGCGACTTCCTGTTCGACACCCGGCAGCTCGACAGCCCGGTGAAGGCGCTGTCGGGCGGCGAGCGCAACCGGCTGCTGCTGGCCCGGCTGTTCGCCAAGCCCAGCAACATGATGATCCTGGACGAGCCGACCAACGACCTCGACATGGACACGCTCGACCTGCTGGAAGAGGTGCTGGGCGACTATCAGGGCACGCTGCTGCTGGTCAGCCACGACCGCGACTTCCTCGACCGGCTGGTGACCAGCACCATCGCGCTGGAGGGCGACGGCACCGCCACCGAATATGCCGGCGGCTATTCCGACTATCTGGTGCAGCGGCCGGAGCGCAAGGCGGCGGCCCCCGCCGCCGCGGCCAAGCCGAAGCCCGCCGCCGCCGTGGCCCCGGCCAAGCCGCGCGGCAAGCTGAGCTACAAGGACCAGCGCGAGCTGGACGAGCTGCCGGCCCGCCTGGACAGGCTGGCCGCCGAGGTGGCGAAGCTGGAGGCGGCGCTGGCCGACCCGGACCTGTTCGCCCGCGACGCCGCCAGGTTCCAGAAGACGTCGGATCAGCTCCAGGCCAAACAGGCCGAGCTGTCGGTGGCGGAGGAACGCTGGCTGGAGCTGGAGGCCCTGCGCGAGGAGCTGGAAGGCGGCCGGCCGTGACGCTGCGCCATTCGCTGCAGGCCCTGCTGGTGATGGCGCTGTGGGGCCTGAACTTCGTGGTGGCGAAGTGGGGGCTGGCGGAGTTCCCGCCGCTGTTCATCATGTTCCTGCGCTTCACGCTGGTGGCGCTGCTGCTGGTGCCCTTCGCCCGCGTCCCGCGCGGCCGCATGCTGCCGATCGCCGCCCTGTCGGTGACGCTGGGCACCGTGCATTTCCCGCTGATGTTCAACGGGCTGACCGGCATCGACGCCGCCACCGCCTCGCTGGCGGCGCAGGCGCAGGTGCCCTTCTCGTCGCTGCTGGCGGCGGTGGTGTTCAAGGACAAGCTGGGCTGGCGCCGCGCGCTCGGCATGTCCACCGCGCTGGCCGGGATCGCGGTGATCGCCGGGGAGCCGCGGCTGGGCGACGCCCTGCCCTCGCTGTTCATGATCCTCGGCGCCAGCCTCGCCTTCGCGGTCGCCAGCATCCAGATGAAGAAGCTGGGCGGGCTGGACGGCTTCGCGCTGAACGGCTGGATGGCGCTGATGGCGGCGCCGCAGCTCCTGATCCTGTCGCTTCTGCTGGAGCACGGGCAGATCGAGGCGGTGCGCGGCGCCTCCGCCTGGGGCTGGTCGGCCATCGTCTACATGGCGGTGGTGGTGACGATCGTCGCCTATGGCCTGTGGTACCCGCTGCTGCGCCACTACGACGTCAACCAGACCATGCCCTATCTGCTGACCGTGCCGGTGTTCGGCGTGGCGGCGGGGGTGGCGCTGATGGGCGACCCGGTGACGCTGAACCTGGCGATCGGCGGCGCCTTGACCATCGGCGGCGTGGCGGTGATCGTGAAGCGCCGGCCGGCGACCGTGAACAAGCGGGTGACGAACCCCACATGAAGACGATCCCCCTGCCCTCTCCCAACCATGGTCCGCGGGCGGACGGGGCGCGGATCGAGCTGCTGATCCTGCATTACACCGGCATGCCGACGGCGGGGGACGCGCTGCGCCGGCTGTGCGACCCCGACGCCCAGGTCAGCGCCCACTATACGGTGGACGAGGACGGCACCGTCTACGCCCATGTGCCGGAGGAGCGCCGCGCCTGGCATGCCGGGCTGTCGCGCTGGCGCGGGCGGGACGACGTCAACAGCCGTTCGCTGGGGATCGAGATCGTCAATCCCGGCCACGAGTTCGGCTACCGTCCCTTCCCCGCCGCGCAGATGGCGGCGGTCGCCGGGCTGTGCCGCGACCTGATGGGCCGGCATGGCATCGCGCCGGCCGACGTGCTGGGCCACAGCGACGTCGCCCCCGGCCGCAAGGAGGATCCGGGCGAGCTGTTCGACTGGCCGGGCCTCGCCGCCGCCGGCATCGGGCTGTGGCCCGCGCCGACCCGGGAGGACGACGGCCCCTGCGACGCCGCCGGGGTGGCGGCCCTGCTGGGACGCTATGGGTACGACGCCGCGGATCCGCGGGCGCTGCTCGCCTTCCAGCGCCATTTCCACCCCGACCGGCTGACCGGGACGCCCGACCCCGAGACGGTGCGCCGCCTGCGCGCCCTGCTGCGCCTGACTGGGCGGTGACGCCCCCCTCGCCGAGTCCCGCCGCCTCACCTATCATATGGGGGGAGCGATACGGAGGTGCGGCATGTCGACCCTGGCCCTGAAGCGCATGACGGTGGACGAGTTCCTGCTGTGGGACGACGGGACCGGCGCGCGCCATGAACTGATCGACGGCGTGCCGGTGGCGATGGCGCCCAGCTACGGCGCCCATCAGATCATCGCCGGGAACCTCGCCATCGAGATCGGCGGAGCCCTGCGCAAGCGCCCGCCCTGCCACGTCCGGTCCGAGGCCGGCATCCTCAAGCCGAACAGCGTCCGCAACTGGTTCCAGGCGGATCTCGCGGTCACCTGCACGCCGCACCGGCATGGCCAGTACGAGACGCCGGACCCGGTGGTGGTGGTCGAGGTGCTGTCCCACTCCACCCAGGACCACGACCGCAAGGTGAAGCTGCCGGTCTACCGCTCGATCCCCTCGGTGCAGGAGATCCTGCTGGTCCACAGCGAGCTGCTCTATGTCGAGCTGCACCGCCGGGTGGACGGCACCCGCTGGCTGACCGAGCTGCTGGTCGAGGAGGCCGACCTGCTGCGGCTGGAGAGCATCGCGGTGGAGATCCCGCTGGCGGCGCTGTATGCGAACGTCGATCTGGGCGCGGACGCCGGCCCCGGGGCCGTTCCGGGAGCCGATCTCGGCGCCGCTCCTGGAACGCCCCCCGCCTGACGGTTTGGCGGCGGGGGCGATTTGGGATTTGCCCCCACGGGCCGGACGCTATATGAACGCCGGGCCAGACGGCCGGATGGCCGCCTTCGGGTCACACCGGGGGAGGAAAGTCCGGGCTCCACGGAAACACGGTGCCGGCTAACGGCCGGCGGGGGCGACCCAGGGAAAGTGCCACAGAAAGCAAACCGCCGGCGCCTTGGCGCCGGTAAGGGTGAAAGGGTGCGGTAAGAGCGCACCGCGTCCCCGGCAACGGGGATGGCACGGTAAACCCCACCGGGAGCAAGACCGAATAGGGGCGGCCCGGCCGCCCGTCCTTCGGGACGGGACGGGGCCAAGCGCGTTTCCGCGCCGCCGCCCGGGTTGGTCGCGCGAGGCGTCGGGTAACCGGCGTCCCAGATGAATGGCCATCGCCCGGCCCCTCGGGGTTGGGACACAGAACCCGGCTTACAGGCCGTCTGGCACTTCTTTTCCCATTTCATCCCACCCCGACACCACCGCAAGCCCGGACTCCGCGGGCCCGCGGCCTGTCCGGCCGCCGGAAGGCCGGTCCCATGGGTGCGGCATGGGACAGGACGGGACGCAGGCGGCCTGGGCCGGCAGTCCTCGGCCGAGGCAAAAGCCCGAGTCCCGCGCCGGCCGGTCCTATCGGCCCAATTCTGTGCTGGTGTGTGCCCTGCAATCCACATTTTCCCCAGAACAATCCACAGGCGGTGGATAACTGTGGGGCGTTTTCCCATGCCGTCCCATGCCAGCCCTGGCCCATGGGTGCCTTCGGCGTACCCCCGTGGGCGATCGGGATTCGCTGACGGATACCCCTGCCCGGCAGGATTATGGGAAGGCATAATGGGAACAAAGAGTGAATATCTGTGGATAAACTTTTCCACATGCCACCAAGCTGCTGGATTCTTGCCGACATCGGCGGAAACCGGACACCTACTTACCGGTGGACAACTGCACTGGTGAAAAGTCTTGACACTCCAAATTGAATACTGGGGGGGCCGTTGACGCCCATGCCATCCCATGCTATCCCAAGACAGCCCATTCAAGGGGGATCCCACCCACTCGGGGTAAACCCGCGGGACGGATCAGGATGGGCGCGGAGCTAGCACGGGGGGAAGACCCGTGCCGGGGGATAGCTGGGGGAGACTTCCGGGCCGATGGCCGTTTTCCTGTCCACATACGTCAATAAGGTTGACAGGAAAGGACGCGTCTCCATCCCGGCGCAGTTCCGGCAGTCGCTTGCCAAAACCTCGTCCCCCAACACCGTCTATCTCTGGCCCTCCCTGAACCATCAGGCGCTGGAAGGCGCCGACCAGGACTATCTCGACGTGCTGTCCGAGAGCCTCGAGTCCCCCGACCTCGACGCGGACGAGCGCGACATGATCGAGACCTTCATCTTCGGCAAGCTCGTCCCCGTCTCCCTCGACGCCGAAGGTCGAATCGTCCTGCCGCGCGAGCTGGCGGAATTCGCCGGCATCGCCGAGGAGGCCTCCTTCATCGGCCGCCGCAAGACCTTCCAGATCTGGGAACCCGAAGCCCTCAAGGCCCACGAGGCGGCGCTGCGCGAGCAGGTCGTGCGCAAGGACATCTCGCTGAGCCAGATCGTCGCCAAGGCCCAGCGCGGCCGGGCAGGGGAGGGCGCATGACCGCTTCCGTCGCCGCTCCCCACATCCCGGTCCTGCTGGCCGAGGTGATCGCGGCCCTCTCGCCGCGTGACGGCGGCGTCTATGTCGACGGCACCTTCGGGGCCGGCGGCTACACCCGCGCGATTCTCGAATCGGCCGACTGCCGCGTCTGGGGCATCGACCGCGACCCCGCCGCCATCGCCCGCGGCATCGCCCTGGCCCAGGCCTTCCCCGGCCGGCTGGAGATGATCGAGGGCCGCTTCGGCGACATGGCCGGTCTGCTGGCCGACCGCGGGGTGAGCGCGGTGGACGGCGTGGCGCTCGACGTCGGCGTCTCCTCCCCGCAGATCGACGAGCCGGAGCGCGGATTCTCCTTCCGCTTCGACGGCCCGCTCGACATGCGGATGGGACGCGACGGGCCGACCGCCGCCGACGTCGTCAACGGCGCCGACGAGGGCGAGCTGGCCGACATCATCTTCCATTACGGCGAGGAGCGGATGGCGCGCCGCGTCGCCCGCGCCATCGTCGCCGCCCGCCGCGAGGCGCCGATCGAGCGCACCGGCCGGCTGGCGGAGATCGTCCGCTCGGTGGTGCCGCGCGGCAAGGGCGACGCCATCGACCCGGCCACCCGCACCTTCCAGGGCCTGCGCATCCATGTGAACGACGAGCTGGGCGAGCTGCGCCGCGGCCTCGCCGGGGCCGAATCGCTGCTGAAGCCCGGCGGCCGGCTGGCCGTCGTCTCCTTCCATTCGCTGGAGGACCGCGAGGTGAAGGCGTTCCTGAAGGACCGCTCCTCGCCGCCGCCCTCCCCGTCCCGCCACACGCCCGCGGCCCCGGCCGCGGCGCGGTCCCCATCCTTCCGCCTGCTGACCCGCAAGCCGGTGTCCCCCGGCGAGGCGGAAGCACACGCAAACCCCCGCGCGCGATCCGCCCGGCTGCGCGCGGCCGAACGTACCGAGGCCCCGGCCTTCCCGGCGCCCGGCAAGGAGGCGGCATGAAAGGCAAGACCTGGCTGTTCTGGGGTGGCCTGATCGCCACCGCCGGCGGCGTGCTGTTCCAGACCAGCTACGAAGTGCAGGAGCTGGAGGAGAAGCTCGCCTCGGTGAACCGCAGGATCGTGGCGGAGCAGGAATCCATCCAGGTCCTGAAGGCCGAGTGGAGCTTCCTGAACGAGCCCACCCGGCTGGAGACCCTGGCGCGCAGCCACATGGCCCTGCAGCCGGTGGAGGCGCGGCAGTTCGCCTCGCTCGACATCATCCCGATGCGCCCGGCCCCGGCCGTGGCGCCCGAGCCGGCGCTGCCCCCCGCCCTGCTGCCGCCGCCGGCCGGCGTGCCGATGGTGCGCGCGCCGCAGGGCGGCCCGGCCCAGCAGCCGGCCGTCGCCGGCCTGCCGAACGCGCCGCGCCCCGCCGCCGCTCCGAACGCCGCTCCGAACGCCGCTGCGGTCGCCGCCGCCAGGGCCGCCGACCCGGCCGGCAAGCCGGCGATCATCCCGGCCGCCGCCACCCCGGCCAAGCCGGCGCCGATCAAGCCGTCCGCGCTGGTGCCCGCCACCGCCAAGGCCCCTGCCCCGCCGGCCGCCGAGCGCCGGCAGGAGACGGCCCCGGCGGGCAAGCTGCCGGCCAACGCGCCGCTGCCCTCGCTGAACCGGCCGACCGACGTCGCCGCCATGCCGCCCAAGCCGGCCGCCACCCAGACCGCCGGCACCCAGACCGCCGGCACCCAGACCGCCTACGTGCCGAAACCGACGGACAGCCTGGGCCTCCTGGTCGCCCGGCTGGGAGCCAACCGATGATCCAGCCGCCGCCCGGCTTCGAACCTGCGCACGACGCCTATGCGCCGCCCCCGGTCGCCAAGCCGCGGACGTCGCTGACGGTTGCGCTGGAACAGACCAGGCACCGGCTGCTGGTGACCGCCGCGGTGGTCACCGTGGTGTTCTCGGCGATCGGCGTGAAGCTGGTCGCCGCGACGATCTTCAACGGCGGCGGCGAGCCGCGGCAGCACCAGGCGCTCGACCTCGACGGGACGACCGCCAACCGCGCCGACATCGTCGACCGCAACGGCAACCTGCTGGCGACCTCGCTCGCCACCCAGTCGCTCTACGCCGACCCCAAGCTGATCAGCCGGCCGGAGGAGGTGGCGCGCAAGCTGGTCACCGCCCTGCCCGAGCTGGACTACAAGGATCTGCTCGGCAAGCTGAGCGGCGAGAAGCGGTTCGTCTGGATCAAGCGCAACCTGACGCCCAAGCAGCAGGCGCAGGTCCACCGGCTCGGCCTGCCCGGCGTCTATTTCGAGCGGGAGGAGCGGCGATTCTACCCGGCCGCCAACCTGACGGCCCACGTGGTCGGCTATACCGGCGTCGACAACAACGGGCTGGCCGGCATCGAGCAGAGCCAGAACAAGCGGCTGGTCGAGAATCCGGGCGAGCCGCTGCGGCTGTCGATCGACCTCAGGCTGCAGCACATCCTGAAGAAGGAGCTGACCGCCACCGTCCAGGAATTCAACGCCATCGGCGCCGCCGGCATCATCTACGACATCCGCACCGGCGAGGTGCTGGCGATGAACTCGCTGCCGGACTTCGACCCGCACGAGCCGATCACCGACGCCGACCCGACGCCCAATCCCGACCCGTCGAGCAAGCCGACCTTCAACCGGGCGACGCTCGGCGTCTACGAGATGGGCTCCACCTTCAAGATCTTCAACACGGCGATGTCGCTCGATTCCGGCAGGATCCGGGTGTCGGACAGCTTCGACGCGTCGAAGTCGATCCAGGTCGGCCGCTTCAGCATCAGCGACTATCACAACCTGCACCGCGCGCTGACGGTGGCGGAGGTGTTCCAGCATTCCTCCAACATCGGCTCCGTGCGCATGGCGCTGACGGTGGGCGTCGCGGCCCAGCGCGCCTTCATGGCGAAGATGGGCTTCATGAAGCCGACGGCGCTGGAGCTGCCGGAGAACGGCTGGCCGCTGGTGCCGAACCCGTGGCGCGAGATCAACACCATGACGATCTCGTTCGGCCACGGCATCTCGGTCAGCCCGATGCACACGGTGGCGGCGGCGGCCTCGACCATCAACGGCGGCATCTTCCATCCCCCGACCATCCTGAAGCGGGAGCCGGGGACGGAGATTCCGGGCGAGCGCGTGCTGTCGCAGCAGACCTCCGACATGATGCGGCGCCTGTTCCGCTTCGTGGTGACCGAGGGCACCGCCAAGTCGGCCGGCGTCAAGGGCTACGTCGTCGGCGGCAAGACCGGCACGGCCGACAAGCAGAAGGGCCGCCACTACCAGAAGAACTCGCGCATGTCGTCCTTCCTGGGGGCGTTCCCCATGCACGACCCGCGCTACATCGTGTATGTCCTGGTCGACGAGCCGAAGGGCACCAAGCAGACCTACGGCTTCGCCACCGGCGGCTGGGTCGGCGCCCCGGCGGTCGGCCGCATCGTCAGGCAGATCGGCCCGCTGCTGAACGTGCCGACGGTGGATGAATCCTCGCCGGAGATCCTCGCCGCCACCTACCTGAACGCCGCCGGCTCGACGCAGTACCTCCCCCCGCCTCCTGCCCCCACGCCCCAGCCGAAGGGAAGCACCGTTGCGTCTGTCCCACCTCCTGGAAAACCGCGCTGACGTTCCCGCCGGAACGCCCGACCCGGACGTGACCGGGCTGACCGCCGACAGCCGCGCGGTCAGGCCCGGTTTCGTGTTTGCGGCCCTGCCCGGCACCAGGGCGGACGGCCGCGGGTTCATCGCCGACGCGCTGTCCAGGGGGGCCGCCGCCGTGCTGGCGCCCGCCGGGACGGTGCTGCCGGCCGGCGCCGCGGCGGTGCTGGTGGAGGACGCCAACCCGCGCCTGGCCTTCGCGCGGATGGCCGCGGCCTTCCACGGCCACCGCCAGCCCGGCACCGTGGTGGCGGTCACCGGCACCAACGGCAAGACCTCCACCGTGCAGTTCGTGCGCCAGATCTGGGAGCATATGGGCAACCGGGCGGCCAGCCTCGGCACGCTCGGCCTGATCGCGCCGGGCATGGGCGGCTATGCCGCGATGACCACCCCCGACCCGGTGGCGCTGCACGCGCAGCTCGCCGCCGTCAGGGACGCGGGCATCGACCATCTGGCGATGGAGGCCTCCAGCCACGGGCTGGACCAGTTCCGGCTGGACGGGGTGCGGCTGGCGGCGGCCGGCTTCACCAACCTGACGCGCGACCATCTCGACTATCACGGCAGCATGGAGGCGTACCGCGACGCCAAGGCCATGCTGTTCGACCGCGTGCTGCCGCCCGGCGGCACGGCGGTGCTGAACGCCGACAGCGATCATTTTTCCCATTACGCCGCCATTTGTACCAACCGCGGCCACCGCGTCCTGGGGTACGGTCTGGCCGGTCGCGAGCTCCGGGTGAACGGGGTCGAGCCGCTGGCGCACGGCCAGCGCCTGGACCTGACGGTTCTGGGCCGCGATCTCACCATCGACCTGCCCCTGGCGGGCCGCTTCCAGGCGTGGAACGTGCTGTGCGCGCTCGGCCTGGTGATCGGCTCCGGCGGCGACCGCGACGGCGCGCTGGACGCCCTTCCGCTGCTGGAGGGCGTGCAGGGACGTCTTCAGCACGTCGCCACCCATCCCAGCGGGGCGGCCGTCTATGTGGACTTCGCCCATACGCCCGACGCGCTGGAGACGGTGCTGCGGGCGTTGCGGCCACATGCCGGCCGCAATCTGGTGGTGGTGTTCGGCTGCGGCGGCGACCGCGACCGCGGCAAGCGTCCGGTGATGGGCGAACTGGCCGGCCGTCTGGCCGACCGGGCGATCGTCACCGACGACAACCCGCGGACCGAGGACCCGGCCTTCGTCCGTTCGGAGGTCCTGGCCGGGGCCCCGGACCGTCTGGAGGAGATCGGCGACCGGCGCGAGGCGATCCGCGCCGCCGTCCGCGGCCTTCGGGCGGGCGACCTTCTGGTCGTCGCCGGCAAGGGCCACGAGCAGGGACAGACCATCGGCACCGAGGTCCGGCCGTTCGACGACGCGACCGAGGCAAGGGCTGCCGTAGCGGAGGTTGGAGGAGCATGAGCGAGCAGGCGAAGCCCGTTCTTTGGACCGCCCGGGATGCGGCGGCGGCCACCAATGGCCAGGCGACGCGCCCCTGGACCGCCACCGGCGTGTCGATCGACAGCCGGAAGGTGGCGCCGGGCGACCTGTTCGTCGCGCTGAAGGGGCCGAACTTCGACGGCCACGACTTCGTCGCCGGGGCGCTGGAGGCCGGGGCCGCCGCCGCCATGGTGAGCGCGGTGCCGGCCGGCGTGCCGGGCGACGCGCCGCTGCTGGCGGTGGAGGACACGCTGGCGGCGCTGGGCGACCTCGGCACCATGGGCCGGCTGCGCTGCCGGGCCCGCGTGATCGGCGTCACCGGCTCGGTCGGCAAGACCGGCACCAAGGAGGCGCTGCGCCACGTCCTGTCGGCGCAGGCGGCGACCTACGCCACCGAGGGGAGCCTGAACAACCACTGGGGCGTGCCGCTGTCGCTGGCCCGCCTGCCGGCCGACAGCGCCTACGGCGTGTTCGAGCTGGGGATGAACCACGCCGGCGAGCTGGGACCGCTGTCGCGGCTGGTGAAGCCCGACGTCGCCCTCATCACCACGGTCGAGGCGGTCCATCTGGAGTTCTTCGACAGCGTCGAGGCCATCGCCGACGCCAAGGCCGAGATCTTCGAGGGCATGAGCCCCAACGGCATCGCCGTGCTGAACCGCGACAACCCGCATTTCGGCCGGCTGCTGGCCGCCGCGCGGACGCAGGGCCTGTCGCGCATCTGGAGCTTCGGCAGCCATGCCGACGCCGAGGCGCGGCTGGTCGACGCCTCGCTGCACGCGACCTGCAGCGCCGTCACCGCCGTCATCAAGGGCGAACGGCTGCAGTATTCGCTGGCGCTGCCCGGCCGGCACTGGGTGATGAACAGCCTGGGCGTGCTGCTGGCGGCCAGGGCGCTGGGCGCCGACGTGGCCGCCGCGGCGCGCGCGCTGTCCTCGCTGCAGCCGGTCAAGGGCCGCGGCACGCGCAGGCGCATCCAGACCGCGCGCGGCGCCTTCACCCTGATCGACGAGAGCTACAACGCCAGCCCGGCCGCCATGGCGGCGACCTTCGAGGTGCTGGGCAAGATCGACCCCGGCGCCGGCGGGCGCCGCGTCGCCGTGCTGGGCGACATGCGGGAGCTGGGCGAGCGCGCCGACGCGCTGCATGCCGGCCTCGCCGAGCCGCTGCGCGCCGCCCATGTCGACACCGTCTACTGCTGCGGCCCGCACATGCGCGCCCTGTTCGACCGGCTGCCCGCCGCGATGCGCGGCGGCTGGAGCGAGACGAGCGCCGGGCTCGCCCCCATCGTCGCCGACGCCGTGCGCGGCGGCGACGTGGTGGTGGTCAAGGGCTCGCTCGGCAGCCGCACCGGGCTGGTCGTCGAGGCGCTCGCCGCGCTCGACACCATCCTCTCAACCCAATCGGACCCTGCTGCCCCGGCCGCCTCGGCCGCCGCGACGCGAGGCTGACGCCGGAATGCTCTACAACCTCCTCTTCCCCCTCGCTGACGTCTTCAGCCCGTTCAACCTGTTCCGGTACCTGACCTTCCGGACCGGCGGGGCGGTGCTGACCTCGCTGGTCATCAGCTTCCTGTTCTTCCCGCGCCTGATCGCGTGGCTGAAGTACAAGCAGGGCGAAGGGCAGCCCATCCGCAGCGACGGGCCGGAGTCCCATTTCAAGAAGAAGGGCACGCCCACCATGGGCGGCCTGATGATCCTGATCGCCGTGACGGTCAGCACCGTCCTGTGGGCGGACGTCACCAACGCCTATATCTGGATCGTGCTGATGGTCACCATCGGCTATGGCCTGATCGGCTTCGGCGACGATTTCCTGAAGCTGACCAAGCGCAACACCAAGGGGCTGTCGGGCCGCTTCCGCCTGGGCTGGGAGATCGCCATCGGCGTCGTCGCCTCGGCGGCCATCATGTGGGTGTCGGCCCCGCCGCTGTCGGGCGGCGTCGCGGTGCCCTTCGTGAAGGACTTCCTGGTCCAGCTCTCCTGGTTCTTCATCCCGTTCGGCGCCTTCATCATGGTCGGCGCCTCCAACGCGGTGAACCTGACCGACGGGCTGGACGGGCTCGCCATCGTGCCGACGATGATCGCGGCGGGCTGCTTCGGCCTGATCGCCTATCTGACCGGCAACGCGATCTTCGCCAACTACCTGCAGATCCACCATGTGCCCGGCGCGGGTGAGCTGACCGTGATTTGCGGAGCGCTGGTAGGTGCGGGACTCGGATTCCTCTGGTACAACGCGCCCCCCGCCATGGTCTTCATGGGCGACACGGGCTCGCTCTCGCTGGGCGGAGCCTTGGGCGCCATCAGCGTGGTCACCAAGCACGAGATCGTGCTGGCGATCATCGGCGGGCTGTTCGTGTTGGAAACGGTATCGGTCATCGTGCAGGTCGCGTCGTTCAAGCTCACGGGCAAGCGGGTCTTCCGCATGGCCCCGCTGCACCATCATTTCGAGAAGAAGGGCTGGGCGGAGCCGACGGTGGTGATCCGCTTCTGGATCATCGCCTCGATCCTGGCGCTGGTCGGCCTTTCCACCCTCAAGCTGCGGTGAGGGACCGGCGATGATCGACCTCTTCTACATGCAGGAGCTTCCGGTCGCGGTGATGGGCCTCGGCAAGTCCGGGCTCGCCACCGCCGACGCGCTGCGGCGCAGCGGCGCCGAGGTGCGGGTGTGGGACGACAACCCCGCCTCGCGCGAGCAGGCCGCGGAAGCCGGCTACCAGGTCGTCGACTTCGCCACCGCCGATCTGTCGGACCTGACCACCATGGTGTGGTCGCCCGGCATCCCCCACACCTTCCCCAAGCCGCACCCGGTCGCCGAGCGGGCGCGCAAGGCCGGGCTGGAGCTGGTCTGCGACATCGAGCTGCTGGCGCGGGCCGAGCGCGAGGCCGCCTTCATCGGCATCACCGGCACCAACGGCAAGTCCACCACGACGACGCTGGTCGGCCACATCATGGACAAGGCCGGCCGCCGCGTCGCGGTCGGCGGCAACCTCGGCACGCCGGTGCTGACCTTCCCGCCGATGCCGGCCGGCGGCACCTATGTGCTGGAGATGTCGAGCTACCAGCTGGAGCTGACCTTCTCCATCACCTTCGACGTCGCGGTGCTGCTGAACATCACGCCCGACCACCTCGCCCGCCACGGCGGGATGGAGGGCTACGTCGCCGCCAAGAGGCTGATCTTCCACCGCCAGACCTGGCCGCGCACCGCGGTGATCGGGGTGGACGACGAGCATTGCCGGGCGATCCACGCCCGGCTGGCCGCCGCCGGCGACCAGCGCATCTGGCCGGTCTCCGCCCTGGGCCGGGTCGAGGGCGGCGTCTATGCCGAGGACGGCTGGCTGGTCGACGACACCGAGGGCGCGGCCGAGCGCGTGGCGGAGCTGTCGCGCTTCCCGGCGCTGCTCGGCACCCACAACTGGCAGAACGCCGCGGCGGCCTATGCCGCCTGCAAGGCGGCCGGCGTGCCGGCGGCGGCGATCGTCGCGGCGATGGCGACCTTCCCCGGCCTCGCCCACCGGCAGCAGCTCGTCGCGACCATCGACGGGGTCCGATTCGTCAACGACAGCAAGGCGACCAACGCCGACGCGGCCGAAAAGGCGCTGGCGACCTTCGACCCGATCTACTGGATCCTCGGCGGACAGGCCAAGGAGACCGGGCTCAACGGCCTGGAATCCTACATGAATCGCGTCCGCCACGCCTTCCTGATCGGCGAGGCGTCGGACCGCTTCGCCATATGGCTTGATGAAAACGGGGTAGCCTATACAAGATGTGGCACCCTCGATGTTGCGACGGCGAAGGCGGCGGCGCTCGCCCGGCGGGAGTCCCTGCCCGGCGCCTGCGTCCTGCTGTCCCCGGCCTGCGCCTCGTGGGACCAGTTCGCGAATTTCGAGAAGCGCGGTGAGGCGTTCGTGGCCAGCGTGAAGTCTCTGACGGAGGGGGGTGCGGCCCGATGATCAGCTTCGACCGCACGGACCAATCCGTCTTCGGCCGCTGGTGGTGGACCGTCGACCGCTGGCAGCTCGGCGCGCTGGCGGTGCTGATGTTCGTCGGCACCGTCCTGATCACCGCGGCCAGCCCGCCGGTGGCCGAGCGCATCGGCATCCAGGACACCTTCTACTTCGTCGAACGCCACCTGATGATGCTGGTGCCGACCGTCCTGCTGATGGGGGCGGTGTCGATGCTGAGCCCGCGCGGCGTGCGGCGGGTGGCCCTGGCGGTCTTCCTGATCGCGCTGGCGCTGGTCTACGCCACGCTGGTGGTCGGGGTGGAGATCAAGGGCGCCCGGCGCTGGATCCATGTGCCGGGCCTGTCGATCCAGCCGTCGGAGTTCGTCAAGCCGGCCTTCGCCGTGGTGGCGGCATGGCTGTTCTCGCTGTCGCGCACCAACCCCGGCTTCCCCGGCGCCATCGTCTCGACCGTGCTGTTCGGCGTGACGCTGGCCGGGCTGATCCTGCAGCCCGACCTGGGCATGACCTTCGTCGTCGCCGCGGTGTGGTTCGCGCAGTTCTTCCTGGCCGGGCTGAACATCGTGCTGGTGATGGGCTCGGCGGGCTCGGCCTCGCCGGGCTGGTCGGCGCCTATTTCACGCTGCCGCACGTCCACAGCCGCATCAACCGCTTCCTCGACCCCTCGGCGGGCGACAACTACCAGGTCAACCGCTCGATGGAGGCCTTCGCCAACGGCGGGCTGCTCGGCACCGGGCCGGGCCAGGGGACGGTGAAGTTCTCGCTGCCCGACAGCCATGCCGACTTCATCTTCGCGGTGGCCGGCGAGGAGATGGGGCTGATCTTCTGCGTCGCCGTGGTGGTCCTGTTCGCCTTCATCGTGCTGCGCGGCTTCGCCCGGGTCTTCAACGACAACAACTACTTCGTCGTGCTGGCGACGGCCGGGCTGCTGATCCAGTTCGGCCTGCAGGCGGCGATCAACATGGGATCGTCGCTGCACCTGATGCCGACCAAGGGCATGACGCTGCCCTTCATCTCCTATGGCGGTTCGTCGCTGCTGGCGCTGGGCTTCGGCATGGGGATGGTGCTGGCCCTGACGCGCAAGCGCTTCGGGCCGGCCGAGTGAGGACGAGAGGACCGGAGCGGACGATCATGAACGCCGGAAGCGCCAAGACCATCATCCTCGCCGCGGGCGGCACCGGGGGGCATTTCTTCCCCGCCGAGGCGCTGGCGCGCGAGCTGCTGGCCCGCGGCCGGACGGTCACGCTGGTCACCGACCGCCGCGGACAGGCCTTCGGCGACGGCCTGCCGGAGGTGCCGGTCCACCGCATCCGCGCCGCCTCGCCGGCCGGCGGCATCGCGGGCAAGCTGAAGGGCGGGCTGCAGCTCCTGCTCGGCATCCTGGAGGCGCGCGCGCTGCTGCGCCGGCTCGACCCGGCGGCGGTGGTGGGCTTCGGCGGCTATCCCTCCGTCCCCACCGTCTTCGCGGCGGGGCAGGCCCGGCTGCCGGTGCTGCTGCACGAGCAGAACGCCGTGCTCGGCCGCGCCAACCGCATGCTGATGCAGAGCGCCCGGCGCCTCGCCACCGCCTTCGCCGAGGTGGCGGCGGTCGGGCAGAAGGACCGCGCCAAGATCGTCCGCACCGGCAACCCGGTCCGCCCGGCCGTCGCCGCCCGGCGCGACACGCCGTACGAGGTGCCGGCGGCCGACGGCCCGCTGCGCATCCTGGTGATGGGCGGCAGCCAGGGCGCCCGCGTCTTCTCCGAGGTGATGCCGCAGGCGCTGGCCCTGCTGCCGGCGGAGCTGCGCGCCCGCATCCACCTGTCGCAGCAGTGCCGGCCGGAGGATCTGGAGGCGGCGCGAGCCGCGCTGTCCGCCCTCGGCCTCGGCGGGCTCGACCTGCAGAGCTTCTTCCGCGACGTGCCGGAGCGGCTGGCCGCCTGCCATCTGGCGGTGACGCGGGCCGGCGCCTCCACCATCGCCGAGCTGACCTGCATCGGCCGGCCGGCGGTGCTGGTGCCCTACCCGCACGCCACCGACGACCACCAGACCGCCAATGCCCGGCAGCTCGCCGCGGCGGGCGCCGCCTGGCTGGTGCCGCAGCCCGACTTCACGCCGCAGGCGCTGGCCGCCCAGCTCGCCGGCCTGCTGTCCGACGCCCCGGCGCTGGCCCGCGCCGCCGCCGCCGCGCGGGGCTGGGGCACCGACGCCGCGGCGGCCAACCTCGCCGACGCCGTGCTGGCGATGCTGGGCGACGGACATGCGGCGAACGGACCGGCCCGGACCGACAGGACGAAGACCGATTCCAGGGAGGCCGCGGAATGATTCCAAAGGGTTCGCGCTCCGTCGTCCGACGCGCCTCGCGGCCGCTGCGGGACTGGCCGTCGGACATGACCCGGACCGAGGGGGCGTGGTACAACCGCCCCCATTGCCCGCTCCTGCCCCGCGAGGTCGCCGAGAACTGCTTCCTGCGCGACCGGCTGACCTTCGTCACCGGGGCCACCCCCCTCCCCGCCGTCCTGTCCGAGACGGCCGTGGACGCCACCCTTCGCCTGATGCTCCGCCGCGGAAAGTAATCCAGACATGCGCGCCCTTCCCCTCACCATCGGCACCATCCACTTCGTCGGCATCGGCGGCATCGGCATGAGCGGCATCGCCGAAGTGCTGCGCAACCTGGGCTATTCCGTCCAGGGCTCCGACCTTGCCGAGAACGCCAACGTCAAGCGGCTGCGCGACCTCGGCATCCCGGTGTCGGTCGGGCACAAGGCCGAGAACATCGCCGGCGCCTCGGTGGTGGTGGTGTCCTCCGCCGTCAAGCGCGACAACCCGGAGGTGGTGGCGGCGCGCGCCGCCCTGGTGCCGGTGGTCCGCCGGGCCGAGATGCTGGGCGAGCTGATGCGGCTGAAATGGGCGATCGCCATCGGCGGCACCCACGGCAAGACCACGACCACCTCGATGGTCGGCAACATGCTGGAGCACGCCAACCTCGACCCGACGGTGATCAACGGCGGCATCATCAACGCCTACGGCTCCAACACCCGGCTCGGCACCGGCGACTGGATGGTGGTGGAGGCGGACGAGAGCGACGGCACCTTCGTGAAGCTGCCGGCCTGCATCGCCGTCGTCACCAACATGGATCCGGAGCATCTGGACTTCTACGGCACCTTCGACAACGCGCGGGCGGCCTTCGACAGCTTCGTCCAGAACATCCCCTTCTACGGCTTCGCGGCGCTGTGCATCGACCATCCCGAGGTGCAGGCGATGATCCCGCGCGTGTCCGACCGCCGGATCATCACCTACGGCTTCTCGCCGCAGGCCGACGTGCGCGCGGTGAATGTCGAGCTGAGCCCGGCCGGCGCCCGCTACGACGTGCAGGTCTACGACCGCCACAGCGGCGAGACGCGCACCATCACCGACGTCCACCTGCCGATGTTCGGGCCGCACAACGTGCAGAACTCGCTGGCCTGCTTCGCGGTCGGCAACGAGATGGGGCTGCCCGACGTGGTGATGCGCGACAGCATGGCCAAGTTCCAGGGCGTCAAGCGCCGCTTCACCAAGACCGGCGAGACCAACGGCATCACGGTGATCGACGATTACGGCCACCACCCGGTGGAGATCGCCGCCGTGCTGAAGGCCGCCCGCACCGCCGGCACCGGCCGCACCATCGCGGTGGTGCAGCCGCACCGCTATTCGCGCCTCGCCAACCTGTTCGAGGAGTTCTGCACCTGCTTCAACGACGCCGACGCGGTGATCGTCGCCGACGTCTATGCGGCGGGCGAGCAGCCGATCGAGGGCGTCAGCCGCGACGCGCTGGTCGAGGGGCTGCGCATGCACGGCCATCGCCAGGTCGTCGCCCTGCCCGGGCCGGACGCGCTGCCGCAGATGGTGCGCGACATGGCGCGGCCCGGCGACTTCGTCGTCTGCCTGGGCGCCGGCAACATCACCCAGTGGGCCAACGCGCTGCCGGGCGATCTCTCCAGGCTGTACGGCGCGGGGAAGCCATGACGGCGGCTCGCGACATGACGGGCACCCCTCACCTGATCGGGCGGATGCCGCCCTGCCGGGGCCGGCTGACCGCCGACGCGCCGCTGGCGCAGGTCACCTGGTTCCGCGTCGGCGGGCCGGCCGAGGTGCTGTTCCGCCCGGCCGACGCCGACGACCTCGCCGAATTCCTGGCGGCGCTGCCGGCGGACGTGCCGGTGACCGTGATCGGCGTCGCCTCCAACCTGCTGGTGCGCGACGGCGGCATCCCCGGCGTGACCATCCGGCTCGGCCGCGGCTTCACCGACATCGCGGCGGAGGGGATGCGGCTGACGGTCGGGGCGGCGGCGCTGGACGTCCATGTGGCGACGGTGGCGCGCGACGCCGGCATCGCCGGGCTGGAGTTCCTCTCCGGCATCCCCGGCACCATCGGCGGCGCCCTGCGCATGAACGGCGGCGCCTACGGGCGCGAGCTGGCGGACGTCTTCGTCTCGGCCGCCGCGGTCGGCCGCCGCGGCGAGCGGCTGGCGTTCGACGCCGACGGCATGGGCTTCACCTACCGCCACAGCGCCGCCCCGGCCGACTGCATCTTCACCGGCGCCGTGCTGCAGGGGCATCAGGGCCAGGCGCTGGAGATCGCCCGGCGGATGACGGAGATCGCCGACAAGCGCGCCGACAGCCAGCCGGTCCGCTCGCGCACCGGCGGCTCCACCTTCAAGAACCCCGAGGGCCACAAGGCGTGGGAGCTGATCGACAGGGCCGGCTGCCGCGGCCTGACGATCGGCGGCGCCCAGGTGTCCGAGAAGCACTGCAACTTCCTGATCAACACCGGCACCGCCACCGCCGACGACCTGGAGCGGCTGGGCGAGGAGGTGCGCCGCCGGGTGTTCGGGATGTCCGGCGTCACGCTGGAGTGGGAGATCAAGCGCGTCGGCGTGCCCGCGTCGGCGAAGCGGGAGGACGCGCCGTGACCGAGGCCCTGTTCAAGCACAAGAAGCATGTCGCCGTCCTGATGGGCGGCTGGTCGGCCGAGCGCGAGGTGTCGCTGGTCAGCGGCGCCGGCGTCGCCAAGGCGCTGGAGGACGAAGGCTACCGCGTCACCGCGGTGGACGTTCAGCGCGACCTCGGCGGGCTGATGCAGGCGCTGACCAGCCCGCGCCCCGACGTGGTGTTCAACGCGCTGCACGGGCGCGGCGGCGAGGACGGCACCATCCAGGGCGTGCTGGAGTTCCTCGGGCTGCCCTACACCCATTCCGGCGTCCAGGCCGCCGCCATCGCCATGGACAAGGCGATGACCAAGCGCGTGCTGGAGACGGCGGGCATCCGCTCGCCCAAGGGGGTCGTGCTGACCCGCGCGGCGTTCGAGGGCGCCGGCCACCCGATGGCCGCCCCCTACATCGTCAAGCCGGTGGACGAGGGATCGACCGTCGGGGTGACGCTGGTGCGCGAGGGGCAGAACAGCCCGATCGGCGATGCCTGGACCTTCGGCGACCGCGTGCTGGTCGAGGAGTTCATCCCCGGCCGCGAGCTGACCGTCGGCGTCATGGGCGACCGCGCCCTGGCGGTGACCGAGATCGTCTTCCAGGCGCAGGTCTACGACTACACCGCGAAGTACAGCGCCGGCCACGCCGTCCACACCGTCCCCGCCGCCATCCCCGGCGAGGTCGCCGAGGAGGCGAAGCGGCTGGCGGTGCTGGCGCACCAGACGCTGGGCTGCCGCGGCGTCTCGCGCAGCGACTTCCGCTGGGACGACAGCAAGCCGGGAACGACCGGCCTCTATTTCCTCGAAATCAACAACCAGCCGGGAATGACGCCCCTGTCGCTGGTGCCCGAACAGGCCGCGCATGTGGGGATCTCCTACGGCGCCCTGGTCGGCTGGCTCGTGGAGAATGCCGGATGTCAGCTCGCCTGATGCCTTCGCTCGACCTGCGCGCAACCGCCGCCGCCGCCCGCCCGCGCGACGAGGCGCCGCGCCCGCCGCGCGCCATGGCGCAGTCGGCGCAGAAGGGCAACCGCCGGCGCGCCTGGCCGCGCTGGACGCGCCCCGCCCTGCGCACGGCGCTGGTGATGCTGCCGGTGGCGGGGCTGCTGGCCTTCGCCGGGTCCGCCTGGAAGCGCGGCACGGTGGCGGAGACCGTGGCGGCGATGCAGGACAGCCTGATCCGCCTGACCGCCGCCGCCGGATTCTCGGTGGACGAGATCATGGTGGCCGGCCGCACGGAGACCGAACCCGAGGCGGTGCTGGCGGCGCTGGGCGTGCAGCGCGGCGACCCGATCCTGGCGATCGGCCTGACCGAGGCCAAGGAGCGGCTGGAGCAGCTTCCCTGGGTGTCGGCGGTGTCGGTCGAGCGGCGGCTGCCCGGCATCCTCTATGTCCGCCTGTCCGAGCGCCAGCCGATGGCCATCTGGCAGCACGACCGCAAGTTCACCGTGATCGACCGCGAGGGCCGGCCGCTGGCCGACGCCGTGGAGCTGGCCCGCCGCGGCAACAAGCGCATCGACACGCTGCCGCAGGTGATCGGCGCCAACGCCCCGAACCAGGTGCGCAGCCTGCTGGCGGCGCTGGAGCGGGTGCCGGCGCTGAAGCCGCGCGTCACCTCGGCGAGCTGGATCAGCGACCGCCGCTGGAACCTGCAGCTCGACAACGGCGTGACGATCAAGCTGCCGGAGGGGCCGGGCATGGTGACGGCGCTGCGCCAGCTCGCCGAGCTGGACGCCAGCGGCAAGGTGCTGGACCGCGACATCGTCGCCATTGACCTGCGCCAGCCGGATCGGGCGGTGTTGCAGACGTCGGCCACCGCCCAGCTTCCGGGCTGGGAGGACGACAGCAAGAAGAAGCCGGGCAAGAAGACGTGAGCGGACCGCGCAAGGGAACGAAAGCCTGGGCATGCTGAAGATGGGGTTCAACGGGGCCAAGAAGCCGAAACGTCCGTCCCGCGGCGGGATCGTCGCGGCGCTGGACGTCGGCTCGACCAAGGTCTGCTGCATCATCGCGCGGGTCGAGGATGCCGGCTCCGTCCGTGTCATCGGCGTCGGCCACCAGATCGCGACGGGCGTGCGCGCCGGCTCCATCATCGACATGGAGGCGGCGGAGACCTCGATCGGCGCCGCCGTCCACGCCGCCGAGCAGATGGCCGGCGAGACCATCCGCGACGTGCTGGTCAACGTCTCCGGCGGCTATCCGGTCAGCCACCCCTTCACGGCGGAGGTGCCGGTCAACGGCCAGGAAGTGACCGACGGCGACATCCGCCGCGCCATGGCGCACGCCCGCACCCTGCAGGTCGGCCCCGACCAGGCGCTGGTCCATGCGCTGCCGGTCGGCTTCGCGCTGGACGGCAACCGCGGCATCCGCGATCCCAAGGGGATGTACGGCGACCGGCTGGCCGTGCAGGTGCACGTCATCACCGCCTCGGCCGGCGCCATCCGCAACCTGCAGACCTGCGTCGCCCGCTGCCATCTCGACATCGAGAGCATGGTGGTCAGCCCCTATGCCTCGGGCCTCGCCTGCCTCGTCGACGACGAGATGGAGCTGGGCTCCGCCTGCATCGACATGGGCGGCGGCACCACCACCATCTCGGTCTTCAGCGAGGGCAACCTCGTCTGGACGGACTGCATCCCGGTGGGCGGCAGCCACGTCACCAGCGACATCGCCCGCGGCCTGACCACGCCGCTGGTCCATGCCGAGCGGATGAAGGCGCTCTACGGCAGCGCCATGGCCACCGCCGCCGACGAGCGCGAGACGATCGACGTCCCGCAGGTCGGCGAGGAGGAGCGCGGCGGCACCAACACCGTGCCGAAGAGCTTCCTGGTGCGCATCATCCAGCCGCGGCTGGAGGAGATCTTCGAACTGGTCCGCTGCCGCCTGGAGCAGTCGGGCTATGCCAAGCAGGTCGGCCGCCGCGTGGTGCTGACCGGCGGGGCCAGCCAGCTTCCCAACACGCGGGAGCTGGCGCAACTGATCCTGGACAAGCAGGTCCGCATCGGCCGCCCGCTGCGGCTGACCGGCCTGAACGAGGCCCATGGCGGTCCGGCCTTCGCGACGGCCGCCGGCCTCCTGCTCTATGCCGTCCGCAACCCCACGGAACTGACGGTGCCTGGCCATGAGGCGGCCACGGCAACCGGGTTCCTTGGGCGCGTCGGCCTGTGGCTGAGGGAGAACCTGTAAAGAAGGCATAGTCCTTAAAAGAGCATCCCCCTCACCACGTTGATGAATGATAGTAAAACGGTTCGGAACCAACCGGACCCACCCACGAGAGCAAGATATCGAACCGAACGAAGACAGGTTGTGGAGGCTACCAATATGATCAATGTGACCATTCCCCATATCGAGCCGGAACTGAAGCCGCGGATTACCGTGTTCGGCGTGGGTGGCGCTGGCGGAAACGCCGTCAACAACATGATCAAGTCGAACCTTGAGGGCGTCGATTTCGTCGTCGGCAACACCGACGCGCAGGCCCTGAAGGGAAGCCTGTGCGAGAAGCGGCTGCAGCTCGGCGTCAGCACGACGCGGGGTCTCGGCGCCGGGTCCAAGCCGGACATCGGCCGCGCCTCGGCCGAGGAGCAGATGGACGAGATCGTCCAGTATCTCGAAGGCTCCAACATGGTGTTCATCACCGCCGGCATGGGCGGCGGCACCGGCACCGGCGCGGCCCCGGTGATCGCGCGCGCGGCCCGGGAGCGCGGCATCCTGACGGTCGGCGTGGTGACCAAGCCCTTCCACTTCGAGGGCGGCCACCGCATGCGGCTGGCGGAGAGCGGCATCGCCGAGCTGCAGCAGTATGTCGACACGCTGATCATCATCCCGAACCAGAACCTGTTCCGCATCGCCAACGAGAAGACGACCTTCGCGGACGCCTTCAAGATGGCCGACGACGTGCTGCATTCCGGCGTGCGCGGCGTGACCGACCTGATGGTGATGCCCGGCCTGATCAACCTGGACTTCGCCGACATCCGGTCGGTGATGACCGAGATGGGCAAGGCGATGATGGGCACCGGCGAGGCCGGCGGCGAGCGCCGCGCCATCGAGGCCGCCGAGGCCGCCATCTCCAACCCGCTGCTGGACGACGTGTCGATGAAGGGGGCGCGCGGCGTCCTGATCAACATCACCGGCGGCTACGACATGACCCTGTTCGAGGTCGACGAGGCGGCCAACCGCGTCCGCGACGAGGTCGACCCCGACGCCAACATCATCTTCGGCTCGACCTTCGACAGCTCGATGGAAGGCACGATGCGCGTGTCGGTCGTCGCCACCGGCATCGACGCCGCCGCGATGAGCAACCCGCGCAGCCTGCACCCGGTCAACCTGTCGCTGGTCCCCAACGACCGCAACAAGAAGCCCGGCGCCCCGGCCGGCCTGACCGCCGCCGCCCCGATGCCGGCCGCGCCCGGCACCACCCCGGGGGTGAGCCCGGTCCCGGCGATGCCGAGCAGCGCCACCGCGCTCCGCCAGGCCCAGCCGGCCACCGCCGGCACCTCGGCCCTGCAGTACGACCCGCACGCCCAGCCGCAGGTCCAGCCGGTCGCCCCGCAGCAGGTCGCGCAGCAGGCGGTCCAGCCGCAGGTCGATCCCGCCCTGCAGCAGCATGCCCCGGTCGAGACCGCCCAGCCGGTTCGCCCGGCCGCCGGCCCGCTGCACGGCGAGCAGCACAACGGCGCCTTCATCCCGCCGAAGCCGGCCGACGCCGGCCCGCGCCAGCCGGTCACCATGGGCGCGCCGATGCAGACCGGCCCGGCCGGCATGCCGATGGCCGCCCCGCAGCCGGCCCCGGCGCCGCAGCCGGAACCCGCCCCGGCGCGCAAGCCGAACTTCCTGTTCGGCCTGGTCACCGGGCTGGCCGGCGGCCGGCGCAGCGAGCCGGCGCACCCGCAGCACCCGGTCGCCCCGCAGCCGCCGGTCATGCCGCAGCAGCACCAGCAGCCGGTCATGCAGCAGCCGATGATGCCGCCGGTGCAGCACGCCGCCCACCCGGCGGCGCCGCAGGCCCCGATGGCCCCGATGGCCCCGCAGGCCCCGATGGCCGCCCCGCAGCAGATGCCGGCCGCTCCGCGCCAGCCGAGCCTGGGCATCGAGGGCACGGCCCAGCCGAAGATCGGCCCCAACGAGCAGGAGGAGCTGGACATCCCGGCCTTCCTGCGGCGTCAGGCGAACTGATCACGGCACAAGAGATCCCGGCGAAAGCCGGAGATGGTCGCCGGTCGCCGCCGCCTCCTTGAAGGCGGCGCCGGCGGCGCAATCCACAACCTGCCCGAAGTTCTTCGGCCCCCGGTCCGCCATGTGCGGGCCGGGGGACTTTTTTTGCAGCAAGGCCTTGTTTTGGCTGGGCGATTTCGCGCTCGCCGCTCTGCAACAAACGGTAACAAAGAGTGATTTGTCCTTGCCGGGACCCGATGATACCTAATGACCATGGTGAAAGGCGGCGATGCCTGCTGTTGGCCAGACAAGGCGCAGCGGACCTGCCGCCGGAACCCGGACCGAGACGAAGACGGAAAATAACCGTGGCTCATAATCGTAGAAATGCAGACGGCCTGTTCCAACAGACCCTGATGAAGCCGGTGACGATCATCGGCGTCGGTCTGCATTCGGGCGCCAAGGTCACGCTGACGATTTCTCCGGCCGAGGCGAACTCCGGCATCACCTTCATCCGCAGCGACCTGCGCGGCGCCGCCGCGGTGGTTCCGGCGCGCTGGGACCATGTGGTCGACACGCGGCTGTGCACGGTGATCGGCAACGAGCACGGCACCACCATCGGCACGATCGAGCATCTGATGGCGGCGCTGGCCGGCTGCGGCATCGACAACGCCATCGTGTCGGTCGACGCCATCGAGGTTCCGATCATGGACGGCAGCTCGGCGCCCTTCGTGGCCGCCATCGAGTCCGCCGGCATCCATATCCAGCAGGCCCCGCGCCGGGTGATCCGCATCCTCGCCCCGGTCGCCGTCGGCGACGGCGGCAAGAGCGCCACCTTCACCCCCGACGTCGCCCCGACCTACAGCTTCGAGATCGACTTCGACAGCGCCGCCATCGCCCGCCAGTCGCATGCGGTGGAGCTGGACGGCGACGTGTTCAAGGACGAGATCAGCCGCGCCCGCACCTTCGGCTTCCTGCACGAGGTCGAGGGGCTGCGCAAGATGGGCCTCGCCCGCGGCGGCTCGCTGGACAACGCGGTGGTCATCTCCGGCGATTCGGTGATGAACCCGGACGGCCTGCGCTTCCAGGACGAGTTCGTGCGCCACAAGATCCTGGACGCGGTCGGCGACCTCTACCTCGCCGGCGCGCCGATCATCGGCCATTTCCGCGGCTTCCGGTCAGGCCACGCGCTGAACAACCAGCTTCTGCGCGCGCTGTTCGCCGACCGCAGCGCCTGGCGCTACGACACCATGGCGGGGCTGGTCCCGGCCCAGCGGGCGCTGGAGCGTCTGGCCGTCGCCTGACCGCCCCTCGGCCTCCGGCCTCCCGGCCATTTCTTCGGTTCGATCGCCTGCCCTCCCCTTCTCCGGGGGAGGGCTTTTTCTTTGTCCGCCCCCCTCCCCTTCCGGCGGGAGGAAGCGGCCGGACGCGAAAGGCGCCCTCCCCTGCCGGGGCGGGCGCGTGACGCGATCCACGGATTTGATTCGGTTTTTGAACTATTTCAGGTGGTTATCAGACATTTTTAAGAAAATACTTTCGAATGCCCCCTGCCCACACCCCTGCCCGCACCCCTGCCCCGCCGGATCAGGCGGCGCGGATGCGGCCGAGGAAGGCCTCGACGCTGTTGTCCAGCAGGTCGGCCTTCCGGCGCAGCAGCCCGGTGGCGTCGCGGACCTGCCCGGCGATGCTGCCGGTCTCTCCCGCCCCCTGGGTCACGTCGCCGATGATGCGCGCCACCTCCTGGGTTCCCGCCGCGGCTTCCTGGGCGTTGCGGCTGATCTCGCGGGTGGCGGCGGTCTGCTGCTCCACCGCGGCGGCGATGGTGGTGACGATCTCGTTGATCCGGCCGATGGTGCCGCCCACCCCCTTGATCGCCCCGGCGGAGCTGCGCGCCGCCTCCTGCATGGCGCTGATCTGCGCGGCGATCTCCTCGGTCGCCTTGGCGGTCTGGTTGGCGAGGCTCTTGACCTCGCTGGCGACGACGGCGAAGCCCTTGCCGGCCTCTCCCGCCCGCGCCGCCTCGATGGTCGCGTTGAGCGCCAGCAGGTTGGTCTGGCTGGCGATGGAGTTGATGAGCTGCACCACCTCGCCGATGCGCTGGGCGGCCTCGACCAGACCGTTGACCGTGTTGTTGGTGTGCTCGGCCTCCGCCACCGCGCTGCGGGCGATCTGCGAGGAGGTGACGACCTGCCGGCTGATCTCGCCGATCGAGCTGGTCAGCTCCTCCGACGCGGCGGCGACCGTCTCGACATTGGCGGTCGCCTGATCGGTGGCGGCGGCGATCTCGGTGGAGCGCCGGCTGGAATCGGCGGCGATGCCGGCCATCCGCTCGACATGGACGTCGGCCTGCTGCGCGGTGCCGGCGACGTCGCGCACCAGCGTCCGCACATCCTGCTCGAACCCGTCGGCCAGCCGGTTGAGGAGCTGGTGACGCGCCGCCCGCTCGGCCTCGGCATAGGTCTCCAGCAGCAGCTCCAGGTCCATCCAGGCCATGCGGTTGAGGCTGTTGCGCAGGGCGATCTTCTTCGGATCGGTGCCGCGGCCGAACAGCCCGCCGCCGGTCTCGTTGAGGCCGAGTTCCGCGGCGATGCCCCGGGTCACCGTGAAATGGCAGAGCGACACGGCATAGCCGGGCACGCCATTCTCGTAGAAGGCGCTGGCCAGCGCGCGGGCGGACTCGAGGAACTCGCCATCGACGCGGCCGGAAGCGACGCGCACCCAATGGGCGACGCGCAGCTTGTGAACGGCGGGGTTCCGCAGAGCCGCCTGGATCTCCGGCCATTCGGCGAAGCAGCCGTGCCACTGCTCCAGAAGGCGGGGCAGCGTGCGCTCCGCGAACTCCGCATTCTCGCGCAGGATCGCCAGATCCTGGTCGGTGATGGAGAAGCTGGTAAGCCGGCGCTGCTGATGCGCGCTGTCCGTGCCGTTCATGGTTGGTCCTTGCCGCTCGATTCGTCGGATCCTGTCCTGTACCCGCCGGTGCGGGCGCAGGCGTCCGAACTGATTGTCCGATGTACCCGCAACTCTTGTGCCAGCGGGCGCCTGCTCCGAAGCTGACGCTGGAGTCATGGGTTGGTACGGGATCCGTCCGGGACCGGATCACCGGGGATGGCCCCGTGGCCCACCCGGCATCCCAGCCATGCGCGGATCGGCCGCCGCGTTTCGCAGAATGCCTGCGAGCGATTCGCATTCTGCGAGTGCAGAATGGGAGTTGGCTTCAACCCGCCACCTTGACGCGCCGGGCGGCCGGCCCATCGGCATTCGGCCGGGCGAAGGCCGGACGTTCAGCCGGGCGTGTGGCCGTCCGCCTGCTTCCAGTCCTGCCAGCCGCCCAGCCGCACGCCGATGGCGAAGCTGGTGAAGGGGATGCGCAGCTCGATGTCGCGCGGCTGGAAGAAGGTCAGCCGCTCCGGCTCGCCGCGGGGATCGAACTCCAGCCGGGCGCCCTTGGGATGCTCGGCGAACTCGTCGCTCATGACCTGCCAGATCTCCAGGTCGCCGCCATGGTTGGTGATCTTGTACTGGCCGCAGCGCCAGACGGTCGACTCGCCGACGCCGCCCTCCACCACCTTCTTGTCGCCGTCCATGTGGACGTCGCCGACGCCGCCGGCCCCCTCGCCGCGCATGGACGGCCCCTTGGTCTCCGCCCGGAAGCCCAGCCGCAACCAGGAGGAGCGGGCATAGGGAACCAGCCGGCGCACGGTCCGCGCATCCTCCGCCGCGAAGCGGTCGGGATCGTCGTAGAGGATCCGGTCGAGGGCGGCGGCGATCACCAGACGATCGTCGATGGACAGGGTGGAGGAGGCGGAACGAGGCATGCACTGTGTCCGGTCAGGAATGGCGCGATCATACACGGACAGGGTACCGCGTCACGACTCCCACCCGCGGCGCAGGGGCGCTATGCTGCCCGGCCCCGTCCGGCTCCCGTCTGCCGGAGCCGCCGGACCGCACCCACAAGGACGGACGAGACACGCCATGACCGACCTGTTCGCCACCCCCGTCGCCCTGCGCCGGACCCCGGTCGAGGAGCTGACGCCCGCGCAGGCGGAGGCCGAACTGGCTGCCCTGGCCGCGGAGATCGCACACCACGACCGGCTCTACCATCAACAGGACCGGCCGGAGATTCCGGACGCCGATTATGACGGGCTGGTCCGCCGCAACGGCGCGATCGAGGCGCGCTTCCCCGAGCTGCGCCGGCCCGACTCCCCTCGCTGCGCGTCGGCGCCGCCCCGGCCCAGGGCTTCGGCAAGGTCCGCCACGCCGTGCCCATGCTCTCGCTCGGCAACGCCTTCGCGCCGGAGGATGCGCAGGACTTCGTCGCCCGCGTCCGCCGCTTCCTCGGCCTGTCCGACGAGGCGCCGCTGGAGTTCGTGGCGGAGCCGAAGATCGACGGGCTGTCCTGCTCGCTGCGTTACGAGGACGGGCGGCTGGTGCTCGCCGCCACCCGCGGCGACGGGGCGGAGGGCGAGGACGTCACCGCCAACGTGAAGACCATCCGCGACGTGCCGCACCAGCTTGCCGCCCCCTATCCCGCGGTGCTGGAGGTGCGCGGCGAGGTCTATATGAACCGCGACGACTTCCTGGCGATGAACGCCGCCCGCGCCGGGAAGGGCGAGCCGCTGTTCGCCAACCCGCGCAACGCGGCGGCGGGGTCGCTGCGCCAGCTCGACCCCAGGATCACCGCGGCGCGCCCGCTCTGCTTCTTCGGCTATGCGCTGGGCGAGCTGTCGGAGCCGATCGCCGACAGCCAGTGGGGCATCCGCGAGCGGCTGAAGGGCTGGGGCTTCCGCCTGAACCGCCCGGCCGAGCTGTGCGGCGGGGCCGACGCCCTGCTCTCCTACTATGAGGGGATCGGGCGGCGGCGAAGCGGCCTGCCCTTCGACATCGACGGGGTGGTCTACAAGGTCAACAGCCTGGAGCTGCAGCAGCGGCTGGGCTTCGTCAGCCGGGCGCCGCGCTGGGCCATCGCCCACAAGTTCCCGGCCGAGCAGGCGCAGACCCGGCTGACGGACATCACGGTGCAGGTCGGCCGCACCGGCGCCCTGACCCCGGTCGCCGAGCTGGAGCCGATCACCGTCGGCGGCGTCGTGGTCAGCCGCGCCACCCTGCACAACGAGGACGAGATCGCCCGCAAGGACATCCGGGTCGGCGACCTGGTGGTGGTGCAGCGCGCCGGCGACGTCATCCCGCAGGTGGTCGAGGTGGTGCCGTCGCAGCGGCCGGAGGGCGCCGTCCCCTATCACGCGCCGACCCACTGCCCGGTCTGCGGCAGCCTTGCGTGCGCGAGGCGGGCGAGGCGATCCGGCGCTGCACCGGCGGGCTGATCTGCGCCGCCCAGGCCAAGGAGCGGTTGCGCCACTTCGTGTCGCGCGACGCCTTCGACATCGAGGGGCTGGGCGAGAAGATCGTCGAGGAGTTCTGGGACGACGGGCTGATCCGCTCGCCGGTCGACATCTTCACGCTGGAGGAGCGCGAGGCGAGCGGCGAGATCCGCATCCTCGGCCGGCCGGGCTGGAAGGAGAAGTCGCGCGACAACCTGTTCAAGGCGATCCGCCAGCGCCGCGACGGCACCGACCTGCACCGCGTCATCTTCGCGCTGGGCATCCGCCATGTCGGCGAGGTGACGGCCAAGTCGCTGGCCCGCCAGTACCGCAGCATGGAGCGCTGGGTGGAGGCGATGCTGGAGGCCGGCCGCGCCATGCCCGGCGAGGAGTGGCGCGTCCTGCACGAGCTGAAGGGCGTCGGGCGGGTCACCGCCGACACCATCCTGGCCTGGTTCGCCGATCCGGAGTGCAAGGAGAAGCTGGCCTTCTATGCCGGCAACGATTCGCTGCGGCTGGAGACCGTCATCGCCTCGCTGGGGATCAAGCGGCTGACCGCCCCGACCGCCCGGGCGCTGGCCGAGACCTACGGCACGCTGGAGGCCTGGGCCGCCGCCATGTCCGCCGCCTCGGCGCAGGCGCCGGGGCCGGCCTGGGGCGAGCTGGTGGCGGTGCCCGACGTCGGCGAGGTCGCGGCGGAGGAGATCGCCTCCTTCTTCCTGGAGGAGCGCAACCTGGAGCTGGTCCGCGCCCTGATGGGCAAGGTGCGCGTGCTGGACGCCGAGGCGCCGAAGGCGGTCGCCTCGCCGGTCGCCGGCAAGACGGTGGTCTTCACCGGCACGCTGGAGACCATGACCCGCCCCGAGGCGAAGACCCGCGCCGAGTCGCTGGGGGCCAAGGTGGCGGGGTCGGTGTCGTCCAAGACCGACTATGTCGTGGTCGGCGCCGACGCCGGCAGCAAGGCCGCCAAGGCGAAGGAGCTGGGCGTCGCCATCCTGACCGAGGCGGAGTGGGTGGCGCTGATCGGCGGGGCCTGAGCCCCGCTGTCGGCAGGACCGGCGGGGCTGGCGCCCCGCCATCGGCAGGACCGGCGGGGCTGGCGCCCCGCCATCGGCAGATTGTCGCATAGCCCTTCGGTCACATTGACGCAGGGGCGCGCAGGGGGTCAGATAAGCGAAATCTTCCAAAAAGAAGACGTCCGCGTACGAAACAATCCCCCGTACGGCATCGACGAGACGTCCCAATAAGAACCATCTTTAGGGAGAATCGCCATGGAACCGATTCAGTGGTCGCGCTGGATGAGCGTCGGCAACGAGGAGCTCGACGACGACCACCGCGAGCTGATCGCCATCGTGAACAAGCTGGCCAGCGTCGAGAACCGCCGCAACCCGCAGACCATCGCGGCGATCCTGAACGAGCTGATCGCCTATACCCGGCACCATTTCGCCGCGGAGGAGGCCTGCATGGCCGCCGCCGGCTATCCCACCTTCGACGCGCACAAGGCGCTGCACGATTCGCTGACCCGCCAGGTGGAGGAGTTCCGCGACCGCTTCACCTCCAGCCCCGCCGCGATCTCCGGCGAGGCGGTCTTCGAGTTCTGCGCCGACTGGCTGGGCAAGCACATCCTGCGCGAGGACACCCGCTTCGGCGACTACGCCGCCGCCGCGGTCCGGCCGGAACGGACCCCCGTGGTGGCGTGACCCCGGCCCCGCCAGACCGTCATGGCCGGGACAAGCCCGCCATGACGGTTGCCGGGAAGCGCCGGGGGGCGCCGGCCGGCCCCCTCAGCCGCGGCCGGCGATCAGGCTGGTGGCGGCGGCGCGGGCCTCGGCGGTGACGGTGGCGCCGGACAGCATGCGGGCGATCTCCTCGCGCCGCTCGTCGCCGTCCAGCTCGGCGACGCTGGTGGCGACGCGCTCGCCCGACACCGACTTCTGAACCTTGAGATGGATGGCGCCGCGGGCGGCGACCTGCGGGCTGTGGGTCACCACCAGCACCTGCAGCCCGTGGCCGAGCCGCTCCAGACGCTCGCCCACCGCGGCGGCGACGGCGCCGCCGATGCCGGTGTCGACCTCGTCGAACACCAGCGTGCCGACGGTCGAGGTCTGGGCCAGCACCACCTTCAGCGCCAGCATGAAACGGGCAAGCTCGCCGCCCGAGGCGATCTTGTTCAGCGCCCCCGGCGGCGAGCCGGGATTGGTCGCCACCTGGAAGGCGATGCGGTCGAGGCCGTGCGGCCCCCATTCGGCCTCGTCCAGCGGCTCGACCAGCGTGCGGAAGCGGGCCTTCTCCAGCTTCAGCGGCGGCAGTTCGGTGGCCACCGCGGCGTCGAGCCGGGCGGCCGCCGCGCGGCGCTCGCCGCCGAGCGCCTCGGCCGCCTTGCGGTAGGCCTCGCGCGCCTGTTCCGATTCCCTGGCGAGACGGGTCAGCAGGTCGCCCTGGTCCTCGATCAGCAGCAGCCGGCCGGCCATGTCCTCGCGCAGCGCCGCCAGCGCATCGACGTCCACCCCGTGCTTGCGGGCGGCGGCGCGCAGGGCGAACAGTCGCTCCTCCAGCTTCTCCAGCGCGCGGGGGTCCATGTCGACATTGGCGGAGACCGCCTGCAGGGCGCCGGTCGCCTCCGCCAGCTCGCTCGCCGCGCGGTCGAGCGCGGCGATCACCGGATCGAGCACGCCGCCCGCCTTGTCGGCGATGCGGCTGAGGGTGCGGATGGCGGCGGACAGCGACCGCTCGGCCCCGCGCTCGCCCGACAGCTCGGCGAAGGCGCCGTTCAGCCCGTCCACCAGCTTTTCCCGGTGCATCAGCACGGCGCGCGTCTCGGCCAGCTCCGCCTCCTCGCCCGGCTTGGGCGCCAGCGCGTCGAGCTCGGCCACGGCGTGGCGCAGATACTCCTCCTCCGAGCGGGCGCGCGCGATCTCGGCGGCGGCGTTGGCGCGCGCCTCCTCGACCTGACGCCAGGCACGGTGCGCGGCGGCCACCTGGGCGGCCAGCGTGTCGAGCCCGGCATAGGCGTCGAGCACGCCGCGATGGGTCTGGGGATTCAGCAGGCCGTGGGTGTCGAACTGGCCGTGGACCTCGACCAGCTCCTCGCCCAGCCGCTTCAGCAGCCCGACGCCGACCGCCTGGTCGTTGACCCAGGCGCGGCTGCGGCCGTCGGCGCTGACCGTCCGGCGCACCACCAGATGGTCGTCGGCGTCGAGCCCCTGTTCCTTGAGGATGGCGAGGGCGGGATGGTCGCCCGACAGCTCGAACTCCGCGGTGACCGCGGCCTGCTCGGCGCCGTGGCGCACGAGGCCCGATTCGGCCCGCGCGCCGAGCGCCAGACCCAGCGCGTCGAGCAGGATCGACTTGCCGGCGCCCGTCTCGCCGGTCAGGACGCAGAGGCCCCGCCGGAAGGACAGCGTCAGCCGTTCGATCAGGACGACGTCCCTGATCGTCAGCGAGGCCAGCATGGACCGGCCTAGAACAGGGAGTTCCAGGCTTTGCTGAGCCACGACTTCTCGTTTCGCTCGGGACGCAGGTTGGCGTCCACCAGCAGTGCGTAGCTGTCCGTGTACCATTCGCTGCCGGGGAAGTTGTGGCCGAGCACGGCGGCGGCGGTCTTCGCCTCGTCGGTGACGCCCAGCGCCAGATAGCACTCCACCAGCCGGTGCAGCGCCTCCGGCACATGGGAGGTGGTCTGGTAGTTTTCAACCACGACGCGGAACCGGTTGATCGCCGCCGGATACTGGCCCTGGCGCAGGTAGAAGCGGCCGACCTCCATCTCCTTTCCGGCGAGATGGTCGTTGGTCAGGTCGATCTTCAGCTTGGCGTCGCGGGCGTATTCGGTGTCCGGGAAGCGGCGCACCACCTCCTGCAGCGCGTCGAGCGCCAGCCGCGTCATCCGCTGGTCGCGGCGCACGTCGGTGATCTGCTCGTAATAGGACAGGGCCCGCATGTAGTAGGCGTAGGCGATGTCCGGGCTGCCGGGATGGAGCTGGATGAAGCGGTCGAGCGCCAGGATGGCGTCGTCGTACTTCAGGTCCTGGTAATGGGCGTAGGCGGCCATGATCTGCGCCTTGCTGGCCCATTCGGAATAGGGGTGCTGGCGCTCGACCTCGTCATAGAGCTTGGCGGCGCGCTTGTACGCCTCCTCCTTCATGGCGGCGTCGGCTTGCTGGTAGAGCTGGTCGGCCGGGCGCTCGACATAGGCATCCTCCTTGGTGGAGGAGCAGGACGCCAGCGCGGTGGCGAGAAGGGCGGCCGCGAGCGGCAGACGGAACGGACGGGCAAGCATGGTCTTCTTGGGGCTTTCCGGTTTGTTCCTGTATAGCACGCAGTCGCACCGGCGCGGCAAGCCGGATCTCCGGCATTTTGCCGAAGCCGGGTTGCGGCCGGGCCTGCGCCGGTGGCCGGCGGGCGCCGGTCAGCCGAACAGGGCGTCGATGTCGGCCTGGCTGATGTTGCCGCTGTCGGTGACGTTGGCCGGGCCGTGCAGGTCGAGTTCCTCGTCCTTCTTGGTGACCTCGGGCGGCAGCGGCATCGCCTCGAACTCGCGCTTGTTCCACAGGCCCATCATGGCGTCCACCCGCTCCTCGATGAAGCTGAGGGCACGGACCACCTTGGTGATGCGCTGGCCGGTCAGGTCCTGGAAGTTGCAGGCCTCGTAGATGCGGACGATGACGTCCACCATGTCGTTGACCCGGTCGGAGTGGTAGCCCTCCGGCAGCGACGAGCGCAGCTCCTGGACGATCTCCTCCATCTCCTCGGCGCAGGCCATGATGGTGTTGGTCGCGGCCTCCGTCGCGGAGACGACGGCGTTCAGCTCCTGGCTGGCCTGCTGGAACTTGTCGTCGCCGGCCAGCGGATGGCGGATGGCCGCCATCTCCACCTTGGTCGCCTTGATCCGGCCGGAGATGTCGGCGATCTCCACCTGGATGTGGTCGATCTGCGCCGCGTCCATCGTCAGGAAACGGTCGAGCTTGGCCCCGAGGTCGCCGATCGCCTTCAGCACCTCGCTGTTGTCGGCGACGACCGGCTGCACCGGCAGGGCGGCGACGACCGCCCCGGCGGCGGCCCCCGGCGCGCCACCCTCCGCCAGGGCGGGCTTGTAGGGGTTGCCAGCCTTGCGGGCCTTCTGAAGCTCGGCCATGTAGGGCTTGGTCATCTGCTTCATCCTGGGTCCCGCCTCTGTCGAACGGCCGCAGACGGCCGGTTGGGGTCGTTGTGGTCTGTCGGTGGCCCGCGCCGGGCGGATCCCGGATCAGCCGAACAGCGCGTCGATGGCTGCCTGGTCGAGCGGAGCCGGCGGCTCCTCCGCGGCGGGCGGCGGCGGGCTCTTGGCCGCCTTGGCCGCCGGCTTGGGGATCGGCTTCGCCGCCGCCGAGGGCGGCTTCGGCACCGGCTTCTTGGCCGGCGGTTCGGGGGCCGGCGGCTCGGGGGCCGGCGCAGGAGCGGCCGGAGCCGGGCTGTCGAACAGGCTGTCGATGTCCGCCTGGCTCGCCATCGCCGGGGCGGCGGGCGCAGGAGCCGGGGCCGGGGCCGGGCTGTCGAACAGGCTGTCGATGTCGGCCTGGCTCGCCTGGACCGGCGCCGCCGGTTCCGGAGCCGGGGCGGGCGCCGCCGGGACCGGATCGCTGGAGAACATGCTGTCGACGTCGGCCTGGCTGACGCCGTGCCCGTCGAGCTGGGGACCGTTCAGCAGATGCGCGTCCGGGCGGTGGTCGGTCTGCTCGTCGGCGACGGCGATGCCGGCCAGCCCCTCCTCGCCCCAGATGCTGATCATGGCGATGACGCGCTGCTCGATGTAGCGGAGCGCGTTGACCACCTTGCTGGTGCGCTGGCCGGTCAGGTCCTGGAACGAGCAGGCGGTGAAGATGTTCGTCACCTCCCCTCGATCTGCGCGCAGATCTCCGGATCGGCGCCCGAGGCGCGCAGCTTGCCGCCGAGCTCCATCAGCCGCTCCGCGGCGTTCAGGATCTCGAAGGAGGCCCGCTCGGTCGAGATGACGATGGCGTCCAGCTCGTTGGTGGCCGACAGGATGCGGTCGCCCGACCCGTCGGGCGGCCGCAGCGCCGCCACCTCGCGGCGCGCCTGTTCGATGGAGGCAGCCATCTCCATCAGCTCGCGCCGCAGCACGCCGACGTGCTTGGCCGCCTCGACCGCCTCGTTCTGTTTGGTCCAGGAGGTGCGGAACTCCTGGAGCATGGTGCGGATTTCTTCCGCGGCGGCCCCGAGGGACCGCCGGTGGAAACGTCGCAGAAAGGCTCGCCCTTTGGTCGTTCGAGCGATCGCTTCTTCGATCTGGTCGAACTCTTCATCGGACAGCTGTGGAAGCTGGTCCAACCTGTCCACTCCCTCGAACCGTGCCCTTCGAACCGTCGCTTTCGCGTCCGCCGGAACTCCAGGCCCCGGGATCAGCCGCCGATGACCGCCTGAATCTTCTGCTTCAGCGTATCGGCGTTGAACGGCTTGACGATGTAGTTGTTGACGCCGGCCTGCTTGGCCGCGATCACGTTCTCGGTCTTGCTCTCGGCGGTGACCATGATGAACGGCGTCGAGGCGAGCTTGGCGTCGGCGCGGATCTCCTTCAGGAGCTGGAGGCCGGTCATCGGCTCCATGTTCCAGTCGGAAATGATCAGACCGAACTTGCTCTCGCGCAGCTTCTGCAGCGCCGAGACCCCGTCGCCGGCCTCGTCGATGTCGGTGTAGCCGATCTGGGTCAACAGGTTTCGCACGATGCGCCGCATGGTGGCGTAATCATCGACGACGAGGATCTTCATCTAGACGTCTCCGCAAAAATCCGTTGCCGGGACAGGTCCGGCGTTCCGAGGCATCCGGGGCGGACCTGGCGCGATCCTCCGGGAGTGTGGCGCCTTGTGATGCCCTAACTCTTCCGAAAAGTCATCCCCTTGGGACACCCTGAAGCAGCACCGTAAAAATCGGGTTACCAAAGCTGCCCTTTTTCACTGCCGCAACCGCATATTCCGCATCGGCCGCCGTGGCGCCCCGGCACGGCCGAAGTCCTTGTCCGCACAGGGTTTTGTCCGGCCGGACCGCGAGGCGGGCGGCGGACGGGCGGCCCCGCCGCCGCCCGTGACCTTCGCCGGTCCGGCCGGAGGGCGGCCCGCTCAGGGAGCGGAGTCGAGCGGCGCCGTCGCCCGCTCCAGCCAGGCGGCGTCGGCCGCGTCCAGCACAGGCGCCAGCGAGTCGCGCACGCGGGCGTGGTAGCGGTCGATCCAGGCGGCCTCCTCCGCGCCGAGCAGCGCGCGGTCGATCAGGCTGCGGTCGATCGGCACCAGGGTCAGCTCCTCGAATCCGAGCATCGGCCGCTCGGCGTCGGGAAGCTCCACCCCCAGCTCCTCCAGCGGGCGGACGACGATCAGGTTCTCGATCCGGATGCCGTAGGCGCCGGCCTTGTAGTAGCCGGGCTCGTTGGACAGGATCATGCCGGGCTGCAGGGCGACCGTGTTGGCGATCTTGGAGATGCGCTGCGGCCCCTCGTGCACCGACAGGAAGCTGCCGACGCCGTGGCCGGTGCCGTGATCGTAGTCGAGCCCGGCCATCCACAGCGGCAGCCGCGCCAGCACGTCGATCTGCGAGCCGGTGGTGCCCTGCGGGAAGCGGGCGGTGGCGATGGCGATGTGCCCCTTCAGCACGCGGGTGAAGCGGTCGCGCATCTCCGCCGTCGGGGTGCCGATGGCGATGGTGCGGGTGACGTCGGTGGTGCCGTCGAGATACTGGGCGCCGCTGTCCAGCAGGAACAGGCTGCCGGGCTCCAGCCGCCGGTCGGTCGCCGGCGTCACGCGGTAATGCACGATCGCCCCGTTCGGCCCCGACCCGGCGATGGTGTCGAAGCTGAGGCCGCGGAAATGGCGGCCCTGCCGCCGGCTGGCCAGCAGCGCCTCGGCCGCGCCGATCTCGGTCAGCCCGCCCTTCGGCGCCTCGCGCGACAGCCAGTGGAGGAAGCGCACCAGCGCCGCCCCGTCGCGGGCATGGGCGGCGCGGGTGCCGGCCAGCTCCGCCGCGTTCTTGCAGGCCTTGGGCAGGGCGCAGGGGTCGGTGTCGCGCTCGATCCGCGCCCCGGCGAGGTGCAGCCGGTCGAAGATCCAGGCCGAGGTGCAGGAGGGATCGGCCAGCACCCGCCGGCCGCCCTTCCCCACCGCGTCCAGCGCCGGCCCGAAGGATTCCAGCGGCATCACCCGCACCTGGTTGCCGAGATGGGCGGCGGTGGCGGGGGCCAGCTTGCGCTCGTCGAGGAACAGCTCCACCCCGCCGTCCTCGCCGAGGATGGCGAAGGAGAGCGGCAGCGGCGTGCAGGGAACGTCGGCCCCGCGCAGGTTCAGCAGCCAGGCGATGCTGTCGGGCTGGGTCAGCACGGCGGCGGCCAGAGTGCGGCGCTTCAGCTCGTCGGACAGGCGGGCGCGCTTGTCGGCCGAGGTGGCGCCGGCGAACTCCGTCGCGTGCGGCACCACCGGGGACAGCGGCGGCGGCGGCTGGGTCCGCCAGACCGAATCGACCGGGTTGTCGAGGCAGGCGATCAGGCCGATCCCGGCGCGTTCTAGCTGGGCGCGGGTCTTCTCCACCCAGCCGATGGTGTGCAGCCACGGATCATAGCCGAGCCGAGCCCCCTCCGGCAGCGCCTCGACCAGCCAGTCGGCCAGCGGGTCCTCGGTCAGGTGCCGGTATTCGAAGAGGTCGGCCGGCACCTCGGCCCGCACCTGGATGGTGTAGCGGCCGTCGACGAAGATCGCCGCCCGCTCGGCCAGGACCGCGGCGATGCCGGCAGACCCGGTGAAGCCGGTGACCCAGGCGAGCCGCTGGGCGCGCGGCGGGACATATTCGCCCTGGTGCTCGTCGCCGCGCGGGACGAGGAAGCCGTCCAGCTCCCGCCGCTTCAGCGCCGCGCGCAGGGCGGCGACGCGGCCGGCGAGGTCGAGCGGTTCGGCAGGCGCCGCGGCGGCCATCTCCGCCTTCAGGGCGCGGAGCTGACCGGCGAGTTCGGGCGCCAGCCCCTCCCCCACCAGCAGCATCCAGCCGTCGGGGTCCTCCGGCTCGGGGGCGGCCAGCACGCCGGCCAGCAGGTCGCGCAGCTCCTCCGGCGAGCGCCGGATGCCGGCCTGGGTCAGAAGGTCCGCCAGGGTTGCGTCACCGCGATACGCGCTGGACACGGTCAGGGTTCCTCGTCCGGTTGTTGCTGCCTCCCCCGAAGCTAGGGCAGCCCGGTCGGCCGGCGCAAGCGGCGGAGCGGCGATTATATCGGAAGCCCGGTATCCTCCGGCAGGCCGAGCCGCTGCAGCACGCGCTTGCGCGCCTCGCCGCGCTCGACGTCGGAGATGTGGAGCAGGCCGCCGATGCGCCGCAGCAGGCTGGCCTCCAGGTCGTGCAGTTCGCCGTCGGCGTAGGCGACCTCCCACAGCATCTCGATGATCCACAGCCGCCGGTCGGGCGGGCAGCGCTCCATGATGACGCTGACGTAGCGGTGGTGGGGGGAGACGTCCTCGGTGTCGAACACCGCGGCGGAGAGCAGGTCCTGCGCCTCCTCCTCGCTGAGGTCGAAGTGGCGGCGGGTGACCTCCAGGATGCGGGCGCGCTCGCTCTGGGTGATGGTGTCGTCGGTGCGGGCGGCCTCGACCAGCAGGGCCGCGGCGGCGGCGTGCAGGTCGTCCGCCTCGCTATGGTCGTCGGTCTCGCCGCCGTCGAAGAACGCGCGGATCCGGTTCAGCATGCCTTCCTCTCCTTGTTGCGTCACCCCAACCAGATGGGGCGGGCGGGCCGGTTTGAAAGGAAAGGCGCCGGAGGCCGGAAGGTTCAGCGCCTCACCACAAGAGTGGTCCATTCGCCGACCGGGATGCGGGCGACCAGCCGCAGGCCCTGGCTGCGGTGGGCCTGCAGGACGTGCCGCTCCTGCCGGTTCAGCAGGCCGGCCAGCACGGCATAGCCGCCCTTCTTCAGGTGGCGGCGGAGCTGCGGCGCCATGCGGGCGAGCGGGCGGGCCAGGATGTTGGCGGTGATCAGGGTGTAGGGCTTGTGCCGGCCGACGAGGGGGGTGTGGTAGCCGTCGCCGCCCTGCGAGCGGATACGGCCCTTCAGCCCGTTGATGGCGGTGTTGACGCGGGTGACGCGCACCGCCTCGGGGTCGATGTCGACCGCGGTGACGGGAATGCGCCAGCGCTTGGCGACGGCCAGCGCCAGGATGCCGGAGCCGCAGCCCATGTCGAGCGCCCCGCCCCGCCCGCCGCGCGGCAGCCTCAGCTTCTTCGACAGCCGGTCGAGCGCCTGCAGGCAGCCGTTGGTCGAGCCGTGCTCGCCGGTGCCGAAGGCGGTCGCCGCGTCGACCAGCAGCCCGATGCTGCCGGCCGGCACCTGTCCCTCGTGGTGGGAGCCGTGGACGAAGAAGCGCCCGGCGCGGATCGGCGGGAAGCCCTGGTAGCTGTGCGACACCCAGTCGATGGGCGGCAGCGTCTCGACGATCAGCTTGGGCTCGGGCAGGCCCATCGCCTCGGCCAGCACGGCGACGCGGGCGGTCAGCCGCGGCTCGTCCGGCTCGCCGTAGACGGTCGCCTCGACCAGCCAGTTGCCGCCCTCCTCCAGCTCGAAGGTCGAGACCGCGTCGGCATGGTCGCCGACCGCCTCGGCGAAGGCCGGCGCGTGGGCTTCGGGAACGACGAGCGCGATGCGCCAGAGGGCGGCGGTGCGGGACATGGGGCGGCTGCTGCGTTGGGAGAACGGGGACAGCAGTTCATAGCGGCTATCCCCTGCGAAAACCAAGCCCTTCCTGCGGCCGGCCGGGCGAAGGGGAGCTATTTCGGCATCGCATCGACGACGTCGGTCATCCAGGTGATGGCCTGGTCGGCCTTCTCGGGCGGGAAGTGTGTTCCGAGCTTGTAGTCGGCGTGCACGCGCAGCTTGTGCAGGTCGCCGATGTAGGGGGCCAGCATCGTCACGTAGCCGGGCGGGGTCCCGACATAGGCGGCGTTCTGCAGATTCTCCCGCACCCTGGCGTGGCGGTCGTGGTCCTTTTCGACATCGACGCCGACGAAGGGTGCCGCGATATGGAGAGCGGCATAATAGCAGGCGTGCACGACCATGCGGCACTCCGCCTCGCTGCGGTCGCCGACCTGCAACAGGGTTTCGGCGTTCTTTACGATGTCGGCCGGCGTCATCAGGCGGTCCGGATGAACTCGAAGGTGATGCGGCCGCGATAGCGGGGGTGGATGCCCGCCACCCGCTCATGGACCCGGTCCAGCGCCGGCTTCAGATGGCGGTGGGGCAGCGCAAGGTCCGCCGGGACATGGATGCGCAGTTCGTTGAAGAACTCGCCGCACAGCTCGACCCAGCCAGCGTCGCAGGGCAGGCCGGTTTCCTCTTGGGCGATCCGGGCATAGGCGTGCGCGGCATGGGAATTGATGAAGCGGTCGACTTCGGTTTTCCCGAACCATGCCTCATCATTGATGCCGCTGGCCTGCCGTACCGTCCTGAGCGCCACGCCCACGACGCGGTCGACGATGCCCATGCCCTCACCGATCCCCTCGATCAGGGGGTCGAGAAGGCTCATGACGGCAGCGCGATCGGGGCCGTCCAGCTCCTCCGCCGCCTGCCTCTTCGCCCGCAAGCCCTCCAGCCGCGGCAGCAGGCGGTCGCTGAGCGCGCGGCCTTCGGTCAGGATGCCGACAATGGTCCCGTCGTCGGAAAAATCATAGGCGTCCGGCCGTGCCGGCCCCGATGCGACCCGTTCGAGGGCGTTCAGCGCCAGCAGGACCTTCTGCCCGCTGGCGGAGGCCCGCGCCCGATACTCCTGCGCAGCGGTCGTCAGACGCTTGAGTTCCGCCACCACCTCGGGCCGCAAGGCCTTGGGCATGAAGCGGATCGGCTCCAGCAGTTCGGCCGGAGGCAGGAGGCGGTCGGCGAGGTCGTCCAGGCGCAGTGCGAAGCTCATGGGCGATAATGTGATTGTGGAAAGGAGGAGAGTCAACAACGCCCGGTGACGCGGCCCCGCCGCCGCCTCCCTCCCCGATCCCTTACCCCGCCCCCTTACCCGGCCCCCTTACCCGGCCTTGTCGGCGGGACGACGAAGCTGTCCATCACCTTCTTGCGGCCGGCGTGCTCGAAGTCGATCTCCAGCTTGTCCTGCTCCACCGCGACGACGGTGCCGTAGCCGAACTTCTGGTGGAAGACGCGGGCGCCCTTGGCGAAGGGGGCGTCGGGGCGGGCGCGGGGGCGACGGCGTAGGCCCCCTGGTCCAGCGTGATGGTGCGCGGCGCCGGGGGCTGGCGCTGGCTGCCCCTGAATTGGAAGCCTGACTGGAAGCCCGACTGGAAGCCGCCCCCCGACGAGCCCCAGGCGCCGCCCGAGGGCATGCCCCCCGCTCCGGCCCCGGCGAACAGGCCGGTCGCCGCCTCCGCCTCGACGTCGTCGGCGGGAAGCTCCTCGACGAAGCGCGAGGGCACGGCGCTGACCCAGCTGCCGTAGAGGCGGCGGTTGGCGGCGTGGCTGACATAGGCCTTCCGCCGGGCGCGCGTCAGCCCGACATAGGCGAGCCGCCGCTCCTCCTCCAGCCCGGCGATGCCGGTCTCGTCCAGCGCCCGCTGGTTGGGGAAGACGCCCTCCTCCCAGCCGGGCAGGAAGACGTGGTCGAACTCCAGCCCCTTGGCGCCGTGCAGAGTCATCACCGTCACCTGGTCGATGCCGGCGGCCTCGGCATTCTCCATGACCAGTGCCACATGCTCCAGGAAGCCCGGAAGGTTCTCGAACTCCGCCATGGCGGTGATCAGCTCCTTCAGGTTCTCCAGCCGGCCGGGGGCCTCGGGCGTCTTGTCCTCCTGCCACATGCGGGTGTAGCCGGACTCGTCGAGGATCATGCGGGCGAGGTCGGTGTGCGGCATCGTCGCCATCAGCCCGCGCCAGCGGAAGAAGTCCTGCAGCAGGCCGCGCAGCGTGTTGCGCAGCTTGGGCTTCAGCTCGTCCGTCTCGGTCAGCGCCCAGCCGGCCTCGGTCAGCGGCACGCCGCCGTTGCGCGCCGCGGTGTAGAGGCACTGCAGCGCCGCCGGGCCGACGCCGCGCTTGGGCACGTTGATGATGCGCTCGAAGGCGAGGTCGTCGTCGGGCGAGTTGACGACGCGGAGATAGGCCATCGCGTCGCGGATTTCCTGCCGCTCGTAGAAGCGCGGGCCGCCCAGCACCTTGTAGGGCAGGCCGAGCGTGATGAAGCGCTCCTCGAACTCGCGGGTCTGGAAGCCGGCGCGCACCAGAACCGCGACCTGCGAGAGGGGAACGCCCTTGCGCTGCAGCGCCTCGATCTCCTCGCCGACCCAGCGCGCCTCCTCCTCGCCGTCCCACACCGCCTTGACGCGCACCGGCTCGCCCTTGTCGGCCTCGGTCCACAGCGTCTTGCCGAGCCGCCCCTGGTTGTTGGCGATCAGCCCGGAGGCGGCCGAGAGGATGTGCCCGGTCGACCGGTAGTTCTGCTCCAGCTTGATGATGGTGGCGCCGGGAAAGTCGGTCTCGAAGCGCAGGATGTTGCCGATCTCCGCCCCGCGCCAGGCGTAGATTGAGTTGTGCGTGAAAATTCCGTCCGCCGAGAAATTGTGGGTCGCCTCGATGTCCAGGTCGTGGACGGTGCCCTCATAGGAGATGCGGTCGACCGAGGTCACGATGTCGTAGCTCCCATCCTCGGCGAACAGCGCCATACCCGGCATGACCGACGCCGCCGGCGTGAAGGGCAGAGAGTTCGCTTCCGTGACGTCGCCCAGGTTGGTTCCCAGCCGGGCCATGCGAACGAGGTTCAGCTTGCCGAAGGCATCGCCCAGCCGCGCAGCGTCATCGAGAAGCTGCCCGTAATCCTTGTTCGCCGTCTCCACCCGCCAGCTCGCGGATCCGGCCTTCGCCGAACGGACGCTGAAGCCGAGATCCTTCAGGATGGCCGCCCCGGCCTCGTCGTTGCCGACGACCGAGATGCGGTGCATCGGCGTCGGCCCGCGCCGGTCGCCGCACAGGGTCACGACCAGATTGCGCCGGCTGGCATTGCGCGAGCGGGGACGGTGATGTGGATGTCCGAGCGGCAGTCCGCGGTCGGCGAGCAGCCGGGCGGCGCTGGCGTCGGTATCGAAGGCGGAGAAGACGCGGGACAGGTACTTCGCATCCTGGACCAAGCCTTTCTCCGACCTCCCCTTGCGCGGAACGAACGGAAGGGTCGGGATCTGGTAGCGGAGCGAGAGAATGTACTCCTCGGCCCGCGCGTCGTTCTCCGACCCGTGGGTTCCAACGATCCATAGCGCGTCCGCCCGCTCCTGGAGCAGGCGCTGCATGAAGCCGACCATCGGCTTGACCTGCCCGGAGGTGTAGACCTGCGAGGTGCCGAGCCGCCACCCCATCCCGTCCTTGTGCATCAGGTAGGTGAAGTAGGTCTGCGGCGTCAGGCCGAGGCGATAGCCCGCGAAATGGACATGATCAGGCGTGCTGGTCAGTCGGCGTCCGCCCCTCGTCCCGATGACGACGACGCTGCCGCGATACTCCTTCGCGTGGGTCCGCAGGACCAGGGCGGGGCGCAGATCGCCACTCCCGTAATTGGAAAGAACGGCGTCGCCCGGCTTGACCTCCTCGATCGGCCGGCGGCTTCCGTCGGCCATGGCGATCGGCGTTCCGGCGACGAGACATTGATCCTCGTCGCCGACGCAGCAGATGTTCTTGTGCGCCTGGGACAGGATGCGCAGCCAGAGATACTGCGCCACGTTCGTGTCCTGATACTCGTCCACCAGGATGTAGCGGAACTTGCGGTGATATTCGGCCAGCACGTCCGGATGGCCCTGGAAGATCGCCAGATTGTGCAGCAGCAGGTCGCCGAAGTCGCAGGCGTTGAGCGTGCGCAGCCGCTCCTGGTAGGCGCGGTAGAGCGCCACCACCCGGCCGCCGGCCACCTCGCCGCCGTCGCCGTCCTTCAGCCGGTCGGGCGTCAGGCCGCGGTCCTTCCAGCGCTCGATCACCGACAGCACCTGGCGGGCCGGCCATTTCTTGGAGTCGATGTTCTCCGCCTCCAGCAGCTGCTTGATCAGCCGGATCTGGTCGTCGGTGTCGAGGATGGTGAAGTTCGACTTCAGCCCGACCAGTTCGGCATGGCGGCGCAGGATCCGGGCGGCCAGCGCGTGAAAGGTACCGAGCCACCACCCCTCCGGCTCGATGCCGACGAGATGGGCGACGCGCTCGCGCATCTCGCGCGCCGCCTTGTTGGTGAAGGTCACCGCCAGGATCTGGTAGGCCGCGGCCCGCCGGGTCATCAGCAGGTGGGCCAGCCGCGTGGTCAGCACCCGCGTCTTGCCGGTGCCCGCCCCGGCCAGCACCAGCACCGGCCCGTCGAGCGCCTCGACCGCCGCCCGCTGCGTCGGGTTGAGGCCGTCGAGATAGGCGAACCGGTTCACCGGCGGGGCGGCGGGCGGTTCGGCGTGGCTCAGCGGGTCGTCGAAGGCGAAGGGATCGGACATGCGCGCGTACTCTGCTCCAAAGCAGGTCTGCCCGGATCGGGCCTCCTGTGGCCCGGACCGGGCAGACCTGCGGACTCCATGGTTCTGCAGGATTCCCGAACCCGCCCGCGGATGGGCGGGCTCGGAAATCCTGCCGGGGGCGGCACCGTATATAGCATGCCTGCCCCCACCCTGAACCCCCGCCCGAGTCCGTGCCCGGCCCCTCCCCCGGCCGACCGGCCGAGAGACCGCGGAACCGGGCCTATGACTGTAACCGGCCTCCGGTCCTATACGACGGCAAGCCGCCTAGGCCCGCCGGAAGCCGGGCCGTTGCAAATGGCACGGGGTCATCGGCCAGAGATCACAGGAACTCGCGCAGATCTTGGCTGGCGAGAGAACATTGAACCACCATTTATTATTCCATGGTCACATTGGCCTGCCATCTTTGACCGATCTTTGTCTTATCCTCGCTTACGGCATATGCCCATTGCGAGACGAAGATTCTACTTTGGAGAAATTTTCTGTCCCGCAAATCCGGGGTAAGGTCGGTTCAAATCGTGGCAACCCGCGGCCGAACGGACAAGCGCATGAGCGCATGATCCGGACCCGGTGGGGGAACACGCCCAGCGCCAACGGCGCAACCACTTCGAACCGAACAGAAGGCGGGTAGCGACCATGGATCCCGTAAAGGTATTCCTCATCGATACGAACAAGCTCTTTCGCGAAGGCATGAAGCGGCTGTTCGAAGGAAGCCCGTTCAGGGTCGTCGGCGAGGCCGGCAGCCTGCGCGAAGGCGTTCCGGCCGTTGAGGCGGCGGGCAACACCCCCGATCTGATCCTGATCGATCTCGCCAACGGCGGCGAGGACGAGGTGGACGCGATGCGCGCGCTGCGGGCCCGGCATCCGGATCTGAAGATGGTGATCCTCACCACCGAGCTGTGCACCCGCCGCCTGTCGGGCGCGCTGGGCGCCGGCGCCGGCGGTTACCTGATGAAGGACATCGCCTGCGAATCGCTGATGCAGTCGCTGAAGCTGGTGATGATGGGCGAGAAGGTGTTCCCGACCCACCTCGCCGAGCTGCTGATCAGCGGCCGCACCGAGGAGATGACCACCGAGGTGCCGGCCCGCCGCAAGGGCCTGTCGCAGCGCGAGGTGCAGATCCTGCGCTGCCTGCTGAACGGCAACAGCAACAAGATGATCGCCAACCACCTGAACATCACCGAGGCGACGGTCAAGGTCCACCTGAAGAGCCTGCTGCGCAAGATCAACGCCTCGAACCGCACCCAGGCCGCCATCTGGGCGCTGAACAACGGCATCGGCGACCAGGCCGAGCCCGCCGTGCCCGCCACCATGGCCTGACGGACGGACCGACGGACGCCCGTCCGCCCGACGGCATCTCCGAACGGGGCCGGCACCGCATCGCCCGAGGGCGAGGCGGCCGGCCCCGTCGCCGTTGGCGGTACGGGACCGTTTATGACCCCGGGCCTTTGTTCCATGGCTTACGCTTTTACGCCGTCTGCCCTCCGGAGGTTGCCCGAAGGGGCAGTGACATAAGACCAAAAGCGCACTTCATGACGAAAGTACCGGAAACCATTTCAATGGCACGGGTTCCGCTCCCGCAGCGGCGCCCGCCGACCGATTCTGTCCCAGCCACATTCGGAAATCCCAGCGATGAACGTGCTGATCGCCGATGACCATCTCCTGTTCCGGGACGGGCTGCGCCGCCTGCTGGCTCAGTTCGACCCGGACATGACCTTCTCCGAGGCCAGCACCTATGACGAGGTGCGCGCGATGTGCGACGGCAGCACGCCCTTCGACCTGATCCTGCTGGACCTCGGCATGCCCGGCTGGAACGGCTTCTCGGCGCTGGGCGACATCCATGCCAGGCTGCCGAAGGCGCTGCTGGTGGTGGTCTCGGGATCGGAGCGGCGGTCGGACCTGCTGGCGGCGCTGGAGAACGGGGCCGCCGGCTACATCCCGAAATCCTCCAGCGCCAAGGTGCTGATGGGCGCCCTGCAGCTCGTGCTGGCCGGCGGCATCTATCTGCCGGAACAGGCGATCCGCGGCGGCGACCGCTTCGACTTCTCCCAGCCGGTCGATGCGATCAACGACGAGACGGCGCAGGCGCTGTCCTCGGGGGCGGCCGACCAGCTCACGCCCCGCCAGCGCGACGTGCTGGCCCGCCTGCGCGACGGCAAGTCGAACAAGCAGATCGCCCACGAGCTGGGGCTGACCGAAGGCACGGTGAAGGTCCACGTCACCGCCATCCTCCGCCATCTCGGCGTGCGCAACCGCACCCAGGCGGCGCTGACCGCGCAGAGCCTGTGAACCGGTCCGGCCGGGAGGGGCCCCGCCCTTCCCCGCCGGCCCCGCCCCTCACCGCGCCCTGCGTTCCAGCGGTCCGCGCTCGTTCCCACCCCGCTCCATGGCCCCCCGCTCCACCGCGTTGACGAGGGCGGTCAGCGCCGCCCGCAGTTCGGCGGGATGGGTGCGCGGCCGCACGCCGCGGGCGCCGGACACCTCGACCACCGTCAGGGTGCGGCAGCCGGTCAGCCCGCGCTCCAGAAGCTCCATGGCCTGATTGGTGGAGTCGGTGCCGCGCACCAGCGTCACCGGGACGCGGATCGCCTGCAGGTCGCCATCCGCCACCGGCAGCGGCTGGTCGGCGGTCTGGCCGAGCCAGCCGGCGACGCGGCGCTGCCAGGCGGTCGGCCCGCCCTCGTCCTCCACCACCATCAGGCCGCCGACCGAATCGGCGCAGTCCACCGCCAGCCGGACCGCCAGCGCCAGCGACCCGATGCCGGCCACCACCACCGCCTTGCGCCCGCCGCGCACCGACAGCAGCGGACGCAGCCGCGCGGCGGCCATGGTCGGCACCACCTCGGCGGTCAGCCATTCCTGCCCGACCGGCACCGCATGGAGAAGCCGCCACCAGGCGCCGGCGCCGCGATGCAGGAACAGGACCCGCCGGCCGTTGGGCTCGCCGGCGATGGCGTCGGGCATGATGCCGCCGGCCAGGGCGCCGGCAGCCGCCGGGCCGGGAGGCCGCCCGTCGGAGCCGCCGTGGGAGCCGCCGTGGGACCCGCCGTCGGAGCCGCCGTCGGGCCGGTTGTCGGGCCGTCCGTCGATGAGGGCGGACTGCGGATGGGACGGACGCGGGACCCGGCGCGCCCGCATGGAGGCAGTGGCGCCGAAGCCGGCGTCGAGGAAACCGGGGCGGAGAAGCCCGATACGGAAGAACCCCGGGCGCAAGAACCCCGTGCGAAAGAATCCGGTGCGGAATGACAAGGACACGATCCCGGCTGGCCTCTCCCAAGGCGGGCAGACTTCCCGCGTTGGTTTCAGCCTAGCCGAGGCAACCGTCCGTCGTCCCGTTCGATAAAATGGCCCTAAACGTTAACGCCGGGCGGCGGACGGTGGAGAACGACCACAACTTCCGCAACCTCCGGTCCAGGTCGGCGGCGCGCCGTGCGACCGCACGGCATGGTTCCCGGCCGCCACCGTGCCGCAACCGGCGGCTTCAGTGCAGGGTGATCGCCTCTTCGGCGTCGAGCCCGCCCGGACCACGCCTGCGCAGCGCGCCCGACAGGTCGCGCCATTCCGGGGCACCTCCAAGTTGCTGGAGGAGCTGGGTGGTGAAGGCGAAGACCGCCTGTTCCAGCGGCGCGTTGTCGGCCGCATGGGCGTTGACCGTCAGGCAGGATTCGGCGGCGCTCTCGAAGATCGCGGCGGCGGCGGTGGCGCCCGGCCCCGGCGGCGGCAGCGGGATGGCGACCGGCTCCTGCCCGGTGGTGCGCAGGCGCGACATGTTCTCCACCAGCAGCCGGGTGCGGATGGCGGTATCGACGGCCGCCGCCATGCTGTAGCCCGCCTCCTCCTCGACGGTGGAGCGCAGGATGCGCAGGCCGGCGATCAGCCCGTGCGCCACGTCGCCCGTGCCGCCGCGCTTGGCCGCGGCGGCCACGGCGGTGCCGAGGATGGCCGCGACCACCGGCGACGCCGCCAGGGTGTCGTCCAGAAAGCCGGCCGTGTCGCCGGTGTCCTCCAGGTTCATTGCGTCGCTCATGCTTCCTCCGATGCGGTTGGACCGTCGGGGTCCGCTGTCTGGCCGATCCCGTGACCGCCTCTTTCCGATCTGTGGATCTCCGGGGGCGCCGTCAAGCGGACGAGCCGGAAGCGGAAGCCGCGCCCCCGGCGCCCCCTCTTTTGCGCCGCGGCCCTCTGGCACCGGCCGGCCGGCGTCCCCAGATCTCCGGGGAAAGGAGATCCGCAGCCATGCCCCTGCTCAGCCTGATCCTCAACATCCTCTGGGTCCTCACCGGCGGCCTGTGGATGGCCGCGGCCTGGCTGCTCGCGGCCCTGCTGATGGTGGTGTCCATCATCGGCATTCCCTGGGCCCGCTCGGCGCTGACCATCGCGTGGTATGCCCTGCTTCCCTTTGGGCAAACCGCCGTCCGCCGGGATGAGTTCCGCGGCCGCGAAGACATCGGCACCGGCGCGCTCGGATTCCTCGGCAACGTGGTGTGGTTCGTCTTCGCCGGCTGGTGGCTGGCGCTCGGCCATCTGATCACCGCCGCCGGCCTCGCCATCACCATCATCGGCATCCCCTGGGCCTGGGCCCACCTGAAGCTGGCGCTGCTCGCCCTGTGGCCGGTCGGCACGGAGATCGTCACGACCGACGAGATGGACATGCGCCGCCGCGCCATGGGACGCTACTGAGGGGGGCGTCGGCGAGGGGGGCGCTCCCGCCCCGGCGCTATGGGGCTTCCGCCGGAACCGGCGTTCCGGCGGGGACCGCCTTCATCGCCTTCAGCATGACCGACGCCCGCCAGAAGCCCAGCGCGGCGCCGTCGACGAAATGGACATGGCGGTCGGCGGCGAGGTCGCCGACGAGGCAGGTGATCGTCGTCGCCTCCGCCCGCGCGGTGCCGTAGCGGATCACGCCCGCCGCCGCCGACCGGGCCAGCAGCCCCTCGATCTCCGCCGCCTCCGCCCCGGTGACGTCGAGCACGAGGCGCGGGCCGCCCGCCGCCTTGCGGAAGTCGGAGCGGGTGGCGAGGTCGCGGCGGTAGCGCTGGGGATCGAAGGTGCCGAGCCTGAGGCGAAGCGCCAGCAGCAGGCAGAGGATCGCCGACTTCGCCAGCGCCGCGGCCACCCGCCGCACCCCCTCGCCCGGACGGCCGCCCCGCGCCTCCAGCCGCAGCGCCCGCCAGTCCGGCGGCCAGCCCGGCCGCAGCGTCCCGCCGCCGCCCAGCGGCGCGGCGAAGGCGGTCGGCACGATGCGCTCGATCGCCTGCTGCACGCCGGCCAGCGCCGCGATGCCCGCCGGGCCGGGATCGACCGCATCGACGATGACGCACAGCACCGTGCCGCGGCGCGGCGGCACCGGGCTCCAGCGGCAGGACACCTCCTCCAGACCGGGCAGCGGGCCGGCGGCGGGGTCGATCCGCCAGCGCGCCTCCTCCTTCACCCAGCGGTCGGCCTCCCCCACGCCGCTGCCGAGGAAGAGGCCGAAGGCGTTGCCGTTCCCGAACTCGTGCAGCGCCGCCATCACCTCCAGCCCCTGCGCCAGCAGGGCGGCGACCGGGACGAGGCCGACGCGCAGGGGAATGCCGAGTTCCTCCGCCGACCAGTGGGCCAGCGCCGCCAGCGCCCCGCGCGCCGCGGCGGCCTTGCCGGGCGGCACGGCGGCGATGGCGCCGTCGCCGCCGAACTGGCAGGCGACGGGATGCGGCGGCTGCGCCACCGCCCGGGACAGCACGGCCACGACGGCGGCGGCGACGAAGTTCACCTCGCGGTCGCGCCCCTCCCCCGCCAGCCGGGTGCTGCCGACGACGTCGGCGACGGCGAGCGACCAGTCGCCGTCCAGCCGGGCATAGCGGGAGGGATCGGCCGCCTCCGCGGCGAAGTCGTGGATGGCCGGCAGGTATCCCAAGGCTGGCTCCTTCCCCTCGGCGGTCGAGGAAAAGAACTAGCCCGAAATCGTTAAGGATCCATGCGGCCGCCGGTAATGCCGCATCTGGCGGCGACCCGGCGCGCCGGATTTCAGTCACCGGATGTACAGGTGTTTAACGGTTGCTAAACCAGATACTCGAGAAACTGCAATCCTGGCGTCGGTTCTTCGGTCCCTGCTGCGGGGAGGACGGGCCGGAGCCATGCGGAAAGGATGCGCGCCTTCATGTCATGGCTGTCGATCTTCGGTGGGGGAAACAAGGCCCCCGGCTCCTCCAAGGGCAGCCCGTCTCAGCAGAAGGACCGGCCGGCCGGCCCGCCGACCGTGGTGATCGACCGGCATGAATATGTGCCGGAGGAATTCGCCCTCGGCTCCTTCCGCATCCGTCCCTATGACGGCGACCTGATCGCCAAGCAGGTGTTCGACTTCCGCCTCGTCTTCGAGATCGCCGGGGAGGCGGTGGACGTCTCCTGCCGCGGGCTGGTCGTCAAGATGGACGAGCAGGTCGGCCTCGTCGCCCGCTACCAGCAGCCCCAGCCCTACTACGAGCGCCGGCTGATCGACTATCTGAAGGCCTGGAAGGGTCTGTAGCCGCCGGGGCCGAGGCCGGAGACGGGATGCCGCCCGCCTCCGGCCCGGCCCGGGGGACGCGTCAGTTGCTCAGTTCGACGCTGCCGATCGACAGGGCGGGATCGCCGGCCCCGCCGACCTGCCCGGCCGGCGCGATGGTCACGGTGACCGGGCCGCCCGACCACAGGCCCTTCTGGCGCTGCTGCTGCAGGATCGTCTCCACGTCATAGGCGAAGGAGGCCGACTCCACGCCATGCCCGCCGTGGCCGGAATGGCCGGCGTGGCTGGCCCCGCCGCCGCTCTTCAGCTTGAACTGGCTGACCGGACCCAGGTAGTAGGGGCCGCCGACCTCGGCCGGGGTGTTGGCCGGCAGGTTCAGGAAGACGTAGAGCGGCGCCGGCGGACGCTTGCGCAGGCGCAGGTTCTTCAGGTGCAGGGTCTTCGGCTGCGCCTGCGTCGCGGTCAGCGCCTTGGCATCGGCGTTCGGCGGCGTCAGCGTCAGGGTCGCGCCGCCGGAGCCGACCTCGACGTCCGGCTTGGCCGACAGGGTGGTCTGGCCGGCGGCGGTGCTGGCGGCGGCCAGCGTGACCTTGGCCGCCGCCTCGGCGACCGGCTTGCCCTCCGGGTTCGGCACGTAGGAGTCGTAGCCGTAGCCCAGCGCGCGGTAGTCGAGAACCTTCTGATAGCCGACCTTCACCAGCCGGCCGGCCCCGTCGACGAAATAGGCGACCTGGGCGTTCCACTGCGCCTGCGTCGGCTGGGCGTCGGTGCCGGTGCCGGTGGCGAAGTTGATGGTGTCGTAGCCGTAGATGTTCTGCCAGGAGGCCCAGAGATGGTCGATCTGGCAGTGGTGCAGGTAGAAGATCGGGTCCTGCGCCGCGGTCGGCACGTTGCCCATCAGGCCGCCCACGCCGTCATGCACGTTGTCGTGCGGCTGCGTCTCGGTCCGGCCGGTATAGCCGTACTGGTACCAGCCCGAGGAGGGCGGGAAATACAGCTTCGCCCCGGTATCGGCCGGATAGTACTGGGAGGTGACGAGCGTGCCCGTGTAGTCGACCAGCGGATAGCCGAGATAGCCGTTCTCGTTCATCGGCTGGGTCTGGGAGGTGAGGTTCAGCGGGTTGGTGAAGCCCTTGCCGCGGATCGTCTCGTAGAGCGGGCTCGCCTTGTCCTGGAAGGCCTTGGGAAGCTGCAGCGACTTGGTCGGGCTGGAGCCGTAGGCCCAGTAGGGCAGCAGGAAGTCCTTCTGGCCGCTGACCCGGCGGATCACCTGCTCGAAGTAGTACATGTACCAGCGGTGCCAGGGCAGGAAATAGGGGCTGCCGTGCGGGCAGGTGGACCAGCAGGCCAGCGCCGCCTTCTTCCAGGACGCCACCGGCTCCGGCGGGTTGACGCCGTAGATCTGGTCGATCTTCTGCTTGAACTCCGGCGAGCCGTTCGTATAGCCGTCGGAGTTCGGATCCTTCGGATCCACCGGAAGCGCGTGGATATAGGCCTGGAACGTCCAGCTGTGCGGCTGCGGCGGGGTGTTGATCTTCGGATCCTTCATGATCCGGACGGCGTTCTCGTAGATGTGCAGCATCGCCTGGCCGGACGCCGTCTCCACGTCCGGGCGGAGAATGGAGGCCGCCCCCGCCTCGCGGACCGGCAGGCCGACCGCCGCCAGACCGATCGCCGCGGCTCCCGACTTCAGGAGATCGCGGCGCGTGCCCGATAACCCAACCGTCTTCTTCATATGCTTTTTTCCTTATCACGGAAGAATGATAAGGAAGATTACACCCTCCATAGGCGATAATAATACAGTTAACACAACCATACGAATGCATGGCGGTCCGCCCATGCACGCGAATGCAGGCGGGCGGGGGAGACGGACCGGCGGCGCTCAGTGGCGGCGCATGCCGCGCCCGGCGTCCCGCCGCGGACCGCGTCCCAGGCTGCGGTAGGCCGCGGCGGCGGCGACCGCCATGCCGGCCATCAGCACCGGGGAGATCCAGTCGGGCGCCGGGGTGCGGAAGCCGCCGGTGACCCCCCGCCCCTCCTCCACCGGGCGGAACAGGTTGCCGTCGCTGGCCGGGGCCGGCGGCTGGCGTTCGAAATGGCGGTGGGCGCCATAGCCCGCCACCATCTCGACCAGCCGCGGCGCCACCGCGTGGCCGAGGCGGGTCAGCGGGGTCAGCGCCCCGACCATGGCGCGGGCGCGCGGCCGGCGGGCCACCGCCACCATCGTCTCCGCCACGTCGTCGGGATCGTCGTAGAAGGGGCTTTCCGGCGACAGCTCGTGCCCGGTGTAGTTGGCGCCGTGGCTCATGCCCGGCGTATCGGTGAAGGAGGGATAGACGCCGCACACATGCAGGTCCGGGCTGTCCACCAGCTCGGCCCGCAGGCTCTCCAGCAGCCCGTCCAGCCCGAACTTGCTGGCGGCATAGGCCGCGGCGTAGGGCGCCGGCGCCCAGGCCCCGACCGAGACGGTGGCGATGAAGGTCCCCTGCCCCTGGCGGCGGAACAGGGGAAGCACGGCGTGGGCACCGTAGAGCGGCCCGAGGAGATTGGTCTCGATCACCCGGCGGTGCGCTTCGATCGGCGTGTCGTCGAAGCGGCCGACCGCGCCGACCCCGGCGTTGGCGATCCAGACGTCGATGGCGCCGAACTCCTCCACCGCGCGGTCGGCGAGACGCTTCACCGCCTCGGGATCGGTGACGTCGGTGGGGACGGCGACGGCGACGGCGCCGAGGCCGCGGCATTCCTCCGCCACCTCCTCCAGCAGTTCCTCCCGGCGGGAGGCGAGCGCCAGCCGGGCGCCCTGCCGTGCGAAGGCCAGCGCGGTGGCCCGTCCGATCCCGCTCGACGCTCCGGCCACCACGACGGCGGCTCCGTGCAGGTCCCGCATTCCTGTTCCCCTCCGGCTGACGCTGTATCGGCAGCCTCAACAGGAGGGGGCGGAGGGTGTTGCGGCGGCTAGAGCAGCTTGACGACCAGGAAGCCGCCGATCAGCGCCACCGCGAAGGCGCTGGTCACCAGCGTCAGGCGCTTTTCGATGAAGTTGCGGATCGGCTCGCCGAACCAGTAGAGCAGGGCCGCGACCAGGAAGAAGCGCATCGCGCGCGACAGGATCGACGCCCCGATGAAGACCCACAGATCCAGCCGCGCCACGCCGGCGGTGATGGTCAGCAGCTTGTACGGGATGGGCGTCATGCCCTTGATGATCAGGATCTCCGCCCCGTACTCGACGAAGGTCTGGCGCATCGCCTCGAACTTGTCGGTCAGGTGATAGAACTCGATCACCCAGCGGCCGATGGTCTCGTAGAGGAAATAGCCGATCATGTAGCCGGCGATGCCGCCGACCACCGAGGCCAGCGTGCAGATCGCCGCCAGCTTCCAGGCCGCCTTGCGGTTGGCCAGGACCATCGGCACCAGCAGCAGGTCCGGCGGGATCGGGAAGAAGGAGCTTTCGGCGAAGGACACGCCCGCCAGCCAGTGGGTGGCGTTGCGGGACGCGGCCTTCTCCATCGTCCAGTCATACAGGCGCTTCAGCATGCGCGGGACCGCCTCGCAAAGGGGAACGGCCGGGCCGCCGCCCCGGAAGGGACGGGCCGGCCCGGCTCATGCCGCCCCTTGTATCCAGGGCACCGGCCCCGCGCCAGCCCCAATTCGGCCGCCCCCGCACGAGGGTGGAGCGGCCGCGATCGGGTTAGACGCATTCGGATGAGCGGATGGCGGCGGACCGCATCAGGCGGCGGCGAGCTGCTTTTCCGGAACGCTGACGTTGACGGCGGCGGGGACCGGGTCGGCGGCCGGGGCGCCCTTGCGCCGGCCGGCGATCAGGCGGGCGACGTTGGCGACCGCGGCCATGCCGTCGGCGGCCATGGCGAAGGGCGACATCACCAGCGCGTTGTGCGACACCCAGAAGACGCCCGCCGCCAGCAGCAGCCAGCGCATGCGCGTGGTGTCCGACTGCCAGCGCGCCGCCGTGGAGAAGCTGATGCCGAGGCTCGACAGGGCGGACGGCAGGCCGGCCCAGGTGCTCCAGGCGATCAGCGCGATGCCCGGCACCGTCGCGGTGAACAGCGCCTTCTGCAGCAGGCCGCGCCGCTCCGGCAGGGCGCCCAGCGCCTGCGTGACGACCAGCCCGCAGAGCGCCGCGGCGGTATAGGCGCCGAGCAGCATGAAATGCGCGATGAACAGCACGTTGGCCAGCGCCTGCCCGATCAGCAGCGCACGGCGGTTCTTCAGCATCGGCCACAGGCAGGAGCCGACGAACGCGGCCGCGCCCAGCGCGTCGGCCGCCGAAAGAGTCATCCAGGAGGGGAGCATCGGTCGATATTCCGGCGTTCCGGCCGTCCGGGGCGGACGTCGGGTACCGAGGTCTCATCTGTCGTTTTGGGGCAACGGTGCTGCCAGTCGGCAACACCGTCCCTGATGTACGCCCCTGCCCAGGCCTGCGCCAGAGCGCTTCCCGGAAGCCTGTGCTGCACCGCGCGCATGGAAGGAAAAGCGGGGGCGCCGGGCGGGGGCCGGACCTTCCGGTCGGCCCTCTCCCGGCGGACGGCTACGGCTCGCCCCGGCCGAGGGGATCGCAGTCGCCCTCACGCGATCCGCCGGGCAAACCGCGGTCGCGCGTATCCGGCGCGGAGCCGCCGCCGCCGCTGAATTCGTCGCAGAAGGGCGTGTCCCTGCCGCGCCGGTCGGGAGGCGGCCCGGCGCCGTCCTTGGAACCCTGGTCGCGAGGCTGCGTCTTGTCCTGGTCCATCGGGGGTCCTCCGCCGGCCGGTTGGTCGGGCCGGATGGTTGGGGTGGTCCCCTGGCAACATGACCGCCGCCGGACGGTTCCCCGCCCCGGCCGTCCCCCCGCCGCTCGGCCGTGGCCTCAGTCGTGGTCCTGGTCGCCGCCGTTGCTTTCGCCGGCCTCCCCGCCGGATGCGGCGGCGGCGGGATCGGCCGGGCACAGCATGCTGTCGAGCCAGGCGAGGTGCGGTGCGGCGGCCTTGCGCGCCTCCTCCTCCATCAGGCGGAAGCGGCTGACCACCTCCTGCCCCAGCGGCGTCAGGCCGGCCCCGCCGCCCTCGCGACCGCCGACGCTGGTGCGCACCACCGGTTCGAGGAAGGCGGTGTTCATCGTCTCCACCAGGAACCAGGCGCGTCGGAAGGTCATGTCGAGCGACCGCGCGGCACCGGAGATCGACCCGGTCCGGTGGATCGCCTCCAGCAGGGCGACCTTGCCGGGTCCAATGGCGCCGGTCGGATGAAGGAACCGCACACGGATATCGGATGTCATGCTTGCCCCCGGCTCGTCGCTCAGCCCGTCCAGCGACGGGGCGTCAAGGATACAGGACAAGAGGGACGGTGCGAGAGGGGGGAATTGCCCGGATGTCCCGTCGGACATAGGGGGTTTGCCGGGAGGGGCTCGCCGGAACGAAGTGGTGCGGGCGGTCGGACTCGAACCGACACTCCTTGCGGAACCGGATTTTGAGTCCGGCGCGTCTACCAATTTCACCACGCCCGCGTCCCGGCTGCCTGCCCGCCGACCTCGCATCGTCGGATGGCGCGCAGCGCATGACGGAAACCGAACCGGTCCCGTCCGGATGCTCCGTCTAACACCCGCGGCGCCCGTTCGTAAAGCCTTTTGATCCCGCCCGGCGGAGGCGCCGCGCGCATGAGAACGCGCTGCGGGGGCCGCGCCCCGGAGCCGCGGACAAAGTGTTTTGTCGCGGCGCGCCGTCACGCTAGAGTCCCCGGCCATGATGACCCGTCTTCCCCTCGACGATCCGCGGCTGCCGGCGATCCTGCTGGCGCTCGCCGGCGCGGGCGTGCTGGCCGCCGCCCTGTTCTTCCAGTTCGTGCTGGGCTACCAGCCCTGCGAGCTGTGCCTGATCCAGCGCGTGCCCTATGTCGCGGTGATCCTGCTGGGGATCGTCACGCTGCTCTTCCGCGCGTGGAAGGGGCTGGGCGACGCGCTGCTGGTGGTCAGCGGGCTGGCCCTGCTCGCCGGGGCGGGCATCGCCTTCTACCATGTGGGGGTGGAGCAGCACTGGTGGGCCGGCACCGCCGCCTGCGGCAGCAGCTTCTCCGCGCGGCCGATGTCGCTCGACCAGCTCCGCGCCCAGGTGATGGCCGCCCCGGTGGTGCGCTGCGACGAGGTGGCCTGGTCGTTGTTCGGCATCTCCATGGCGGGCTACAACGTGGTGCTGTCGCTGTGCCTGTCGGCCTTCGCCTTCCTGTCGGCGCGGGCGGCCTATCGCCGGACGCCGGCGGCGCCCCAATCTCTCTGACGAAATCCCGGTTTCTCCGCAGAGCTTGCCCGAAGGTCCCCGCCCGCCATGAGCACCGCCGCTTTTCCCACCCCGAAGCCCGCCCCAACGCCCGCAAGCCCGGCGCCCTGCCCGGCGACCCGCGGCCGAAGGAGCGGCTGGCCCGCATCGTCCGCGTCGACCATGCCGGGGAGTACGGCGCCAAGCGCATCTACGAGGGCCAGATCGCGGTGATGGGCCGCGGCCGGCACGGCAGGATGCTGCGCCACATGGCCGACCAGGAGCTGGAGCATCTGCGCTATTTCGAAGGGCAGCTCGCCGCGCGCAAGGTCCGCCCGACGGCGCTGCAGCCCTTCTGGCACGTCGCCGGCTTCCTGCTGGGCGCCGCCACCGCGGTGATGGGGGCGGGCGGCGATGGCCTGCACGGTCGCCGTCGAGGAGGTGATCGACGGCCATTACGAGGCGCAGCTCGCCCATCTCGGCCCGGAGGAGGAGTCGCTGAAGGAGCACATCCTGCGCTTCCAGGCGGAGGAGGTGGAGCACCGCGACATCGGGCTCGCCCACGGGGCGGAGCAGGCCGCCGCCTATCCGGTGCTGAGCGCCGCCATCAAGGCCGGCACCCGCGCCGCCATCTGGCTCGCCGAGCGGGTCTGACGGGAGCGACCGGCGCTCTCAGGGTGCGGCGGACCGCCTCGCCTCCGCCAGCGCCGCCGACAGGTCGCCGACGGTCACCGGCTTGTGCAGCATGACGAAGCCGCTCTCCCGCGCCTCGCGGATGCGCTCCGGGCTGGTGTCGCCGGTCAGCAGGATCGCCGGCACCGCCGCCCCCATGGCGGCGGCCAGGGCATGGATCGCCTGGACGCCGGTGCAGCCGTTGCGCAGGCGGTAGTCGGCGATGATCACGTCCGGCCGGCGGCCGGCGCTGCGCACCGCCTCCACCGCCTCGTCCGAGGTGGCGGCCGGCAGCACCGTCCAGTCCCACATCTCCAGGACGAGCCCCATGCTCTGCAGCACCATCGGGTCGTCGTCGATCAGCACGACGAGCCCGCCGGCGCTCGCCGCGGCGGCGTCCCCCCTCCCCGCCTCCTCCGGCGCCGGCGCGCCCTGCATCGGCACGGTGACGGAGAAGCAGGCGCCGCGATCCGGCCGCGAGCGGACGGACACCGGCAGGTCGAGCAGCCGCGACAGCCGCTTCACCACCGCCAGACCGAGGCCGAAGCCGCGGCTGCGGTCGCGCTCCTGGTTGCCGAGCTGGACGAACTCCTCGAAGATCTCGTCCATCTGGTCGGCCGGCAACCCGACCCCGGTGTCCAGCACGTCGATCCGCAGCGCGCCGCCGCGCCGCCGCGCCGCCAGCAGGACGCCGCCCCGGTCGGTGTATTTCAGCGCATTGTCCAGCAGGTTGCGCAGGACGCGCTCCAGCAGCGCCTCGTCGCTGCGCAGCCAGACCCGCGGCGCCCGGACGCGCAGCCGCAGCCCCTTGGCCTCGGCGATCGGCGCATAGTCGGCCTGGAGCCGGGTCAGCAGATCGCAGAGCGGGAAGGGCTCCGGCTTCGGCACCACCACCCCGGCGTCGAGCCGCGCCACGTCGAGCAGCCCGTCGAGCAGGCCGCGCAGCGCCTCCACCGCCTCCGTCATGCGCAGGACCATGGGAAGCTGCGGATGGCCCTGCAGCCGCTCGGTCAGGATGGCGCCGAACAGGGTCAGCGCCTGGGCCGGCTGGCGCAGGTCGTGGCTGGCGGCGGCGAGGAAGCGGGTCTTGGCCTTCAGCGCCCGTTCCGCCTCGCATTTGGCGTCGCGCAGGGCCTGCTCCAGCCGCTCCGCCTCGCCGGCCCTCGCCTCCGCCCGCAGGCGCGGCCCGGCATCGACCGCGGTGACCATCACCCCGCCGCCGTCCGGCAGCGGCGCCAGCGTCAGGTCGTAGCCGCCGCCGCGGCCGCGCGCCTCGATGGTCTGGCGGGCGCCGCTCGCGGCGACCACGAGGCCGGCGCGCAAGCGGCAGAGGTCGGCCGCATCCACCAGCGCCGGAGCGAAGTCGAGCAGCGGACATCCCGCGAGCCCGTCGCGCGGCAGCCCGATCAGCCGCTCGGCCGGCATGTTGGCGTGCATGATCGTGCCGAAGCCATCCAGCACGAAGGCCGCCACCCCCAGGGAATCGAGCAGGCCGTAGGGCGGCGGCCAGTCGGCGGACGGGCTGCAGGGCGGCGCATGGCGGTCGTCCCGCCCCATCGACCCCGGTCTCTTCTTCGGCTCCAGGCGCATGATCGGCCTCCCTGCCTCCTCCCGGCCCGCTCCGCCGCGCCTTGCGCATCTCAACCAAAAGGAAGTGAGCCGGCGCCTTTTATCGGATTGGGATCATTTCACGCCAATCCAGCTCGACTCGCTACTACGCAATTTCGGATAGATCCCAGGTATCGGCCGGATGGCCGGTCGGAGCGCGCCTATGCCGGAGGCCGGTCGGGGAAGCCCGCCAGGGCGCGGACCTCGGCCGGGCTCAGGCCGGCCTCGCGCATCGACCGCAGGGTCTGCGCCCGGTCGCGCTTGGCCAGCCGCTCCCCCGCGGCATTCCGCAGCAGCCCGTGATGGTGGTAGCCGGGCGGGTCGAACCCCAGCAGGGCCTGGAGAAGCCGGTGCAGGTGGGTGGCGAAGAACAGATCCTCGCCGCGGGTGACCAGCGTCACGCCCTGCAGATGGTCGTCCACCGTGACGCTCAGGTGATAGCTGGTGGGCGTGTCCTTGCGCGCCAGCACCGTGTCGCCCAGGATCCCCGGCGTCGCCTGCTGCGGGCCGCGGGCACGGTCGTGCCAGGCCAGCGGCCCGGTGAGGGCGAGCGCCGCGGCGACGTCGAGGCGGATGGCGTAGGGCTGGCCGGCGGCGATCCGCGCCCGCCGCTCGGCGGGGGAGAGGCCGCGGCAGGTCCCGGGATAGAGCGGCCCGTCCGGCCCGTGCGGCGCATGGCCGGCCCGCGCGATCTCCGCGGCGATGTCCTTGCGGGTGCAGAAGCAGGGATAGAGGACGCCGAGCCGGCCGAGCCGCTCCAGGGCGTCGCGGTAGTCGTCCAGATGGTCGGACTGGCGGCGGACCGGCTGCTCCCACTGCAGCCCCAGCCAGGCCAGATCCTCCATCAGGTCGCGCTCGAACTCCGGCCGGCAGCGCCGGGGGTCGATGTCCTCGATCCGCAGGAGGAAGCGCCCCCCTCCGTCCCGGGCGGTGCGCCAGCCGAACAGCGCGGAATGGGCGTGGCCGAGATGCAGATGCCCGGTCGGGCTGGGCGCGAAGCGGGTGACGAGCGTGCTCATGCCCCGCTTATAGCGCGTCGGGGCCGGCCGCGTCAGGATCCGGTCGGGGTCCGGATGCGGGTCAGATGTACGGGTTGTCCTTGATCGGCTCCACCGGGATGTCCTCCCCCTCCAGATAGAGGGAAAGCCGGCGGCGCAGTTCGCGGTCGAAGGCGTCGATGCGGCGCTGGCGCTCCCGCTCCTCGCGTTCGCGGCGCTTCTGGGCGAGGTCGATGATGGTGGCGGTCATGGCGGGCTCCTGTCGCGCAGGCTCCGGATTGCGTGTGGGAGGACCATGCGGCCCGCTTGGTTAACGCGGTGTAACCGCGCAAGGCGTGGACGTCTTTTGTCACACCGGCCGGCAAGGGAGCCGGCCGGGGCCGCGGCAACCACGGGGCGAAGACGGGATCCGCCATCGGTGGAATGGTTACATAACCGTGAAAGTTTTCGGGGGATTGACCCGGGCATGTTGAGTCCGGCGGCCACATCCTCTATGTATATGCTGTCCCGGCAGCCCATAGACCTAGTCATGACGCCCTGGTCATGACTGGCATCCGCACCGGGGCGGGGCCGGCGACGGCCTCCTGCATGACGGATCAAGAGAAGGGAGTGGCCATTGGCTCCACCACCCGATCACTGTCCGGCCCTCGTGCTGAACGCGGATTTCCGCCCGCTCAGTTACTTTCCTTTGTCCTTGTGGTCCTGGCAGGAGGCCGTGAAGGCCGTCTTCCTCGACCGGGTCAACATCATTTCGGAATACGAGCGCGTCGTCCGTTCCCCCAGTTTCGAGATCCGGCTGCCGAGCGTCATTTCGCTGAAGGAATTCATCCCGGCGACCCGCCGCCCGGCCTTCACCCGCTTCAACGTGTTCCTGCGCGACCGGTTCACCTGCCAGTATTGCGACCGTTCCTTCCCCACGCACGAGCTGACCTTCGACCATGTCGTCCCCCGCTCCCGCGGCGGTCGCACGACCTGGGAGAACGTCGTCACCTCCTGCTCGGCCTGCAATCTCGCCAAGGGCAACCGGCTGCCCCACGTCTGCGGCATGATCCCCCTCAGTCCGCCCTTCCAGCCCACCGCCTACGAGCTGCAGGAGAACGGACGTGCCTTCCCGCCAAACTTCCTCCACGAAAGTTGGCGGGATTTTCTTTATTGGGACACGGAATTGGACCCGATCTGACGAGGGCGCCCTCCCGCCGCGGTGCGAAAAGACTGGTTCCGGCCGCCGCTTCGTGGTGAAACCGGACAGCACCGCAACGACCCTGCAGGACCGTCATGCCCTCCCGCGGGCGCCCGCCCTCGCGCACTCCCGGCCGTCCCTCCGCCCGCCCTTCCGGCCGGTCCACCGGACAGCCGTCCGCCCGGTCCGCCGACCGCGCCTCCCGCAATGCCGCGGCCGAGCCCATGCGGGACGAGCCGCGCAAGCTGTTCCGCGTCGCCGGCCTGCCGGCGGTCAAGGCCCTGCTGGAGCATGACCCGCGGCGCATCGAGCGGCTGTTCTTCGAGGAACGCTTCAAGGCCGAGCTGACGGAGGCCTGCCGCCAGCTCGCCGCCGCGCGCAAGCCCTACCGCATGGTCGATGCCGAGGAGCTGTCGAAGGTCGCCGGCACGGTGCTGCACGGCGGCGTGGTCGCGCTGATCCCGCCGCGCACCGTCCCGCCCCTCGATCCGGAGAAGGCCGCGGAGTGGACGGAGCCCCTGCTGATCCTCGACGGGGTCGGCAACCCGCACAATCTCGGCGCCATCCTGCGCACCGCCGCCTTCTTCGGCCTGCCGCGGGTGGTGGTGTCCGACCATCCCGGACAGGCCCTGCCGTCCGAGGCCGCCTACCGCGTGGCGGAGGGCGGGTTCGAGTGGGTGCGGATCTACCAGGCGGCCAACCTGCCGGCGGTTCTGAAGCGGCTGTCGGCCAGCCACCGCATCGTCGCCACCGCGCTGGACCAGTCGCGGCCGACCATCGACGTCGCCGGGCTGCGCAAGGGGCGCAAGCCGGTGGCGGTGGTGCTGGGCAACGAGGAGCACGGGCTGCCCCCGGCCACGCTCGCGGCCTGCGAGGCGGTGCTGACCATCGCCGGCAGCGGCCGGGTGCAATCGCTGAACGTCGCCGCGACCGCCGCCATCCTCATCCAGGCGCTCGCCGGCTGAGGGCGTCGCGGTTTCGCGGCCCGTCCGTCATGTCAGCCCAGGGCGATGATCAGCACCAGGGCGACGACGACCAGCGAGATGATCGGCAACAGGTCCATGCCGCCCTCGCCCAGCGTCGGCGCTCCGCCGTGCGGGCCGTGGACGGCTGCCCGGTTCTGCCCGGCCCCGTCGTCCGACCAGCCATGGCGCGACGGCGCGACGCCGGGGGCGGAGACCGCCGGCGCGGCCGGGCTCGCCAGATCGACCACCCCCTCGCCATGCCCATGGACGCCGGCGCGGCGCTGCTTCAGCCGGGAGTCGTCGAGGTCCACCTCGATGCCGGCGCCTTCCAGCCGTTCGACGATGCCGGCGACCTCCTCGGGCGTCATGGTCTCGATCGGCAGCAGGCTGCCCATCTGCTCCACGCTCAGCCGGTTGCCGTTGCGCCGGCCGCGGTCGATCAGGTCCTGGACGACCCGCTCGTCTGCGGCGTTGGTGGCGGCGTTGGTGGCGGCGTTGGTTGTGGTGGCGGCCATGGTCTGCCCTCCCCGCTGTTCGGTTTCCTTGCCCTAAATACGCCGCAGGCGGGGCCGGGGTTCCCCGCTCCGGCCTTGTCCGGAGCGCCGCCGCACCCGAGATAGATGCGCGACCGCAGCCACGGTCGATGGACGAGGGAGGAGCCGCGAATGTTGAGCCATTTCCTGCGCAAGCCCACGGCGCTGGTGAGCCCGGAGGAGGCGCTGCCCGGCCGCGACACGCCGATCCCCGTGCCGCCGGCGCATTTCGTGACCGGCAATCCCCTGGCACCGCCCTTCCCGGAGGGGATGCAGGTCGCCGACTTCGGCCTCGGCTGCTTCTGGGGGGCGGAGCGCAAGTTCTGGCAGGTGCCGGGCGTGTGGACGACCGCCGTCGGCTATCAGGGCGGCCACACGCCGAACCCGACCTATGAGGAGGTCTGCTCCGGCCTGACCGGCCATGCCGAGGTGGTGCGCGTCGTCTTCGACCCCGCGCGCGTCGGCTACGACACGCTGCTCCGCGTCTTCTGGGAGGCCCACGACCCGACCCAGGGCATGCGCCAGGGCAACGACGTCGGCACCCAGTACCGCTCCGCCCTCTACACCCACGGCGCCGATCAGCAGCGCGCCGCCGAGGCCGGCCTCGCCGCCTACCAGGCCCGGCTGAAGCAGGCCGGCTATGGCCCGATCACCACGGAGATCCGCGAGGCCCCGCCCTTTTTCTACGCCGAGGACTACCACCAGCAGTATCTCGCCAAGAATCCCGGCGGCTATTGCGGCCTGGGCGGGACGGGAGTGACCTGCGCGGGTTAGTCGTGCAACGGACGCGAGATAAGCCCTGAAAAGGCACCATTGACAGCGCCATGCTCGCGGAATATCCACTCTCGCGCCGTTTTTGCTCGCGACGGGGGTTGCCGTGCCGCATCCGATCCATCATCAGCCCGGGACACGCTTCGACGCCGAATACGCCATTGAAGACCTGACCGAAACCGTGCGACAGTGCGCGAACCGGGGGTTGATCGTGTTTTCGCTCCGGTCGCTCCACAGGATCCTCGACCTGAAGCTCAATCCAGCCGAAGTCGGTGATGCTTTGAAGTCTGGCGAAGCAGAGAAGTTCGAGGTTACCCCCAGCCGGAGCGAGATCCGGGTGGAGATGATTTACGATCAGGGGGACATGGCGTCGCATGCCGTCGTCACCTATCTCAGCAACGATCACCGCCTGTTCGTCGAGGATATCCGCGACCGCCCGCGGCCATAGGAAGAGCAGGACCGTCGAAGAGGGTTATCGCTATGCATGTGCTGCTCGCGACCCGTCCAATCAGTGACAGCGACATCGTCATCGAGTTTTGCGATGGCGACCTTTGGCATTACTGGGCGAGCGGCATCGACAACATCTTCGTACGGGGGGGACTCCGCCTGCACGGAGAGGGATACGAAGGATATTTTCAGTTCGTGGAGATCGAAAAGCTCCACGAACTGATACGCTGCCGGCTGCTCAGCAAGAACAGCAGGCTGACAGGACCTGAATTCCGCTTCCTCCGCAAGGAACTGCGCCAGAGCAGGAGCGAGTGCGCTGCCCGCCTTGGCGTCGGCGAGACTGAGCTTGCCGAATGGGAGGAAAGAGAACTTCCGGAGCGGGTGGAGAGTTTCATCCGCGACCAGTTCCGGCCGACTCGCCTGAGCGCGTGACCTCATTGTCACGGTGACGGCCAGGCTAAGCCCTTGCGGTTGCGCCGCGCGTCCCCTTCCGGGTATGGTTCCGGCGGTTCATGAAAGCTCCCGGGGACAGACGTCCCGTTGGGGCGCCGCCCGCCACGCCGCGATCCATCCATGACGAAGGAAAGAACCGAGCTGGCCACGCCGAGTCTCAGCGGCCTGCTCGATTTCTGGCTCACCAAATGCGTCAACGGGCAGCCGCCGGCTCCCGAGACGATCTCCCCGGTCGATCTCCGGCCATGGAAGGACAATATCGTCGTCTTCGAGGTGATCGGAGACGATGCGTTCGTCTATTCCTATTACGGCAAGGCGCTCGCCGCGGCCTTCGGCCAGTCGCGCCTGGGCGCGACGCTGGACGACCTGCCGCCGGAGCAGCGCGCCATCCTGCTGCCGGAATACGACACCGTGCGGCGGGAGCGGCTGCCGGTCGCCCGCATCCACACCGCCGACTTCGGCGGGCGGCAGCGGAGCTGGGAACGGCTGGTCCTGCCGATGTCGAGCGACGGCGCCACCATCGACAAGCTGCTGGTCGCCGCCTACGAGCTGCCGGCCGCCAAGGTGATCCCGCATCCGGCCGGCCGCCTGCCCCTGCCCGTCCCGCCTTCCACCGTCAAGACTCCCGGAGCCCCGGCATGACGCCGCGCACGCCCCACCTCGCCGCCCCGTCGACCCAGGCGGGCGTCGTGACCGCCGACGAGTTCAACCTGTGGTGCGCGCTGAACGGCCGCCCCTTCAACCTGATCGCCAACCCGCGCCCCGACGGCCGCATCCTGTGGGACGTCGAGGTGCTGCCCGGCACGCCGCGCGCCGGCACCGCCTATTCCACCAACCTGGCGGACGAGGCGCTGGCCGTGGTCGCCGGCTTCGCCTTCCTGTCGGGCATCGAGTGGGCCTACGAGGCGCGCGGCACGGAAGAGCCGGCGGCACATCCCGCCGCCGCCCCGGCGGCGACGGTCCCCCCGGCGCCGGCGGGCGGTCCGGCGGCCGGCCCCGCAGCCGGCCCGGCCCCCGCGCCGGCCACCACGCAGCCCCCCTCCCCCGGCGCCGTGGCGGCGGCGGCCGTTCCCGCCCACGCGCCGGCCCACGTCCAGGTACCGGCCCATGTCCAGGTGCCGGCTCCGGCGGTGGCGGAGGGGCCGGTGGAGTATCCGGCCGTCTATACCCTGCCGGCGGTCGCCCTGCTGCAGAACCCGCCGCCGCGCCCGCCGCAGCAGCATGACGAGACGGTGCTGGCGCGCAACGCGCGGATGCTGGAGACGGTGCTGAAGAACTTCCGCGTCCGCGGCGAGATCATGGACGTGCGGCCCGGCCCGGTGGTGACGCTCTACGAGTTCGAGCCGGCGCCCGGCACCAAGTCGGCCACCGTCATCAACCTGACCGACGACATCGCCCGCTCGATGAGCGTGGTGACCGCGCGTATCGCCATCGTCCCCGGCCGCAGCGTGATCGGCGTCGAGCTGCCGAACCCGGTGCGCGAGATGGTCTATCTGCGCGAGATCTTCGACCACCCGACCTTCCGCGACAATTCCACCGCCCAGCTCGCCATCGCGCTCGGCAAGGACATCAGCGGCGAGCCGGTGGTGGCCGACCTCGCCCGCATGCCGCACCTGCTGGTCGCCGGCACCACCGGCTCGGGCAAGTCGGTGGCGATCAACACGATGATCCTGTCGCTGCTCTACCGGCTGCCGCCGGAGCGCTGCCGCTTCATCATGGTCGATCCCAAGATGCTGGAGCTGTCGGTCTATGACGGCATCCCGCACCTGCTGACCCCGGTGGTGACCGACCCCAAGAAGGCGGTGGTGGCCCTGCGCTGGGCCGTGCGCGAGATGGAGAGCCGCTACGAGGCGATGTCCAAGCTCGGCGTGCGCAACATCGAGGGCTACAACGCCCGCATGGCGGAGATGATCGCCGCCGGCGAGAAGATGCCGCGCCGCACCCCGCCGGGCGAGCCGGAGTCGGTCTTCGACCTGACGCCGCAGGACCCGACGCCGCTGCCCTACATCGTGGTCATCGTCGACGAGATGGCCGACCTGATGCTGGTGGCGGGCAAGGAGATCGAGGCGGCGATCCAGCGCCTCGCCCAGATGGCGCGCGCCGCCGGCATCCACCTGATCATGGCGACGCAGCGCCCGTCGGTCGACGTCATCACCGGCACCATCAAGGCCAACTTCCCGACCCGCATCAGCTTCCAGGTCACCAGCAAGATCGACAGCCGCACCATCCTGGGCGAGGCGGGGGCGGAACAGCTCCTCGGCCAGGGCGACATGCTCTACATGCAGGGCGGCGGCCGCATCATGCGCGTCCACGGCCCCTTCGTCTCCGACGCCGAGGTCGAGGAGATCGTCCAGTTCGTCAAGGCGCAGGGCGCCCCGAACTACGTCACCGCGATCACCGAGGAGGAGGAGGAGCCGGTCGCCATGGAGGACGACGACGGCGGCGCCAACGGCTCCAGCGGCGACGACCTCTACCTGCAGGCCGTCAACCTGGTGGTGCGCGAGGGCAAGGTGTCGGTCAGCTTCATCCAGCGCCAGCTCCAGATCGGCTACAACCGGGCCGCGCGGCTGGTCGAGCGGATGGAGCAGGAGCGGGTCGTCGGCCCGGCCAACCACCAGGGCAAGCGGGAGGTGCTGCTCTCCCCCGCCGGCCTGTCGGCCAAGCGCGCGGGCATGTAACGGCAGCAACGGGAGGAGACGGGCGTCATGGAGGCGAGGCCGCATTTCGAGCGTCTGGCGCTCTACAACCGCTGGGCCAACCGCCGCCTCTACGACGCGGCGGCGGCGCTGTCCGACGCGCAGTACCGCGAGGACCGCGGCGCCTTCTTCCGGTCGCTGCGCGGCACGCTGAACCATATCCTGGTCGCCGACCGGATCTGGCTGAGCCGTGTCGAGGGCTGCGGGCCGGTGCCCGGGTCGCTCGACGAGATCCTCCATGACGGGTTCGCCGAGCTGCGCGCCGCCCGCGAGGCGGAGGACGAGCGGCTGCTGCGCGTCGTCTCCACCATGACGGAGGAGCGGTTCGACGACGTGCTGTCCTACCGGACCATGGCGGGCGTGCCGCAGGAGATGCCGGTCGCACCGCTGCTGACCCATGTCTTCAACCACCAGACCCACCATCGCGGGCAGGCGCATACGCTGCTGACCCAGTTCGGTCTGGACGCCCCGTCGATCGACTTCGTCTATTTCCTGCTGGAGCGCTGACGATGGCCGCCGTCACCGACCTCGTCGCCCTGGAAGCCCTCTACGGCAAGCCGGGGGCGCCGTCGGTGATGAAGGAGACCACCCGGCTGACCGCCGGCTACCGCGCCATCGTCGAGGCCGCCCCCTTCCTCGTCCTGGCGACCGCCGGGCCGGACGGGCTCGACGCCTCGCCGCGCGGGGACGGGCCGGGCTTCGTCCGGGTGGTGGACGACCGCAAGCTGCTGATCCCCGACCGCCGCGGCAACAACCGGATCGACAGCCTGCGCAACATCCTGCACGACCCGCGGGTCGCCCTGCTCTTCCTCGTCCCCGGCATGAACGAGACGCTGCGCATCAACGGCCGGGCGACGATCGAGGACGACGCCGCTCTGTGCGCCGGCTTCGCGGTGGACGGCAAGGCGCCGAGGACGGTGCTGCAGGTCGCCATCGACACGGTGTTCTTCCAGTGCGCCCGCGCGCTCGTCCGCTCCCGCCTGTGGGAGCCCGACGGCCGGATCGGGCGCGGCCGCCTGCCCTCCACCGGCGCCCTGCTGGCCGAGGCCAGCGCCGGACAGGAGGGCGGCGAGGCGTACGACCGGTCCCTGGCCGAGCGGCTGCCGAACTCGCTCTACTGATCAGGCCCGGATCAGGACGCGCTCAAATCCGCGACGGCGACAGGCGGAACTCGACGATCGAATCGGCCTCGGACAGGGCGGTGATCAGCATCATCGGGTCCGGCGAGCCCATCGCCTGCAGGACGAGCTGGTATTCGAACTGGCCCGAGCCGTTGCGCAGGTGGAAGCCCCAGTCCACCACCTCGAAGCCGTTCTCCTTCGCCTTGGCCCGGATGCGGTCGGCGGGCGGCGCCTTCTCGCGGGTGAAGACCAGCGTCAGGTGCATCACCGTCTGGTGCGGCAACGCCTGCTCCAGCGAGCGGAACAGGCTCATGATCGCCACGAACAGGATGGCCGCCGCGATGGCGACCATGTAGAAGCCGAGCCCGATCGTCACCCCGATCGCCGCCGTCGCCCAGATGGAGGCGGCGGTGGACAGGCCGCGGATCGACAGCCCCTCGCGCATGATGACGCCGGCGCCGAGGAAGCCGATGCCGGTGACGATGCCCTGGATCACGCGCGTCGGATCGCCGCTGCCCGGCACGGGCGGATGCCCCATGCCGCCGTACCACATGGACGGATAGGCGTTGACCACCGTCAGCACGGTCGAGGCGACGCAGACCAGCGCATAGGTCCGCATGCCGGCCGCGCGCCCGTGGTAGGAGCGCTCGTAGCCCAGCAGCACGCCGACCCCCAGCGCGCCCAGCAGATGCAGCAGGATCAGGCCGTTGGTGATCAGCTCGGCCCGGGACCAGTAGGATGACAGGATGTCCATGGTTCGGCGTTCCCCCCGGACACCAGTCTACGCCGCTTTGGTTAGCAGGAGGTGTGCGGCCCGTTCACGCGGCCGGCCGCTGGGGGAGCCGGATGGTGAAGACCGACCCCTCGCCGGGGCGGCTCTGCACCTGCAGCGTGCCGCCATGGGCCGCCACGATCTGCCGGGTGATGTAGAGGCCGATCCCCGCCCCCTTCGTCCCCTTGGAGGAGGAGGCGCGGAAATACATCGAGCCGACGCGCTCCACCTCGTCGGCGCTCATGCCGCGGCCGTGGTCGCGCACGCTGATGGCGAGCCCGTCCGGCTCCCAGGCCGCGGCGATCTCCACCGGGGCGCCGGGCGGCGAATAGCGCAGGGCGTTCTGCACGAGGTTGCCGATGGCGACCCCGAGGAAATGCGGATCGGCGCGCAGGACGCGGTCCTGCCCCTCGGCGGGCCGCCGGATGCGGTCCTCCGCCCCGGACGCCGCGGTCTCCAGCGCGCTGTCCAGCAGGTCGCGCAGGGCCACCCGCTCGGGATGCAGCGCCAGCGCCCCCTGGTCGAGCGCCTCGGAGGACAGGAACAGGTCCACGAGACCGCCGAGCCGCCGTGCCGTGGCGCGGATCCGCTCCAGCCGGGCCATGGCCTTGGCCGGAAGCGGGCCGGCCGTCTCCGCGATCATCTGCGCCGCCGAGTCGATGGAGGCGAGCGGCGTGCGGAACTCGTGCGACAGCATGGCGACGAAGGTGCGCTGCTGCTCCGCCCGCTTCATGGCGAAGGCGCTTTCCTGCCGGGCGCGGATGCGGTCGGCCTGCAGGCGCCTGACACGGTGCGACAGGCCGGCCGCCAGGATCACCACATGGGTCGCCGAGCCGATCTGGTAGGCGTTGACGTAGACGCCCCCCGCCGGGAGCACGCCCCGCAGCGCGAGCTGGGTCACGACGAGGCCGGCCAGCGCCACCACCAGACCGACGAAATAGTAGCGGATGCCGACGTCCTCGCGGTCGCGGAGCATCAGGCGGACGATCAGCAGCAGGCTGACCAGCGAGATCACCAGCGCCAGCAGGATCATCGGCCGGTTGGTCGCGGCATAGAGGGGCGAGACCGCCGTCGGCACGGTCAGCAGCCCAGGACGGCCAGCACCATGTAGACCCGGTGGACCCGCGGGAAGGTCTGGCGCAGGTTCAGGATGCGGTCCCACATCACGATGGCCGCCGACACGCCGAGCAGCCCGTTCCCGCCGGTCAGCAGGTTCAGCGCCCAGCCCGGCAGGTCGGGCAGCCACACCGCCGCGATCCCGTTGGCCCCCAGGTAATAGAAGAACAGGGTGGCGACGAAGCCGGCATAGGCGACCAGCGTCCCGTCCTCCAGCGCGGTGGCGAGCGCCAGATACAGCAGGATCAGCACCGCCAGCACCCCGAAGAACAGGCCGTGCAGCAGCAAGGCCGAGGTCTCGTGGCCGATGAAGGCGGCGGGCGCCCAGACCCGGCCCGACAGCATCATGGCGCTGATCGTCTCGACCCGCAGATAGACGGTCACCGGCCGCCCTTCCGGCAGGCTCAGCAACACCGAATGCAGGCGCGTTCCCATCGGCCGCCTGCTGAACGGCACATGGTCGCCCAGCGCGAAGCGGACGATGTCCCGGCCCTCGCCGGGCCTGCCGTCCGCGGCGGCGGGATCCACGACGAAGAGGTCGATGTGGTCGATGTAGGCCTCGCCCAGCTCGACCACCCACTCGGCGGGCGCACCGGGCTCCCGCTCCAGCAGGACCCTGTACCAGTGGACGTCGGCGGTGTGGCCGGCCCCGACGAAGGTGGGCAGCGGCTGGAAGGCCCCCGCGGCGTCGGCCGCCACCGCGTCCTCCAGGGTCAGCGCCCCGCCGGGATCGACGAGCCGGCCGAGATGCCCGGACAGCGACGCCTGCGCCAGCCCCGCCGTCAGGCGGACGGTCCCGGCGGCGGTCCCGGCATCAGCTCCGGCAGCGGATCCGGCCGCTGCCGGCGCGGCCACGCCCAGCCACAGCGAGACGAGCAGCACCGCCAGCCATCGCACATCCCGGACGCCGCACGCCATGGACCCCGCCTCCGGATCACCCGTTTGACGGCCCGACGGTGGGGCGCGGGCCGCTCCCGCATACCGGGGTACGCGATAGATCGCTACGGAATGATTAAGGTCCGGATCGTTTTTTCAGCCGGAGCGGGAATGCCGCCCGCCGCCACCCGCTATTCCATCAGCCCCAACAGCCAGGAGGCGAACCCGGCGACCAGCAGCCCCTCGGCCCCGAACACCATCACCTGCAGGCCGAGCCGGACCAGCCAGGTGGCCCAGTCGCGCTTGTGGAAGACCTCCCGCAGCAGGTAGTCGAGGATCCAGTCGATCCGGCGGTGGGCGAGCCGGCCGGCCATCCCGCCGACCAGCGCGACCGCGCCGGTGCCCAGCACGAAGTAGACCGCGCCCTTCCAGCCGGCGAACTGGTCGGGATCGGCGAGGTAATGGACGGTGCCGACCAGGATCCAGACGGCCGAGGGCCAGATGCCGACCGGATTGTCGGAGGCCGCCCCCTGCGGGGAGGATCCGTCTTCGCGGGACGGGCCGGCCGTCATGGCGGCGCCCCGCTCAGCCGCCCGGAACGTGCCGGTAGGCCAGCACGCGGGTCGCCGGGCCGCCCTCCACGTCGGCGAGCGGCAGCAGGAGCTCGACGAAGCGGGTGCCGGGCAGCATGGGATCGTCGCGCACCAGCAGGCAGCGCGGCTCGCCGCTCTCCAGGCAGGCCCGCAGGTCGGCCAGCCAGCGCGCCGCCGCCTGGGCGGGATGCAGCGCGGTGACGCTGTGGGTGACCACCCGCCGGCCAAGCCGGCGCTGCAGCGCCCGGCCGCAGGCGCGGTAGACGAAGTCGGCGCCGCCGGCCACCGGCTCCATCAGGCAGAGGCGGGCGACGCTCTCCCGCATCTGGGCGGGGTCGATCTCGTGCGCCAGCGGCAGCGGGCGCTTGCGCTTCACGCGCAGCCAGTGGGCGTAGAGGACGCGCACCTGCGGCGGGGTCTTGTCGACGTCCAGCAGGTCGGCCCGGCAGGGCGGCGGCTCGGCCTCCGCCACCGCGGACGGGGAGGATGCGGGAGCCGCGGGCTTCGCGGCCGGCTGCGGGGGGGAGGCGGGCGGCGCCATGGGCGTCGCGAAGGTCGGCGGACGGTCGGGCCGGCCGCCGTGCTTCTTCAGCATGGGCAGCGGCGCCCAGGCCGGGCAGGTGTGATAGGCCTTGGTGACCTTGCGGTAATCCTGGCTGCTGGCGGTCCGGCACTCGCCCTCGACGCTGTAGCGGGTCACGTAGACCAGGGTGTGATCGTCGGACAGCGCCCGTTCGGCCCCCCACGAGATGCAGGCGGCGCAGGCGCGGCTGTCCTTGGCGAAGGCGTGGCTCATCCCGGGTCGTAACTCCAAAGGCGCATCAGGACTTTATGTTGCCCTTTGCCCCGCGGTTCAAGCACGGCCTTCCGGGGCGCGGACCTTGTCCCGGCGGTCTCCGCGGGCCGAGGAAGCCGAGTCTAGGCGGCAGGAGTTTCAGACATGTGAAGGACGCATCCAATCCGCCCCTTCCCCCGGGCGCTCCGACCGCCTATAAGGGGGCCTTGCACGACATGACCCACCCGCTCCCTTGCTGCCGGCCGCCGGCTCCGGGGGGATTTCTGCTGACCGAACGTCGAGAACCGGACCCATGCCCAAACGCACCGACATCAAATCCATCTGCATCATCGGCGCGGGGCCGATCGTCATCGGCCAGGCTTGCGAGTTCGACTATTCAGGCGTCCAGGCCTGCAAGGCGCTCCGCAGCGAGGGCTACCGGGTCATCCTGGTGAACTCCAACCCGGCGACCATCATGACCGACCCCGGTCTGGCGGACGCCACCTACATCGAGCCGATCACCCCGGCGGTGGTCGCCAGGATCCTGGAGAAGGAGCGGCCGGACGCCCTGCTGCCCACCATGGGCGGCCAGACCGCGCTGAACACCGCGATGGCGCTGTCGGACGACGGCACGCTGGAGCGGCTGGGCGTGGAGATGATCGGCGCCAAGCGCGACGTCATCGCCAAGGCCGAGGACCGCATCCTGTTCCGCGACGCCATGGACAAGCTGGGGCTGGAGAGCCCGCGCTCGCGCATGGTCAAGACGCTGGAAGAGGCGATGGAGGCGATGGAGTTCGTCGGCCTGCCGACGATCATCCGCCCCAGCTTCACCCTGGCCGGCACCGGCGGCGGCATCGCCTACAACCGGGCGGAGTTCGAGGACATCGTGCGCGGCGGCCTGCGCGCCTCCCCGGTCGGCGAGGTGCTGATCGAGGAGTCGGTGCTGGGCTGGAAGGAGTACGAGATGGAGGTCGTCCGCGACAAGGCGGACAACTGCATCATCGTCTGCTCCATCGAGAACATCGACCCGATGGGCGTCCACACCGGCGACTCGATCACCGTGGCGCCGGCGCTGACGCTGACGGACAAGGAATACCAGATCATGCGCAACGCCTCGATCGCGGTGCTGCGCGAGATCGGGGTGGAGACCGGCGGGTCCAACGTGCAGTTCGCGGTCAACCCGGCGAACGGCCGCCTGGTCGTGATCGAGATGAACCCGCGCGTGTCGCGCTCCTCGGCGCTGGCCTCCAAGGCGACCGGCTTCCCGATCGCCAAGATCGCCGCCAAGCTGGCGGTCGGCTACACGCTGGACGAGCTGACCAACGACATCACCGGGACGACGCCGGCCAGCTTCGAACCGACGATCGACTATGTCGTCACCAAGATGCCGCGCTTCACCTTCGAGAAGTTCAAGGGGGCGGAGCCGCTGCTGACCACCTCCATGAAGTCGGTGGGCGAGGCGATGTCGATCGGCCGCACCTTCCAGGAGTCGGTGCAGAAGGCGCTGCGCTCGATGGAGACCGGCCTGACCGGCTTCAACGAGGTGAAGATCGCCGACGGCAATCCGGACCCGGCCGCCATCCGCGGCGCGCTGGCCAAGCCGACGCCCGACCGGCTGCTGGTCATCGCCCAGGCCTTCCGCCACGGCTTCACCGTCGCCGAGGTGCAGGCGGCCTCCAAGTACGACCCGTGGTTCCTGGAGCAGATCAAGGAGCTGGTCGACCGCGAGGCGGCCATCCGCCGCGGCGGCCTGCCGACCGACAAGGCCGGCTGGCTGAAGGTCAAGCAGATGGGCTTCTCCGACGCGCGGCTGGCCGAACTGGCCGGCACGACGGAGGCCGCGGTCGCCACCGCCCGCCGCATGGCCGGCGTCACCCCGGTCTTCAAGCGCATCGACACCTGCGCGGCCGAGTTCGCCTCGCGCACGCCCTACATGTACTCGACCTACGAGACCGACGGGACGGGCGAGGCGGAATGCGAGTCCGAACCGACGGAGAAGCGGAAGGTCGCCATCCTCGGCGGCGGTCCGAACCGCATCGGCCAGGGCATCGAGTTCGACTATTGCTGCGTCCATGCCGTCTACGCGCTGCGCGAGGCCGGCATCGAGACCATCATGGTCAACTGCAACCCGGAGACGGTCTCCACCGACTATGACACCGCCGACCGCCTCTATTTCGAGCCGCTGACCGCCGAGGACGTGATCGAGCTGCTGCGCGTCGAGCAGCGCAAGGGCTCGCTGCTGGGCTGCATCGTGCAGTTCGGCGGCCAGACCCCGCTGAAGCTCGCCGCCGCGCTGGAGGCCGCCGGCATCCCGATCCTCGGCACCTCGCCGGACGCCATCGACCTCGCCGAGGACCGCGAGCGGTTCCAGAAGCTGCTGCACGAGCTGAACCTCAAGCAGCCGGCCAACGGCCTCGCCCGCTCGCTGGAGGAGGCGGAGAAGGTGGCGGCCGAGATCGGCTTCCCCGTCGTCATCCGCCCGTCCTACGTGCTGGGCGGCCGGGCGATGGAGATCGTCCACGACATGGCCGGGCTGCAGCGCTACATGGGCACCGCCGTGCAGGTGTCGGGCAAGAACCCGGTGCTGATCGACAGCTACCTGCAGGACGCCATCGAGGTCGACGTCGACGTCGTCAGCGACGGCCGGCAGGTCTATGTCGCCGGCGTGATGGAGCACATCGAGGAGGCCGGCATCCACTCGGGCGACAGCGCCTGCGCCCTGCCGCCCTACTCGCTGCCGGCCGAGGTGATCGGGGAGATCAACCGCCAGTCGGACGCGCTGGCCCGCGCGCTGAAGGTGGTCGGGCTGATGAACGTGCAGTTCGCCGTCAAGGACAGCACGGTCTACATCCTGGAGGTCAACCCGCGCGCCTCGCGCACGGTCCCCTTCGTCGCCAAGGCCACCGGCACCGCCATCGCCAAGATCGCCGCCCGCGTCATGGCCGGCGAGACGCTGGCCGACTTCAAGCTGAACGGCCCGACCCCGCCGCACACCGCGGTGAAGGAGGCGGTGTTCCCCTTCGCCCGCTTCCCCGGCGTCGACATCGTGCTGGGCCCGGAGATGAAGTCGACGGGCGAGGTGATGGGGCTCGACCGCAACTTCGCGCTGGCCTTCGCCAAGTCGCAGCTCGGCGCCGGCGTCACGCTGCCGCTGAAGGGCACGGTGTTCATCTCGGTGAAGGAGCGGGACAAGCCGGCCCTGGCGGTGATCGCGCAGAAGCTGCACGGCATGGGCTTCCGCGTGCTGGCCACCGTCGGCACCGCCGCCGCGCTGAAGGAAGCGGGCGTGCCGGCCGAGGCAATCAACAAGGTTGCCGAAGGCCAGCCGCACATCGTCGACGCGATGATCAACGGCGAAGTGCAGCTCGTCATCAATACCACGGAGGGTGCGCAGGCGCTCGCCGACAGCTTCAGCTTGCGGCGGACCGCGCTCACCTACAACATTCCGTATTACACCACCGTTGCCGGCGCCCGCGCGGCTGTGGAAGCGATTGACGCACTCAGGAACGGCAGCCTTGAAGTTGCGCCACTGCAGTCGTACCTTAGCGGATCGTATTAGGGAAGGTAGACGGCGCGGCGGTCCCTCCTCCGCGCCGTAAGCTTTCTCTGGCGCTGCGTCGGCATGGTGATGGATTGAACGATGGAAAAAGTTCCAATGACCGCGGCGGGCTATAACCGCCTGCAAGAGGAGTTGAAGCACCTCAAGGCCGTGGAGCGGCCTGCCGTTATCAAGGCGATTGCCGAAGCGCGCGAGCACGGGGATCTGTCGGAGAACGCCGAATACACCGCCGCGCGTGAGCGTCAGAGCTTCATCGAGGGCCGTGTCGCCGAGCTGGAGGACAAGATCAGCCGCGCCGAAGTGATCGACCCGTCCAAGCTGGGCGGCAGCACCGTGAAGTTCGGGGCCACCGTCACGCTGGCCGACGAGGACACGGACGAGGAGATCACCTACCAGATCGTCGGCCAGGACGAGAGCGACATCAAGAATGGCCTGCTGTCGATCCAGGCGCCGCTGGCGCGCGCGCTGATCAACAAATCGGTCGGCGACAGCGTGGAGGTCTCCACCCCCGGCGGCTCCAAGGTCTACGAGATCGTCACGGTCGAGTTCAAGTAAGGGGCCGGCACCGGCCCCCTCACCCTTTCCGTCTCGACGCCCCGCCTTCCCGGCAGGACTATTGTCCTTGACGGAAGGCGGGTTTTGATTCACTGTTAACAAATTACAAGAGTAGGCAGGAGACTCGCTGAACGGCAGCCGATGCGGCAATCGGGTTTCGTTTCCGTGGCTAACGATTGAAAATTCCGTGTTTACTGGTGATGTGTAGGCCGTTATTCCAGCGCACCAGGATACAGGTGGCCTGAACGGGCCCCAAGTGCGGAGACGCATCCCGTCAACCCTTCAGAACGGATCACCTCCATGCCTCCTTCATCGCGCCCGTCGTCCCAGAACGTCATCGTCCTGAATGAGGATGGGTTGGACGAGGCGTCGCTCACAAACGTCCTGTCGCCCTTCGCCAACTCGCGTCACTTCGTCGGCATCAGCGTTGCCGCCGAAGGAGAGGGTGCTTCGCAGACCGATGATCTGCTCGACGAGGAACTCACTGCCTTCGCGCAGGCGAGCGCCCGCTCGTAACCGAGGCAGCCTCTTATTCAATCCCCATTTTTGTCGGTTCCTTCTTTCGATGCTTATGCATGCGTAAGGTACTGTTTCCATGCCCAACGGCATCTATGTTGATGAGTTATCGTCGTTGATCAGCGGTGCCGTCGACAGGGTCGCCAAGGAACTTCCTGTTTACTATATCATTCAGGACAACAAGATCATCCACGAGTGCGCCGCCCGCGCCTCCGTGACGCTCCGCGAATACAATATGAGCGGTGAGGGGGAGGAGCAGGACGACCCGGCCCGTCCGGTCGCTCTGCCGAACTTCTTCAAGGAAGCCGGCCACTATGCTTACTGGATCGCTCGCCTGAAGCCCCTGCGTCTCGTCAACTTCACGATGATCTCGGAGACACTGAACCGTTTGAATATCGAACACGACCGGGACGCGCTTCAGCAGCAGATGCAGAAGACCAGGAGGCGCGACCTTCTCCTTCTGCTGAACGAATACGCAGCGTACTACGTCGCGAAAGCGATCATTTACCGGTCGGAAGCGCGGCTGTTCGAAATGACCACGGCCTCCCTGACCAAGCCGGAAGCCGAAGCACAGGCGGTGGAGTTCCAGAGGCTGCGGAAGCGGGCATCGGAGCGGGCAGTCGGTCTGTCGACCTATCTCCTGCGTTCACTCCGCTACGACACCCACTCGCCGAACTCGCTCGCCCTCCTGTTGGAGGTTCTGCTGGGAAGCGGTTACCCGTTCCCGCAGACAGAGCCCTGAACCGGCCCCTTTACCCTCTCAGATTGTCCTGAAGAAACTTCGTCACCCGGCCGATCGAGTCCTTGCGGGCGCTCTCGTCGGTGCCGAAATGGGCGGTGCCGTCCGGAACGTTGGGCAGGTCCCTGCGCTGGCGCAGCGGGGCGTCCGGCGCGTCGAACCCGTGATAGGCATCGGGATAGACCACCGCCTCCGTCCGGTCGCGCACCAGGTCGCGCTTCGACAGCTCGACGCAGAAGCCGGACGGGGTCCAGTCGTCCTTTTCCGCCAGCAGCATCAGCAGCGGGCCGTCGGGATACCAGCCCTCCTTGTTCAGGAAGCTGCGGCAGCCGGGATAGAAGGCCACCGCCGCGCGGAAGCCGTTGCCGTCGGCGGTCGGCCCCTCGTCGGTCGCCGCGACGGCCGCCAGCGCGGTGCTCGCCCCTGCGACCAGCCCATCACGGCGACCCGCCTGCCGTCGACCTCCGGCCGGCTGCGCAGGAAGGTCAGGGCGGCCAGGGCATCACGCTTCCGCTCGACCGTCACGCGGATGGGACGCTCCTTCAGCGTGCAGACCTGATCGATCCCGCGCGGGCCGAAGCTGTCCACCATCAGGACCTCGTAGCCCTGCTGCTGCAGGGTGGTCGCCCACCAGACATGGCGGGACGCCACCCGCCCGGACTTGGCATAGAGGCCGCCGCAGCCATGGAGCAGCACCACCGCCGGATGCGGCCCGGTGCCGGCAGGACGCAGCAGGCGGCCGGCCAGCATGGTCGGCTGCCCCTCCTTCAGGTCGCCGTCCATCGAGGGAAAGCGCACGATCTCCTCGACATGGAGGCGGGGCGACGAGGTGGCGGCCTGCGCCCGCCCCGGCAGGGCGGCGCAGAGGGAAGCGGTGATCAGGGCTCCGAGGACGGCGGTACGGCGAAGCGAAACGGCCAACATCCTGAACGGTCTCCGGCCTGCTGCGCCGCCCGCGGCGGCGCACAACTGTAACGATCCTACCACCGTCCGCGCGCAAATCACCACTGCGGTCCCCGACTGGCGGAGAGCGAAAAAGGGAACGGCATCAACCGGCACGTCCGGAAAACGGGCAGGGACCGGATACGGGCAGGGACCGGAAACCGGCCGACTCCGGAAACCGGCAGCCCCCGGAATGCGGAACGGCCGGCGCCCGGGGGACGGTGTCGCCACCGCCCGCCGGACCCCGGCCGCGCTCGGAGATCGTGTCCCTGCCGGACCCCGCTACCGCACCCCTGCGCCGACGCTCAGCGCCGGGCCGCCTGGGCGGGAGCGTCCGGCTCCTCGTCGAAATCGTCCTCGTCGTCCTCCGTCCCCTCGGGGATGTCGGGCGAGTCCACGTCGATCGGCACGCCCGGCACATGCTTGGACGTGCGGATCGACAGGGCCGACTTCACATGCGCCACGTTGGGCGCCGCCGTCAGCTTCGTGGTCAGGAAGCGCTGGTAGTCGTCCCAGTCCTCCGCCACGATCTTCAGCAGGAAGTCGTACTCGCCGGCCAGCATGTTGCATTCGCGAACCAGGGGCCAGCTGTTGACGAGCTCCTCGAATTTCTTTAGGTCCGCTTCGGCCTGGCTCGACAGCCCCACCTGGGCGAAAACGGTGACGCCGAACCCCAGCGCATCGGGGTTGACGTCGGCGTGGTAACCGCGGATGAAGCCCGCCTCCTCCAGCGCGCGGACACGCCGCAGGCAGGGAGGTGCGGAAATGCCGGCGCGCCGCGCAAGCTCCACGTTGGTCATCCGGCCGTCATTCTGCAGGTCGCGCAGAATGCGCCGGTCAATTCGGTCGAGTTTGACCCGCCGCATGGTGTACTCGGTAGCTCCGGGGGTGATTTGGAGAAAGGATATTACACGGTGACGCTCTCTACGCCAAGAACGAAACCCTTACAAGGGTAAGCGACCGCTGCGGTGCAGCGTCCGCGCCGTCCGGCGGACGGCCCCCTTCCCTGCGAACGGCTTTTGACACGATGCAATCTCTGACCTGCTGGGTGGTTTCCGACGGCAAGCCGGGCATGGAGAACCAATGCCTGGGCCTTGCCGAGTCGCTGGGGCTGACGCCCGTGGTGAAGCGCGTCCGGCTGCGCAGCCCGTGGCGGGAACTCAGCCCCTACCTGCGGATCGGCAACCGGTTCGCCGCCGGGCCGCAGGGCGACCCGATCGAGCCGCCCTGGCCCGACCTGCTGATCGCCACCGGCCGGCAGAGCATCGCGCCGTCGCTGACCGCCCGCAAACGGTCGGGCGGCCGGACCTTCACGGTGCAGATCCAGGACCCGCAGATCTCGCCGCGGCATTTTGACCTCGTGGTGGTGCCGCGCCATGACAAGTTGCGCGGGGCCAACGTCATGACCACCCGCGGCGCGCTCCACCGGGTGACGCCGGAGATCCTGCGCGATGCCGCCGCCCGCCACGCGCCGCGGCTGGCCCACCTGCCCAGCCCGCGCATCGCCGTGCTGATCGGCGGCAACAACGGCGTCTACCGCCTGACCCCGACCATCATGGGCGACGTGGCGGAGCGGCTGGCCGCCCTGACGCGCAGCCACGGCGCCGGGCTGATGGTCACCCCGTCGCGCCGCACCGGCGCCGACAACGAGGCGATCCTGCGCGCCCGCCTGGCCGGCCTGCCGGCCGAGGTGTGGGACGGCACCGGCGAGAACCCCTACTTCGCCTATCTCGGCCTCGCCGACGCGGTGGTGGTGACCTGCGACAGCGTGTCGATGACGTCGGAGGCCTGCTCGACCGGCAAGCCGGTCTACGTGATCGAGCTGGACGGCGGATCGCCCAAGTTCCGCGCCTTCCACGACGGGCTCTACCGGGACGGCATCACCCGGCCCTTCGACGGGTCGCTCGACCACTGGAGCTATCCCGTGCTGGACGACACCCGGCAGGTGGCCGACGAGGTGCGGCGCCGGCTGGAGGCCCGCCGCACCGCCATCCGCGGCGGCGCCCGGGGCTGAGCCGGACGCAGGGCTGGTATGACCAGTTTGCGACAATCGTTCGCAGGCCATGTTCATTTCCTTCCGGCGGGCGCCGTGCGATAAACGCGGCGTTTTCCGGCCCCGGCCGACCATCCCTGGATGTCCCCCGCATGACCTCGCCCGCCGAAGCCGTTTCGCTGAGCTTCCTGCGCTGCCTGGAAACCAGCCGACTGGCCACCAGCCCCTACAACCACTGGCTCCTGTCCCGCGCCCTGCCGGAGGACTCCGCCGACGCCATCGCCGCCCTGCCCTGGACGCCGCCGACGGTGCTGGAGACCTACGGCAAGCGCGAGACGAACAATGCGTCGCGCACCTATTTCAGCGTCGAGAACCGCGGCACCTACCCGGTCTGCGAGGAGGTCGCCCGGGCCTTCCAGAGCCGTGCGGTGATCGACGCCATCCAGAAGACCTGCAGCGTCGATCTGGCCGGGACCTTCCTGCGCATCGAATACTGCCAGGACACCGACGGCTTCTGGCTGGAGCCGCACACCGACATCGGCGTCAAGAAATACACGATGCTGATCTACCTCTCGAAGGGTCCGGGGTGCGAGGACTGGGGCACCGACGTGCTGGACGGGACGAAGACCATCGTCGCCCGCGCCCCCTACGCCTTCAACGAGGGCCTGATCTTCATTCCCGGCACCGACACGTGGCACGGGTTCGCCAAGCGGCCGATCAACGGCGTGCGCAAGTCGATCATCGTGAACTATGTCGGCCCGGAATGGCGCGCCCGCCACGAGCTGTGCTTCCCGGACCAGCCGGTAGCCTGACCTCTCCGCCCCGATCCGATAAGTCTGGAGACGATCGACATGTCCATGCTTGATCTGGACAAGTTCCGGGCCACCGCCCTGCAGCGCGACCCGTTTGATTTCCTGTGCGTCCCCGGCTTCGTGAAGAAGGAATACCTGGAGGCCCTGCACCGCGACTACCCGAAGGTGGACAAGCCGGGCTCGATCCCGCTCGGCGTCTTCCCGCAGGGACCGACCTTCGACGCCCTGATCAGGGAGCTGAAGGGCAAGGAGGTCTGCGACGCCTTCTCGGAGAAGTTCGGGCTGGACCTGTCGCGCTATCCGACGATGTTCACCGCCCGCGGCATGTGCCGGGCGACGGACGGCAAGATCCACCCGGATTCGGCCAGCAAGGTCGTCACCGTCCTGATCTACATGAACCCGCCCTGGGAGGCGTCCGGCGGCCGGCTGCGCGTGCTGCGCTCGCAGAACCTGGAGGATTACGCCGCGGAGGTCCCGCCGGACGAGGGCACGCTGCTGTGCTTCCGCCGCACCGACACCTCCTGGCACGGCCATTACCCGTTCGAGGGCCAGCGCCGCGCGGTCCAGATGAACTGGGTCAAGGGCAACGTCTATATCTGGCACGAGCAGTGGCGCCACCGCGTCGGCGCCTGGGCCAAGAACCTGTTCGGCGTCGAGCAGAAGAGCTACTGAGCACCGCGGCAACCCGGGAACCGACGCCTTGGCCGACTCTCCCCCTCTTGCGATCATCGACTGGGGCATCAACAGCTACAGCGGCTGGGGCGTCAACGGGCTGAACCTCGCCCTGTCGTGGCTGCGCGACGGCTCCTTCCTGCCGGTCTGCGCCAGCCCGATGAAGGCGGAGCATCTCGACCTCTCGCCGCTGGAATGGCAGCGGATGGCGGCGGTGCTGCGCGACTCCGCCGACCTCTGCCGCCAGTTCGAGGCCTATGCCGACCAGGACATCACCGTCTCGGTCCCGCTGCTGCGCGGGCTCGGCAACGGCCTCAACAGCGGCCGGGCGGCCGGCAACACGCTGGTGACCGGCAAGCCGACGGTCGGCGTCTGCTATCTGGAGCATACCGCGCTCGACGCGGCGGCCCTGGAGCGGGCGAAGCCGCTGGCCCATATCGTCGCCGGGTCCGGCTTCGTCCAGCGGGTGCTGGAGGGGGCGGGCATCGGGCCGGTGACCACGGTGCTGCAGGGCATCGACCCCACCCATTTCCACCCCGGCCCCCGCGCCGGCTGGTTCCGCGACCGCTTCGTGATCTTCTCCGGCGGCAAGCCGGAGTTCCGCAAGGGGCAGGACCTCGTCCTGCTCGCCTTCCGCGCCTTTCTCCAGCGTCATCCCGAAGCGCTGCTGCTGACCGCCTGGCACAGCCCCTGGCCGCAGTTCGCCCGCTCGCTGGAGACCAACCCGGCGGTCGCGCCGCCGCGGTTCAAGGAGGACGGGCGCTTCGACCCGGCCGGCTGGGCCGCCGACAACGGCATCCCGGCCGACAGCATCGTCGACCTCGGCCATGTGCCGAACGCCGCCATGGCGCGGATCCTGCGCGAGGCCGACGTCGGCCTGTTCCCCAACCGCTGCGAGGGCGGCACCAACCTCGTCGCCATGGAATGCATGGCCTGCGGCGTGCCGGCCATCCTGTCGGCCAACACCGGCCATCTCGACCTGCTGGGCGGCGAGGGGCACTGCCTGCCGCTCCGCCGGCAGGGCCCGGTCTCCCATCCGGCGGGCGCCGAGGGCTGGGGCGAGAGCGACCTGGAGGAGATGGTGGAGGCGCTGGAGCACGTCTGGCGCGACCGCGCCGCGGCGGCGGCCATCGGGGCGGCCGGAGCGGACCTCCTCGCCGGGCTGACCTGGGACCGCTATGCCGCCGGCATCGCCGCGATCCTGCGCCAGTCTCCATAGGTCACCGGCCTGACCCGCGCGTCAGGACAAATCCCTGTTGCGTCTCCCACCGAGCGGCTATAACCGTCGCCCGGTATTTTACCTTTCGGGTGCGCGTCCCATGCCCCTTCGGATCGAGACCTTCTCCAACGTCACCGGCGGCTCCAGCTTCTTCAAGGCTGTGGGCCACCCGCTGGCGGCGCCCAAGGCGGCCATCCTGACCGCGCGCCTCGCCAGCTACGGTCCGGTCGCCTTCTACGACCCGCTGGGGCTGCTGTCCGGCCTGACGGAGTTCTACGACCTCTCGGCCGTGCCGGTGGCCGGCGTCTATGTGCAGAATGTCGAGCTGGTCGGGACCGAGGTGTTCGGCCATGCCGCGCGCCCGGTGACCGAGCTGGCGCAGAGCGAGGCCCGCACCGTCTTCGTCGTCGCCTTCGATTCGCAGCGCCTGGAGGGCCACATCGCCCACCTGATCCCGAAGGGGGCCGGGGTGGTGTCGCTCGACGCCATGCGCGTGCCGGAGGACATGCTGACCGACTCCGGCCATTACCTGTCCAAGTTCAACTGGGCGACCAACTTCGCCTGGCTGCGCGACGAGGGCGGCCACCACACCCGCATCGTCTCGTCCAACTACTGGCCGCGCTACGGCGCCAAGGGCACCCGGCTGTGGGCCTGCCTGTTCGACGCCGACGGCAAGCCGCTGGCCGAGTGGACCGAGCCGATGCCGCCGGCCGACGGCACGGTGGTGATCGACAGCCGGCAGGTGCGCGCCCGCTTCGGGCTCGGCGACTTCTGCGGCACCCTGTTCCTGCACGTGATCGGCGCCGCCGGGCACGACGTGGTGAAGTACGCGCTGGACACCTACGGCGACGACGACACGGTGCTGTCCTGCACCCATGACGCCAACGCCTGGCCGGCCGACCGCTATGCCGGCCTGCCCGCCCCGCGCGAGGACGAGCGGGTGCTGCTGTGGGTCCAGAACAGCCACCCGACGCCGGTCCCGGCCGGCGCCGTCGGCCTCAACCTGATGGGCCGGGACGAGGTGCGGACGCTGGACCGCGCGCTGCCGCCCTTCTCCACCGTGGCGCTCGACACGCGCGACCTGTTCCCCGAGGCGCGCTGGCCCCAGCAGTTCGAGGTGCAGGCCGGCAAGCATTTCGTCCGCCCGCGCTACGAGATCGTCGCCGGGAACGGCCGCCGCCGCATCGCCCACGCCAACGTGGAGCGTGCCGACCTGAAGCCGGACCCCCGGCTGGCCGCCCTGACCGGCGGGCCGCTCGGCAAGGGCCACATCCTGCCCGCCCCGCTGCTGCCGCCCGGCCGCTGGCGCACCACCCTGCTGCCCACCCCCATGAGCACGGCCCAGACCGAGCTGCCGGTGCAGGCGGTGGTCTATGACGCCCGCGGGCGGGAGGTCGCCCGCCACCGCTTCGGCAGCCTGAAGCGCTCCGACAGCGTCGCGCTGGACGTCAGCGGGCTGGCGGCGCAGGGCGGCCTGCAGGACGGCTTCGGCCATGTCGAGCTGCTGTATGATTTCGAGGCCGGAACGGTCGCCGACGGCTGGCTGCACGCCCTGGTCCGTTACGAGGACGTAACGAGCGGCCATGTGGCCGAGACCAGCTTCGGCAGCCACATCTTCAACACGGCGATGATCTACCGGGACGAGCCGCAGAGCTACCACGGCCGCCCGCCCGGCCTGTCGACCCGGCTGTTCCTGCGCATGGGGCCGGCGCAGTGGGACACGATCTGCCACCTGATCTACCCTGCCTCGACGCCCTGGCATGCCGGCTCGGACACCAGCCTCGTCCTGGTCCGCCGCGATGGCATCGAGGTCGCCCGCAAGAAGGTCTCAATCGCCTGCAGCGGCTCGCTTTTCTGGCGCGTCAGCGACCTGTTTTCGGAAGCGGAACGGATGGCGGCGGGCGAGCAGGCCTATGTGCTGGTGCGCGACACCACCTGCCGGCTGTTCGGCTATCACGGCTGCGCCACCGGTGACAGCGCCTTCAGCCTCGACCATATGTTCGGTTTCTGACCGCGCCCTTACCATTCCAGGACGAAACGACCCCCATGGCCACGACGCACCGCACCAAGGTCCTGATCATCGGCGCCGGCCCGGCCGGCTACACCGCGGCGATCTACGCCGCCCGCGCCAACCTGGAACCGCTTATGGTCCAGGGCATGCAGCCCGGCGGCCAGCTGATGATCACCACCGACGTCGAGAACTATCCCGGCTTCGCCGATCCCATCCAGGGCCCCTGGCTGATGGAGCAGATGCAGAAGCAGGCGGAGCATGTCGGCACCCGGATGGTGTTCGACCTGATCACCGACGTCGACTTCAGCCAGCGCCCCTTCGTCTGCAAGGGTGACGGCGGCGACACCTACGTCGCCGACAGCGTCATCATCGCCACCGGCGCCCAGGCCCGCTGGCTGGGCCTGCCCAGCGAGGAGACCTACCGCGGCTTCGGCGTGTCGGCCTGCGCCACCTGCGACGGCTTCTTCTTCCGCGGCAAGGAGGTCGCGGTGATCGGCGGCGGCAACTCCGCGGTGGAGGAGGCGCTCTACCTTACCAACCACGCCACCAAGGTGACGGTGATCCACCGCCGCGACGGCTTCCGGGCCGAGCGGATCATGCAGGACCGCCTGTTCCGCAACCCGAAGATCGAGGTGGTGTGGGACAGCGTGGTCGAGGAGATCGTCGGCGAGGGCGACGGCAGCCTGGGCAACCCGCGCAGCGTCACCGGCGTGCGGATCAGGAACGTGAAGAGCGGCGATGTCCGCACCGTGCCGGTCGCCGGCGTCTTCGTCGCCATCGGCCACGAGCCGGCCACCGCCGTCTTCAAGGGCAAGGTGAAGATGGACGGGCAGGGCTACATCGTCACCGCCCCGGATTCGACCGCCACCGACATCCCCGGCGTCTTCGCCGCCGGCGACGTGAAGGACAAGGTCTACCGTCAGGCGGTCACCGCCGCCGGCATGGGCTGCATGGCCGCGCTGGAGGCCGAGCGCTGGCTGGCCCACCACGAGCCCGCCGCCGGCGCCCACGGCGACCGGAGCCCGGCCGGGACCTGGTGATCCGGACCTGATCGGGTCGCGCAGGACGCTCGAAAAGAAAGGCCCCTCTCCCGGTCCGGGAAGAGGGGCCTTTTCTTTGGCTCCCCGCAGCGGCGCAACGGCGGGGGCGGGCCTGCTACTCCAGCAGGCTGCGCAGCATCCAGGCGGTCTTCTCGTGGATCTGCAGGCGCTGGGTCAGCAGGTCGGCGGTCGGCTGGTCGTCGGCCTTCTCGGCGGTCGGGAAGACCGCGCGGGCGGTGCGGGCGACGGCCTCATGCCCCTCGACGAGCTGGCGGATCATCTCGTTCGCCTTCGGCACCGCGGTCTCTTCCTTGATCGAGGCCAGCGCGGCGAACTGCGAGAAGCTGCCCGGGGCCGGGTAGCCGAGAGCGCGGATACGCTCGGCGATCTCGTCCAGCGCGTTCCACAGCTCGGTATACTGCTCCATGAACATGGTGTGGAGCGTGTTGAACATCGGCCCGGTGACGTTCCAGTGGAACGAGTGGGTCTTCAGATACAGCGCGAAGGTGTCGGCGAGCACCTTGCTCAGCCCCTCGGCGATGGCTTTGCGGTCGGCTTCCGCGATCCCGATGTCAATCTGCATGACATGATCCTTCTTGGTTATTCGACCCGCACTCCAGCTTGTGCGCCACGGAGCGGATTCAAGGCGGTGCGGCATTATTTCGTGTCGAATCAGAACCGTCCGTGACGCATGTCAATGACTGCCGGGCTTAAGCCTGCCGGAGCCTGCCGATGAAGGACGCCACCTCGCGGTTCAGCGCCGCCGCCTGACCGTCGAGCAGCTCGGCCGCCTGCAGGACGGCGCCGGCCGCGCTGCCCGTGGCGTTGGCGGTGCTGGAGACGCCGGCGATGTTGTGCGAGACCTCCTGGGTGCCGGCCGCCGCCTCGTGGACGTTGCGGGCGATCTCCTGGGTGGCGGCCGCCTGCTGCTCCATGGAGGTGGCGATGGAGCCGACGATCTCGTCGATCGACACCACCGTCTCCCCCACGCCGCGGATCGAGGAGACGGCGACCCCGGTCACCTGCTGGATCGCGCCGATCTGGGCGGTGATGTCCTCGGTCGCCTTGGCGGTCTGGTTGGCGAGGCTCTTGACCTCGCTGGCGACGACCGCGAAGCCCTTGCCGGCCTCGCCGGCCCGCGCCGCCTCGATGGTCGCGTTGAGCGCCAGCAGGTTGGTCTGGGCGGCGATGGAGTTGATCAGCCCGACGATCTCGCCGATCCGGGTGGCGGCGTCCGACAGGCCGACGACATGGCCGTTGGTCTCCTCCACCGCGCGGACCGCGCCGCGCACCATCTCGAAGGACCGGCGCACCTGCACGCCGATCTCGGCGATGGAGGCGGACATCTCCTCCGCCGCGGTGGCGGCGGTCTGCACGCTCATGCCCGCCTGCTGGCTGGCGGCGGCGACGGTCGCCGCCTGGTCGTTGGCGGCATTGGCCTGCCGCAGCATGCCGGCGGCGTTGGTCCGCACCTGCTGCGCCCCCTCCCCCACCTGCTGCACCACCTGCGAGACGCGCGCCTCGAACAGGTCGGCCAGCTCGTGGATGGTGCGCCGCTTCTCCTCCTCCGCCTGCGCCTTCTGGCGGGCCTGCTCGGCGGTCAGCCGCCCGACCTCGCGGGCGTTGGTCTGGAACACCTGGAGCGCGCGGGCCATCGCCCCGATCTCGTTCCTCATCCAGGTGCCGTGGATCTCGGCGTCGAGCCTGCCGTCGGCCAGCTCGGTGGTGGCGGACGACAGGCGCTGCAGCGGCCGGGTGATGCTGCGGGCGAGCAGCAGGCCGCCGGCCATCATCGCGACCAGGAAGGCCGCCATGACCAGGGCGAAGCGGACGCGCGCCGCGTCGGTGGCGGCCTCGGTCTCCTGGATCGCGCGGGCGGCCGCCCTGGTGATCGCCTCGCGCGCCGCATCGATGCGGGCGGTCAGGGCGGCGAACTCGTCGTCCACCTGGGCCATCATCGGAATGCCGATCAGCCGGTCGATGGCCGCCATGGCGTTCATGCCGTCCACCGCCTTGGCGTAGGCGGCGACCCGGCCCCCGACCTCGGCCAGCAACGTGCGCTCGCCATCGTCGGCGGCGCGGGCGCTGAGGGTGGCGATCAGCTCGCGTTCCTTGGCGAGGTTGGCGACGATCGAGTCGCGCATCTTCTGCAGCTTCGCCTCCTCGATGCCGGAGCCGGCGAGCGCCAGATGGCGGGAGACGTCGCTGTGGACCATGTAGCTGGTGGCGATCAGCCGGTCGATCTGCTCGCGCCGCTCGGCGGCGGCGCGATGGATGCCGTCGACCGCGGCCAGCGATTCCTCCGCCTGCCGGTCGGCCAGCACCAGTGCCGCGACGGTCAGCAGGATGCCGACCATCGGCGCGATGAAGACGCGTGCCGCCACCGAGGTGCCCGCGACGCGCGAAAGCAACCCACCGCTCATCACCATCCCCTTTTTCGATGTCCCGGGCAGGCGGCAGGCGCCCCACGGCGCCCCACGGCGCCGCGGCCGGCCGGCCCGTTTCCGGAAGCGGCGGCGCCGGGCCGGAATGGCCGGCGCCGCCGGGTGTCCGCGGGATTACTTGTAGATGCCGACGTAGGCGACGAGTTCCTGGCCCGGAACGCGCTTCACGTAGGTGACCTTCGGCTCGATCTTGTTGCTGGCCGGGTTCAGCCAGCGGTATTCGACCCAGCCCTCGCCCTTGTCCTTGGCGACGGCCAGCACATCCTGCACGACATACTTGCCGTCGGGATCCTTGACGTTGATCACGCTCTGCCCGACGCCGGCGGGACGCGGCGGATAGACCTTCCAGGTGCCGGCGAAGTCGATGACGTTGACGTAGATCTCGCCGTACTTGAACTCGCCGTCGGCGTTGAAGACCTTCGCGGCCTCGTCCAGCCCCCTGGCGGCGATCAGCTCCGCGGCCTTCAGGGTGATCGCCTTGGCGTCCTCCTGGGTCGGCTTCCCGTCCTGGGCCGTGGCCGCACCGGCAAGGGACAGGGCGAGGAGACCGGCCATCAGATAACGAAACAGCACGCGCATGCGCATTCCCCCAAACTGGACCGGGGCCCGCCGCGCGGCCGGCGCAGGCCCGATGATTGTCGTTCTTGGCCCTTCCGGATGCCTCCCCGGGAGGGATGCCGCCTTCTTACGTACTACCGCGATGTTGCACGATTTTGTCTGCTTCATTTCGGCGCGGTCATTCCGCATTGCAGCATGGCAATGAAGCTGCGGCCGGGAGGCGATTTCGCGTCGGATGAGAAAAGCTCCGGCAAAAGAGCGCCTTACCGGCTGCTTGCCGCCGGGCTTGCCGCCGCCCGCCGGCCATGCGGCCAATCGCCGCAAGCCCTCGCGAGGGGCGGGCCCGACCCTCCGCCGGTGGTGGCGCAGCGGCGCTCCGCACCGTGACGTCGTGCCGCCCCTTTTTTCCATCGACAGCGCCCCCGCTTCGGGTGGAGCATGACGGGGACCAGAATTCTCAACAGGTACAACGTCGTCAGGGATCCGGCCGCCTGTCCAGCGAGCGCCAGTCCTTACAAGCGCTGGCCCTCCGAGACGACGGGCAGCCGGCTCCCGGCAGAGGCCGCGGCGCGGCCGGCGCGCCAGCGCCAACCCGGCGGTCTCCCGACACGCGTCATACGGCCGACGCCATGCGGCCAATGTCACACGGGAGGTTGTGAATGCCCCATACCCAAATCCGGACGGCCCGCTGCGCCGCCCTGGTCGGTCCCTATCTCAGCGGCAAGACGACGCTGCTGGAAAGCCTGCTGTTCGCGACCGGGGCGACCACGCGCAAGGGCAGCGTCCGCGACGGCAACACCGTGGGGGACAATTCGCCCGAGGCGAAGGCCCGGCAGATGAGCGTGGAGGTGAACCTCGCCTGCTTCGAGTATCTGGGCGAGCGCTGGACCGTGCTGGACTGCCCCGGCTCGGTGGAGCTGGCCTGCGAGACGCAGGGCGCGCTGGCCGCCGCCGACGTCGCCGTCGTGGTGGCGGAGGCGGCACCCGAGAAGGCCGTGCTGCTGGCCCCGCTGTTCAAGTTCCTCGACGACCGCCGCATCCCGCACATCCTGTTCATCAACAAGGTCGACACGCTGGGCGACCTCAGGGTGCGCGACGTGGTGTCGGCCTATCAGGCCGTCTCGACCCGCCGGCTGGTTCTGCGCGAGGTGCCGATCCGCGAAGGCAACGGCATCACCGGCTTCGTCGACCTTGTCAGCGAGCGCGCCTACCGCTTCAACCCGCACAAGCCCTCCAACCTGATCTCCCTCCCCGATCCGGTGAAGGAGCGCGAGAGCGAGGCCCGGCAGGAGATGCTGGAGGCCGTCGCCGACTTCGACGACGCGCTGCTGGAAAAGCTGCTGGAGGACGCCACCCCGGACAGCGGCGAGATCTACGAGCGCCTCGCCCGCGAGCTGGCGGAGGATCTGATCGTCCCGGTCTTCTTCGGCTCGGCCGAGAACGACAACGGCATCCGCCGCCTGCTGAAGGCCCTGCGGCACGAGGCGCCGGACGTCGAGGTGACGGCGGCGCGGGCCGGCGTCCCCGCCGACGCCGCGGTGGCCGCCCAGGTGGTGAAGACCTTCACCGGTTCCCATGTCGGCAAGCTGAGCGTGGCGCGCATCTGGCGCGGCACGGTGACCGACGGCATGACGCTGGGCGGCGAGCGGGTGTCCGGCCTCTTCCGCATCACCGGCCACGACCAGGCCAAGCTGCCCTCCGCCGCGGCGGGCGACCTGGTGGCGCTCGGCCGGCTGGAGAAGGCGGCGACCGGCGACCTCCTCACCGACAAGGCCAATCTCGGCCGGCCGGAAAGCTGGCCGCCGCCGCCCGCCCCGGTCTATGGGCTGGCCCTGCATGCCGCCAACCGCAACGACGAGGTGAAGCTGACCGCGGCCATCCAGAAGCTGCTGGAGGAGGACCCGTCCCTGCGGCTGGACCAGTCCGCCGGCACCGGCGAGCTGGTGCTGTGGGGCCAGGGCGACATCCACCTGCAGATCGCCATGGACCGGCTGCGCAGCAAGTACAACGTCGCGGTCAAGGGCAGCGCGCCGCAGGTCCCCTACCGGGAGTCGATCCGCCGGGGCGCCGCGCACCACGCCCGCTACAAGCGCCAGACCGGCGGCCACGGCCAGTTCGCCGACATCCATGTGGAGGTCCGCCCGCTTCCCCGCGGCAGCGGCTTCCAGTTCGAGGACGGGGTGGTCGGCGGCGTGGTGCCGCGCCAGTTCATCCCGGCGGTCGAGGCCGGCGTGAAGGAGTATGCGGTGCGCGGGCCGCTGGGCTTCCCGGTGGTCGATTTCGCGGTGAAGCTGACCGGCGGCCAGTACCATGCGGTGGACAGCTCGGAAATGGCCTTCAAGACCGTCGCCCGCCAGGCGATGAGCGAGGCCCTGCCGGGCTGCGACCCGGTGCTGCTGGAACCGATCCTGACCGTCGCCATCGCGGTGCCCAGCGACTTCACCTCGAAGGTGCAGCGGCTGATCAGCGGCCGGCGCGGCCAGATCCTGGGCTATGACGCGCGCCCCGGCTGGCAGGGCTGGGACGAGGTGAAGGCCTATCTGCCGCAGGCGGAGATGCACGACCTGATCGTCGAGCTGCGCTCGCTGTCGCTCGGCGTCGGCACCTTCACCTGGGAGTTCGACCGCCTGCAGGAGGTCACCGGCAAGGCCGCCGACCGCGCCGTGGAGATCCGCAAGGAGATGCTGGCGGCGCAGTAGGCACCGGGACGGGAAGCCCAACGGAAAAGGGCCGGAGGCTTTCGCCCCGGCCCTTTCCTGTTCATTCAACCTTGCGCTTCGCTCAGTCGCGCAGGTTGCCGCAGGCGCGCTGGATGCGCTTGCAGGCCTCCTCCAGCGCCTCGGTCGAGGTGGCGTAGGAGATGCGGAAGTGCGGGGCGAGGCCGAAGGCGGAGCCCTGGACCACCGCGACGCCCTCGGACTCCAGCAGGTAGGTGACGAAATCCTCGTCGGTCTCGATCACCTTGCCCTCGGGCGTCTTCTTGCCGATGGTGCCGGCGCAGGACGGATAGACGTAGAAGGCGCCTTCCGGCTTCGGGCAGCTCAGCCCCTTGGCCTGGTTCAGCATCGACACCACGAGGTCGCGGCGCTGGCGGAACACCTCGGCGCGCTCCTTGATGAAGTCCTGCGGGCCGTTCAGCGCCTCGACGGCGGCGGCCTGGCTGATCGAGGTCGGGTTGGAGGTCGACTGGCTCTGGATCACGCCGATCGCCTTGATCAGCTCCTTCGGGCCGCCGGCATAGCCGATGCGCCAGCCGGTCATCGAATAGGACTTCGACACGCCGTTGACCGTCAGGGTGCGGTCGTAGAGCGACGGCTCGACCTGCGCCGGGGTGACGAACTCCAGGCCGTCGTACAGCAGATGCTCGTACATGTCGTCGGTCATCACCCAGACATGCGGGTGGCGGACCAGCACGTCGGTCAGCGCCTTCATCTCGGCGCGGGTGTAGGCGGCGCCCGAGGGGTTGGAGGGCGAGTTCAGGATCAGCCACTTGGTCTTCGGCGTGATCGCCTTCTCCAGGTCGGCGGGCTGCAGCTTGAAGCCCTGCCCGGCCGGGCAGGAGACGAAGACCGGCGTGCCTTCCGCCAGCTCCACCATGTCGGGATAGCTGACCCAGTAGGGGGCCGGGATGATGACCTCGTCACCCGGGTTCAGCGTCGCCATCAGGGCGTTGTACAGCACCTGCTTGCCGCCGACGCCGACCGTGATCTGCTCCGGCGTGTACTTCAGGCCGTTCTCGCGCTCGAACTTGGCGCAGATCGCCTTCTTCAGCGCGGGCGTGCCGTCCACGGCGGTGTACTTGGTGTCGCCGCTCTCGATCGCCTTGATCGCGGCGGCCTTGATGTTGTCCGGGGTGTCGAAGTCCGGCTCGCCGGCGCCCAGGCCGATGACATCGCGACCGGCCGCTTTCAGCTCGCGGGCTTTGTTGGTCACGGCGATGGTCGGCGACGGCTTGATGCGCGAGAGACGGGACGCGATGATCGACATGGCGGGCAAGCCCCCTGGAACAGGTTGGCCGTCGGAACGGCGGGTGAGACCGAGACGTGAGGATGATGCGGCGCTAGGGAAATACACGCGCGCGACGCGGGACCTTACTTCCCCGCCGGAGGACTGGCAAGGGCCGGCCGTCCTCCATTCCGCCGCGTATGGCGCTTTCTCCGAGTCGCGGTATGACCACTTTGCCACAGTGTCGCGCCAGTCCGTTGAGAGCGCTGGCTTCTTGGGCACGCAAAGGGTGAAGCCACGGCTTCTTGCGGCTTTGCGGGACCTGCCGCCGCGGCAAAATGCGAATCCCTGTCAACAGGCTTGATGCGCCACCGCGGCGGCGGATATGACCATGGGCAGCATCAGCCAGAGGACCGCAAGAAAATGCCCCACCGCCAGCTCCTCCACCTCGTCTTCGGCGGCGAACTGACCCGCCCCGATTCGCACGAGTTCGTCGACCCGACCAAGCTGCACGTCATCGGCATCTTCCCCAGCTACGAGGATGCCTACAAGGCGTGGCGCGGCGCCACCGGCGCCACCATCGACGACGCCCACACCCGCTATTTCATCGTCCACCTGCACCGCTTCCTCGACCCGACCGCGGCGGGCGGCGGGCACAAGCACGACGACGATCACGCCCACTGATCCATCGCGCGACCGGCAGGCGGTGGGAACCCCCGCCGCCTGCGGCGCGTTGAGGGCCGGCGATGACGGTCTTCTTCACCAGCGACACCCATTTCGGCCATGCGGGCGCCATCGGGCGGTTCCGCCGGCCCTTCGACTCGGTCGCGGCCATGGATGCCGCGATGATCGACAACTGGAACGCCGTGGTCGGGCCGGAGGACGAGGTCTGGCACCTCGGCGACTTCGCGCCGCGCACCCCGCCCGACCGCATGGCGGCGCTGCTCGACCGGCTGAACGGCGCCAAGCACCTGATCGCCGGCAACAACGACGGCCCGGCCACCCTGCGGCTGCCCGGCTGGGCCAGCGTCGGGCATTACGCCGAGATCGTCGTCGGGGAGACGGCGCTGGTCCTGTGCCACTACGCCTTCCGCACCTGGAACGGCATGTACCGCGGCGCGCTCAACCTGCACGGCCACAGCCACGGCCAGCTCAAGGGCCTGCCGCGCCAGATCGACGTCGGCGTCGATGTCTGGGAGTTCCGCCCGGTCACGCTGGCGCGGATCCGGGAGAAGACGGCGCGGCGCGGCGCGCGGAAGCCCGCCGCGGCCTGACCCGTCAGGCGTGTTCGGGCAGCCGCCGGGCGAGCAGCGAGACGGCGGTCTCCGGCGCCACCGGCCGGCCGGTCAGCCAGCCCTGGACCAGGGTGCAGTTGTGGCGGCGCAGGAAATTGGCCTGCTCGTTCTTCTCCACCCCCTCCGCCACCACGTCGAGCCCGAGGATCTCGGCCATCGCGATGATGGTGGAGACGATGCCGATGTCCTCCCGCTCCTCCGGGATGCCGCCGATGAAGGAGCGGTCGATCTTCAGCGTGGTGACCGGCAGCCGCTTCAGGTAGCTGAGCGAGGAATGGCCGGTGCCGAAATCGTCCACCGCCACGCGGATCCCCATCTCCTTCAGCGCGCCCAGCACGGCCAGCGCATGGTCGAGGTCCTGCATCACCGCCCCTTCGGTGATCTCCAGCTCGATCAGCTCGGGCGGCAGGCCGTGGCTGTCGATGATGCGGCGGAAATCCTCGGCGCTGCGGTGGCGCAGATGGCGGGGCGAGATGTTGACGGCGACCGGCACCGGCTTCATCCCGGCGTCCAGCCATTCGCGCTGCTGCCGGCAGGCCTCGTCCAGCACCCAGTCGCCGAGGGGCACGATGAAGCCGGTATCCTCGGCCACCGGGATGAACTCGCCGGGGGAGATCATGCCCTTGCCCGGCGCCTCCCAGCGCAGCAGGGCCTCGAACCCCTCCAGCGACAGGTCGATCAGCGACACCTTGGGCTGGTAGTGCAGGCGGAACTGCCGGTTGGCGAGCGCCGAGCGCAGGTCGCCGTCGAGCGCCAGATGGCGCCGCGCCTGCTCCGCCAGCTCCTTGTGGAAGAAGGCGTGCCGCCGCCCGCCCGACCGCTTGGCGGCGTAGAGCGCCGTGTCGGCGGCGCGCAGAAGCTCCTGCGCCTCGTCGGTGTGGTCGGGGAACAGCGCGATGCCGACGGAGGGCCGGACGTAATGCTCGTTGTCCAGCAGCATCACCGGCTCGTCGAAGGCCGCCAGGATGCGCTGGGCGATCGCCGCGGCCTCCTCCGCGTCGGCGACCTCCTCGACGATCACCGCGAAGTCGTCGGTGCCGATGCGGCCCACCGTGTCGCTGGCCCGCACGGTCGCCACGATGCGGGCCGCCACCACCTTCAGCAGCTCGTCGCCGGCATGGTGGCCCAGCGTGTCGGTCACCAGCTTGAAGCGCGACAGGTCGAGGCACATCACGGCAAAGCGGCGGCCATGGCGGCGGCAGCGCTCCACCGCCGATTCCAGCAGGGATTCGACCAGCGCCCGGTTGGGCAGCCCGGTCAGCCGGTCGCGGGTGGCGAGCCGCAGCAGCTCGCGCTCGTGCCGCAGCCGCTGCGTCATGTCGGCCAGCGCGCAGACGAAGCCCGGCCGGCCGCCGACCGTCAGGGGGGCGACGCTCAGCGACACCTCGACCCGGCCGGCGGCGCGGTCGATGCCCAGCGCCTCCGCCCGCTCGGCCCTCGGCTCATCCTGCCCGACGCCGACCAGGGCCTCCACCCGCGGGCGGTCGCCCTCGGCGAACAGCTCGGACAGGCGGCGGCCGGGCAGCGCATCGGACGGCAGGCCGAGCAGCGCGACGGCGGCGGGGTTGCAGTCCTCGATCCGGCCGTCCCGGTCGACCAGCAGGATCGCCTCGCTGACATTGTTCATGATGCCGGCCAGCCGCTCGTCCCGCTCGATCAGGGTGCGGGCCGCCTGGCGGAAGAACTCCATGGCGCGGGCCATGGCGCCGAACTCGTCGGCGCGGTCCTGGCCGGGAATGTCGATGTCGGTGCGCCCCTCGGTCAGCACGCGCATGCGCGCCGACAGCGCCTCGATCGGGCCCAGCACATTCTGCGACAGGAAGACGGAGGCCGGCCAGCTCAGCACCAGCAGCACGGCGAGGAACAGGATGAAGGCCAGCGCCTCCGCCGCGAAGGCCCGGTCGATGTCCTCGACGTCGCCCGCCGCGGCGATGGCCCAGCCCCACGGCTCGAACAGGGTGCTGCTCGACACCGACTTGCTGATGGGCGGCCAGCCGGGGGGGATGCGGCCGTCCGTGAACACCGTGACATGGAAGGGGTCGCCGGCCAGGGCGCGCAGCGACAGCCGGGCCTGGGAGCGGGCGTCCTCCTCGGCGACGGCGCCGGCCTCCACCGCCACCTGCAGCTCGTGCAGCATCGCCTGGGCGGAGTCGACCAGGGCGGCCGTCATCCGCTCCCGCTCGGCGATCAGGCCGTGGCGGAGCAGGTACAGCGCCGGGACCGCCGCCGTCAGGCAGCAGATCAGGCCGATCCAGGTCAGCCATCGGATCTTGCGGCGCAGAGTCATTCGGCCCGGCGTTTCCCCCAACGGGCCGCGGATGCGCGCGGCCCTGCCCCAAAAGCACCGCAGGGTCGCTTTTTCATTTCAAACGTGCAATCTGAATTTTGCGTACGCGCATAATTCGCAGGTGCGAACGACCGCTATCCGGAACGGGACCGCCCCTCCGCCCGCTGCGGCGCGGCGGAGGGGCGGTTCCGGCCGCTCACTGCCCGCCGGGGTAGAGGCGCCGGAAGCCTTCGGTCACCTTGGAGACGACGGCGGGGTCGCGGTCGCGCCAGTAGCGCGGGTCGCGCATCAGGGCGCGCAGCTCCGACTCGCCGCTGCCGTCGCCCGCCCGGCCCGGCGGGACCGCCAGCGCCGACGGCTCCGTCCCCGTCATCATGCGGTGCAGCGCCATCACCCCCTCGTAGGTGGTCGACAGCCCCTCCACCACCGCCGGCGGCAGGGTGCGCGCGGCCCAGGCCAGGATCTGGCGCGACACCTCCCGCCAGCGCTCCTCGCCGCCGAACTGGGCGGCCAGACGCTCGACCTCGCGCTCCGCCTGGAACTCGGCGGCGACCTGCTGGATCAGCGGCACCATGCGCTCGGCCGCCAGATCGTAGAGGAGCTGCGCCTGCGTCGGCGAGAAGCCGGCGGCATGCAGGCGGCCGTTGATCTCCGGGTCGGGCTCGAACAGGCCATGGTCGCAGGCGATGCAATAGCCCTCCGGCGTCTCCGGCACCCCGGCCGCCCGGCGCAGCATCTCCGGATCGGGGGCGGCGGGATCGGGCGGGACCGCCGCGGCCGGCGCCGGCGGGGCCGACAGGCGGCGCTCCAGCTCCAGGTAGGACTTCAGCAGGGCGTCGACGCGGATGCCGCCGGTCTCCGGGTCGCGGAACTTCTCCGGCACCGCCGGGGCGGCGGCGCCCGGCACGGGCGAGGTCAGCAGGTTTTCGGCCATGGGATACTCCTTGGAACGGGAGGGGGGCGGGCAAGGAAGAGTGAGGTCAGGCGCCGCCGCGGGCGGCCAGGGCGAGGATGGTGGCGACGAGCTGGCGCTGGCCCTCCAGGTGGCGCAGCGCGGCGTCCGGCGCGTCGGGGCCGAGCGCGCGCTCCATCGTCATGGCGCGCAGCACCGCCAGCACGCGGCGGCCATCCGGCCCGGCGAAGCAGCGGGCGAAGGCCGGGGCGGGATCCTCTGGCGAGGTGGCCGGCGAGGTGGCCGGCGGATCGGCCGAGGGGGCGGAGAACGGCGCGGGGTCGAGCCACGCCCAGCCGGCCGGACCGGCGCTCGTCGCGGGCTCAGCCATGGGCGGGCTCAGCCACCGGCCCGGCGGCCGGATCACTCGCCGGAGCAGCGGCCGGATCAGTGGCGGGAGCGGCGCCCTCCGCGCGGATCAGCCGGGCGGGCACGCCGAGGGCCTCGCCCAGCCAGCGGGCGGCGGCGGCGGCATCCACCGTCGCCAGCGCGTCGGGGCCGAGCTGCCGGGCGCCGTCGAGCCAGCGCAGCGTCGCCTGCACGTCGCGCTGCGCCTGCGCCTGGGCGAGCGGGGAGCGGTACTGCAGCGCGACCAGCCGCCCGTCCACCGTGATGTCCGGGATCTCGCCGCGGCGGCGCAGGATGGCGACGGCGCGCAGCAGCAGCGGGGTCAGCAGCTCCGCCTGCAGCCGGCCGTAGGTGGCGCCGAGCTGCCGGGCCACCTCCCCCGCCCGCTCCATCACCTCGGTGGCGGTCATCCGCGGCGAGTCGAGCGGGGCCAGCCGGTCGGCCAGCAGGGCATGGCGGATGCGCGCCCGCAGATCGTCCAGCACGAGCTGGGAGACGTCGAACCGGCCGGGATTGGCGAGCGGCGTCAGGCCGGCCGACCCCACCGCCTTGGGAATGATGGTGCCCGGCACCAGCCGGATCGTCGCCGGGTTCAGCACCCCGTCGTCGTCCGCCTGCCAGATGCCGGTGACGGCGATGGAGGCGTTCTTCAGCACCAGCTCCACCACCTTGTTGGCGGTCTTGATGTCGGGCAGCGCCTTCATGACCGGGGAGCGGCCATAGACCTCGCCCGGCGCCTTCAGCCAGCGGAAGTTGATGAAGGGAGACTGGGCGAAGCGCCCTTCGGCCAGACGGCAGGGCTCGGCGAGGCCGCTGTCCAGCACCACCGTCCAGCGGTAAGCCGTGCCGTCCGGCAGCACCGCCTCGACCAGGACGAAGCGCTCCTCCGGCTCCTCGGTGCCGCGGATGCGCACCTCCTCGGGAAGCTCCGCCCGGGGGAAGCGGCGGAGGATCTCGGCCAGCGTCGCCTCGCTGCGGCGGAAGGTGCCGTCGAGCCGGCCCTCCGGCCCCTCCTCCAGCACCACCTCGGCCAGCGGCACGGCGGTGAAGCGCAGGCCGCTGGGGCCGCCGGGCGCCGCCTCCTCCATCAGCAGCGAGGCGGTGCCCGCCGTGACGAGGTCGAGGAAGGCCTGATGCACCTCCACCGCGAAGTTGGAGCGGTCGAAATGCGCCTGCACGACGGCGGCGGCCCGGTCGAGCGTCGGAGCGATCCGGTCGCGCTCGCCGTCGGTCAGGGCCGGGCCGGGCTGGAAGCCGAACCAGCGCGACCAGGGCGGCGTGAGCTGCGACAGCAGGCTGGCGGCAAGCTGTTCGACCGCGTCGGGGGCGGTGCCGTCGAACAGCCGGTCGACGCGCCGCTCGCCCGGCGTGCCGCCGCCGCGGAAGGGCCGGCCGTTGGGCAGGGCGTGGTCGTAGCAGTCCTGCCAGTGCGCCTCCCAGACGGCGCGGCGGTCGCGCGCCGCCTGGAAACGGTCGAGCAGGATCCGCGGCTCCGACAGGGGGGCGCGCCTGTCCGCCGGCGCGGCCTGTATGGGATCGGCCATAGGATCACTCTCCCAGAAGGCTCTTGCGCCGGGGACTCAGCGCGTTCAGGTCGAGGATTCCGCGCCAGGAGGTCAGCACCGTCCCGGCCGTGCTGCGGCTGCGGCGCTCCAGCGCCCGCTCCGCCACCGCGGCGGGATCGGGCGAGGCGGCCGGATCGGTGGCGCCGCCCGTCCCCGGCGGGGCGGGAGGCGGGGCGGGAGGCGGGACCGGCACGGGCTCCGGCAGCGGGACCGGGCCGGGCACCGCCGCGGGCGGCGGGGGTGGCGGGAGCGGCGCGGGGGCGGGGCGACGACGGGAGCCGGCGCCAGGATCGCCGGAGGAGACGGGGGCGGAGCGGCCGGAGCCGGAACGGCCGGGGTGGGAAGCTTGAACAGGTTAGCCATGGGCGGCGCCCTCCGGAGCGCGGGTCAGCCGGCAGAAGAGCTGCCAGGGGGTGAGCACGAAGGGGGCCTGCATCCCAGAACCCGCTTCACCGCCTCGACGCAGGTGAAGGGCGCCCAGGGCGCCGGCCGGGCGGGCGGGCGGGCCACCGGCGCCGCCACCACCGTGAGGCCGAGCCCGCGGTACCAGCCCGGCAGGTCGTAGCCCGGCGGCAGCGGCGGCACCGCGACCTCGGTGTAGGGGGACAGCGGGTCGACGACGATCCAGTGCCGCCCGTCGTTCAGCAGGGCGAGGCAGTGGCGGAAGCCCGGCCGCAGCAGCCGCAGCCACCACAGCGGGCTGTCGCCGCGGAAGACGACCCAGGCCCGGGGCAATGCCGGGAGCGGAGCCGGGGACCGCGCCCCGGCCACCGCCGCCGGCCGGCCGGCGGGAGCGGCGGCGCTCATTGCAGGATGCCCTTCTCGCGCAGGACCGGGTTCACCCGCTCGAACGCCTCGCACCACAGCCCGTGGGCGCGCTGCTCGCGCGGGCGGGTGACGTCGGGCGCCGCCAGGCGGCGGCCGTAATGGACCAGCACATGCAGATGGTCGCGGGTCAGCAGCCGGCGGCGGTAGAGCCGGTCGACCACCCGCAGCACGTCCGCCGGCTCGCAGGGCCGCTGCACCAGCCCCAGCCCGGCCACCACGCGGGCGCCGGCCGCCTTGGCGTCCTGCGCCTGGACGGCCCAGAACCAGGCCTCCTCGCCGCTGTCGAAGGGGATGCCGGACACCGCATAGGGCGGGACTCCGCTGCCGAAGGGCGCCGCGGCGGCGGATCGCGGGCGGGGGGATGCGTGCATGCTGGTCTCCTCATCGTGGCGGCCGGCCGCGCGCAAAGCGGGTCGCGGTCCGGAAAGGCGTCTCCTCGCGGGAGCCCGGCCGGTCGGCCTTGCGCGGTGCAGTGGCGATATGTTCGTGTTATGTTCCGCCATGACGGGGCGGTCAAGAACTATATGAAAAAGTTCCTAGGGACCGCTGCCGGCGATTATGAGATTATCGTCCCATGCTGAAACATGCGGACATCTGGCGGGCGATCGACCGCCTCGCGGCCCAGCACGGGCTGTCGGCATCCGGCCTTGCGCGGCGGGCCGGGCTCGACCCGACCACCTTCAACAAGAGCAAGCGGATCACCGGCGACGGCAAGCTCCGCTGGCCCTCGACCGAGAGCGTGTCGAAGGTGCTGGAGGCGACCAACGCCAGCCTGTCGGAGTTCGTCAGCCTGATCGGCGAGGCCGCCGGTCCCAACGCCTTCCAGCGCATCCCGGTGATCGGCTACGCCCAGGCCGGCAACGCCGGCTATTTCGACGATGCCGGCTATCCCGTGGGCTCCGGCTGGGACGAGCTGCTGTTCCCCAGCCTGGGCGACCCGCACGCCTATGCGCTGGAGATCTCCGGCGACAGCATGGAGCCGGTCTACCGCGACGGCGACACCATCATCGTCTCGCCGGCCGCGCAGATCCGCCGCAACGACCGCGTGGTGGTCCGCACCAAGGGCGGCGAGGTGATGGCCAAGCAACTGATCCGCGAGTCCGCGACGCGGATCGAGCTGATGTCGATCAACCGCGCCCACCCGGACCGCAGCATCCCCCGCGGCGAGGTCGCCTGGATGGCCCGCATCATCTGGGCGAGCCAGTAGGACGGCCCTGCCCGGGGCGGTCCCTTCGCCACGCCTTCGGTCCTAGGATAAAATGCCTTGACAGGAACGGCGGCCGGCGCCAGCCTGCCCTCCATGGACCCTGCCGCCTGCCCCGCCCTGCTCGACGATCTCCACCGCCGCCATGACGGGCCGCCGCCGCGGCATGCGGTCCGCGCCGCCCTGTTCGGCGGCGGCGCGGCCTGGCGGGTGCTGCGGAACCGGGCGGCGCTCGCCGAGCAGGCGCGGCTGGCGGCGGAGGCACGGACCGGCGCGGCGCGCCGCCGTGCCATGCTGCCGGCGGCCGACTGCCTTCGGGATCGTTGGCTGTCCCGGCTGGCGGCGACGCTGGCCCATCACCGCGCCGCCGCCGTCCGGCTGCTGGAGGCTCAGCGGAAGGCGTATTCCCAGTAGAGACCGCGTGCCCGCTTCATCATCGGACCGGCCGCGAAGCTGCGGTCCTCGACGCGGGTCACCGGCACCACCTTGGAATAGTTGCCGGTCGAGAAGACCTCGTCGGCCGCCAGCACATCCTCGGGCGTCAGGGTGCATTCCTCGACCGGGATGCCGTCGGCGCGCAGCAGGGCGATCACCCGCTGGCGCGTGATGCCGTTGAGGAAGGTGCCGTTCGGCACCGGCGTGCGCACCACCCCGTCCCTGGCGATGAACAGGTTGGCGGTGGCGTACTCCGCCACGTTGCCGATGGCGTCCAGCAGGATCGCGTTGTCGAAGCCGCGGCGGGTCGCCTCGGCCAGCGCGCGGCCGGCGTTGGGATAGAGGCAGGCGGCCTTGGCGTCGGTCGGCGCCATCGAGGGCGCCGGGCGGCGGAAGCTGGAGATGCAGGCCGTGAAGCCAATCGGCTCCGGCATCGGCGCCTCGATCAGCGACAGGACGAAGCGCGTGCTCTCCGGATCCGGGTTGATGAAGCCGGACTCGGCGTAGAACATCGGCCGGATGTAGAGCGCCGTGCTCGTGGGGAAGCGGCGGATGCCGTCCCAGCACAGTTCCTCGATCTCGCCCGCCGTCAGCATCGGCGCCAGGCCCAGCGCCTGGGCGGAGCGGACGACACGGGCGCAATGCAGGTCCAGATCCGGGGCCACCCCGTCGAACGACCGCGCGCCGTCGAACACGACCGACGACATCCACAGCGCATGCGCGTTGGGACCGACCAGGGGCGGGTTGCCTTCCACCCATTCGCCGCTGATCCAATTCCAGGTCTGCCCGGACATGCCGCCCATGAACTCTCTCCTTCCCCTCTTGCTGAACCCACTGCCGGCCGGTTGCCCATCGGGCTCGCCCGAAAAGCATACCCCCTCATAGCCGCCGGTCAATGGAGCCGCACCGTGCCGTTCGCCCGGCCCGGCGGTTGAATGGCTCGAAGCCACCGACAGCGTGTCAGAAGGAGATGTTGGCGATGCCCTGGACGACCCCGACCCAGACGTCTTCGATGTCGAGGCCGCAGCCGTTGCGCGCGGCCCCTCCCCGTCCTCAACCGGGATCGGGGGAGGATGTCCCGGTCGATCTGCCGGGCGGCGACAATCCGGACCTGCCCGATCCCGGCGGCCCCGGCACCGACATCCCCCCGGTCCCCGGCGGCGACCTGCCGCCCTCGCAGCCGACCGACCCGGATTTCCGGTAGCCCGGCGCACGGCCGACGGATACCCCCCGAAAAAGGAACGAGGCGCCCCGCGGGGCGCCTCGCGTCGTTTGCGTCCTTCGCCGACCGGTCGGGTCAGCGGCGGACCACCATCAGCTTCTTGATCTCGGCGATCGCCTTGGCCGGGTTCAGGCCCTTCGGGCACGCCTTGGTGCAGTTCATGATGGTGTGGCAGCGATAGAGGCGGAACGGGTCCTCGAGCATGTCGAGGCGCTCGCCCGTCATCTCGTCGCGGCTGTCGACGATCCAGCGGTAGGCCTGCAGGAGGATCGACGGGCCGAGATAGCGGTCGCCGTTCCACCAGTAGCTGGGGCAGGAGGTCGAGCAGCAGAAGCACAGGATGCACTCGTAGAGGCCGTCCAGCTTGGCGCGGTCCTCCGGCGACTGCAGCCGCTCGCGGCTCGGAGCCGGCGACTGCGACTGCAGCCACGGCTTGATCGAGGCGAGCTGGGCGTAGATGTGCTTCAGGTCGGGGACGAGGTCCTTCACCACCGGCATGTGCGGCAGCGGGTAGATCTTGACGTCGCCCGGGATGTCCTCGATCGCCTTCAGGCAGGCCAGCGTGTTCGTGCCGTCGATGTTCATCGCGCACGACCCGCAGATGCCCTCGCGGCAGGAGCGCCGGAAGGTCAGCGTGCTGTCGACCTGGTTCTTGATGTAGATGATGGCGTCCAGCACCATCGGCCCGAACTTGTCGAGGTCGACGATATAGGTGTCGACCCGCGGGTTCTGGCCGTCGTCCGGGTTCCAGCGGTAGATCTTGAAAGACTTCGCCCGCTTGGCGCCGTTCGCGACGTTGATGGTCTTGCCGACGCCGACCTTCGAGTTGGCAGGCAGGTTGAATTCGACCATGGTTCGTATCCTTGCTTTCCGCAGGAGCCTTTGAGCGGCGGCCTTAGTAGACGCGGGCCTTGGGCGGGAACACCTCGACCTCGTCGGTCAGGGTGTACATATGGACCGGACGGTAGTCGATCCGGGTCTTCCCGTCGTCGGCGACCCAGATGACGGTGTGCTTCATCCAGTTCTCGTCGTCGCGGTTCGGATAGTCCTCGCGGGCATGGGCGCCGCGGCTTTCCGGACGGTTCTGCGCGGAGTGCAGGGTCGCGACCGCCTGCCCCAACAGATTGTCCAGCTCCAGCGCTTCCACAAGGTCCGAATTCCACACCAGCGACCGGTCGCTGATCGCCATGTCGTCCTTCCTGGCGTAGACGGCGTCGATCAGCTTCACGCCCTCCTCCAGCACCTCGCCCGTGCGGAACACCGCGCAGTTGTTCTGCATGGTCTTCTGCATCTCCAGCCGCAGGTCGGCCGACTTGATCGAGCCCTTGGCGTTGCGGATGCGGTCGAAGCGCTCCAGCGCCTTGTCGCAGGAGTCGGCCTTGACGCCCGGGACCTTGCCCTTCTCGACGATCTCGGCGGCGCGGATGGCGGCCGCACGGCCGAACACCACGAGGTCGAGCAGCGAGTTGGAGCCCAGGCGGTTGGCGCCGTGCACCGACACGCAGGCCGCCTCGCCGATCGCCATCAGGCCGGGCACCACCTGGTCGGGGTTCTCGGCGGTCGGGCTGACGACCTCGCAGCGGAAGTTGGTCGGGATGCCGCCCATGTTGTAGTGGACGGTCGGCAGGACCGGGATCGGCTCCTTGGTGACGTCCACGTTGGCGAAGATCTTGGCCGTCTCGGCGATGCCGGGCAGGCGCTGGTGGATGATCTCCGGCGGCAGATGCTCCAGGTGCAGGTGGATGTGGTCCTTGTGCGGACCCACGCCGCGGCCCTCGCGGATCTCGATGGTCATCGAGCGGGACACGACGTCGCGCGACGCCAGATCCTTGGCCGACGGGGCATAGCGCTCCATGAAGCGCTCGCCGTTGGAGTTGGTGAGGTAGCCGCCCTCGCCGCGCACGCCCTCGGTGATGAGGCAGCCGGAGCCGTAGATGCCGGTCGGGTGGAACTGCACGAACTCCATGTCCTGCAGCGGAAGGCCGGCGCGCAGCACCATGCCGCCGCCGTCACCCGTGCAGGTGTGGGCCGAGGTCGCCGAGAAGTAGGCGCGGCCGTAGCCGCCGGTCGCCAGCACGACGAGCTGCCCGCGGAAGCGGTGGATGGTGCCGTCGTCGAGGTTCCAGGCCAGCACGCCCTTGCAGACGCCGTCCTCCATGATGAGGTCCAGCGCGAAATACTCGACGAAGAACTCCGCCTCGTGCTTCAGCGACTGCTGGTAGAGGGTGTGCAGGATGGCGTGGCCGGTGCGGTCGGCCGCCGCGCAGGTGCGGTAGGCCTGCTTCTTGCCGTACTCGGCGGTCATGCCGCCGAAGGCGCGCTGGTAGATCTTGCCCTCCGGCGTGCGCGAGAAGGGCACGCCGTAGTGCTCCAGCTCGATGATCGCCGGGATGGCCTCGCGGCACATGTACTCGATGGCGTCCTGGTCGCCCAGCCAGTCCGACCCCTTCACGGTGTCGTACATGTGGTAGCGCCAGTCGTCGTCGCCCATGTTGCCGAGCGCCGCCGAGATGCCGCCCTGCGCCGCCACGGTGTGCGAGCGGGTCGGGAAGACCTTGGTGATGCAGGCCGTCTTCAGCCCCTTCTCGGCCATGCCGAAGGTGGCGCGCAGGCCGGCGCCGCCGGCGCCGACGACGACGACGTCATAGGTGTGGTCGATGATCTGGTAGGCGGTCGCCATGGTCGTCAGGCTCCGATGAAGATCTTAACGACGGCGAGCACGCAGGCAGCCGCCAGAGCGTAGCAGAGGAACTTCACGCCGACGACCAGCGCCAGCTTCTGCCACTCGACGTGGACGTAGTCCTCGATCACGACCTGCAGGCCGGCCTGGGCGTGATGGAAGGTCACGGCCACGGTCAGGATCATCATGATCGACGAGAAGGGCGACTTCATCCACGCCACGAAGGCGGCGTGGTCGGCGCCCAGATGGCTGATGACGCCCAGCACGAACCAGATGGTCAGCGGGACCAGCGCGATGGCGGTCAGGCGCTGGTGCCACCAGTGCTCGGTGCCGTACTTGGCGGAGCCGAGGCCGCGGGCCTCGGCCAGCGGGGAGCGGAGGGCTTTGTTGTTCGACGCCATGTTAGTCTCTCCTCACCACACCGCCAGGCCGATGATCCAGGCGAGCACGGTCAGACCGAGCGAGGCGGCGGCCACGATGTAGGCGCCACGCTCCGCGTTCTGCAGCTCGAAGGCATAGCCGGCGTCCCACACCAGGTGCCGGATGCCGTTCGCCAGGTGGTAGAACAGGGCCCAGGTCCAGCCGAACATCAGCAGCAGCCCGAAGCCGGAGCCGATGAAGCGCTGCGCCCGCGCGAAGGCCTCGGGGCCGACGCCGGCGGCGATCAGCCACCAGGCCAGGAGCAGCGTGCCGACGGCCAGCCCCACACCGGTGATGCGGTGCGTGATGGACAGCGCCATGGTCCACTGGAACTTATAGACTTGAAGGTGCGGAGAAAGCGGCCGACCGCTGCCGTTTGCCATTGCGTCGTCCTCTGTTCGGCTGCCGGGCGCGGCGGGGAACAGGTCTGCCGCGGCGGCTGATTGGTGCGAGCCCGAATTGGACGGTTCATCGTCCATTTTGATTGGCGCAATGAATTACGCTTCCAACACCGCCGAGTCAACGGCGGGGGCTCCGCTGTGACGATTTGGGCGCACTGCGGGAAGTCGCTGAAAATCAAAGCGGAAAGGGATGCGTGGTATTACCACCCGGACTTCTGGCGCCGCTATTGCCGGGGGGCCTCCGCGACCCCGATTGATAACTGTTCGCAACTCGCTCCGCGGGGCCGAACCTTGCGGCGGGGCTACCTGTCGAACCGCCGGACGTTCTCCACCATCATCGAGTACATCTGGGTGATCAGCTCCGCCGGGCGCAGCCGGCCGAAGGGGATGTTGTCCTTGGCCCATTCCACCAGCCCCTCCGGCGGCCTGACCGGGGCGACCTCGTAGCCGGCCTTCTTCAGCGCCGCCATCACCGCGCGGGCCTGCTTGGCATAGTCTTCGTTGAAGAAGGACTTGTCGGCGTCCTTGATCGCCTTGGCGATGAGATCTTCCAGCGGGGTGGCGGCCATGACCGTTTCGCAAGACGCTTCATAATGGAAAGAGGCGGCGAAACACCCTGTCACAGCGCGAGGCCCGTTGCAATTGCCCCGGAAAATGCCTAGGTCGTTCGGTCTCCAGAGCGGGCTTCCAGCATAAGGATTGAGGACATGGGCTATACCGTCGCGGTCGTCGGCGCCACCGGCAACGTTGGGCGCGAGATCCTGCAGACGCTCGCCGACCGGAACTTCCCGGCCGACGAGGTGATCGCGCTCGCCTCGGAACGCTCGATCGGGCAGGAGGTCTCCTACGGCGAGGACGACGTGCTGAAGGTCGAGGATCTCGCGAAGTTCGACTTCTCCGGCGTGGACATCGTCCTGTCCTCCCCCGGCGCCAAGGTGTCGGCCATCCACACCCCGCGCGCCGCGGCGGCCGGCGCGGTGGTGATCGACAACACCTCGCAGTTCCGCATGGATCCCGACGTGCCGCTGGTGGTGCCGGAGGTGAACCCGCAGGCGATCGCCGGCTACCGGAAGCGCAACATCATCGCCAACCCCAACTGCTCGACCATCCAGATGGTGGTGGCGCTGAAGCCGCTGCACGACCGCTTCGGCATCCGCCGCGTCGTCGTCTCCACCTACCAGTCGGTCTCGGGCGCCGGGAAGGAGGCGATGGACGAGCTGTTCAACCAGACCCGCGCCATCTACGTGAACGACCCGGTGGAGAAGAGCGTCTTCACCAAGCAGATCGCCTTCAACGTCATCCCGCACATCGACAGCTTCATGGATGACGGCTACACGAAGGAAGAGTGGAAGATGACGGTCGAGACGAAGAAGATCCTCGACCCCAAGATCAAGGTGACCGCCACCTGCGTGCGCGTCCCCGTCTTCATCGGCCATTCCGAGGCGATCAACATCGAGACGGAGGAGCCGATCACCGCCGAGGAGGCCCGCGAGGTGCTGCGCGCCGCGCCCGGCGTGACGGTGATCGACCACCGCGCCAACGAGGGCTACGTCTCCCCGGTGGAGGTGGCCGGCGACGACCCGGTCTTCATCAGCCGCATCCGCGAGGACTTCACGGTGGAGAACGGCCTGTCCTTCTGGTGCGTGTCCGACAACCTGCGCAAGGGCGCGGCCCTGAACGCCGTGCAGATCGCCGAGCTGCTGGCGAGGGATTATCTGGAAGGCTGAGCCGCCCCCGCTCCTCCCGGCCGGCGGGAGGAGCGGGATCCGGACTCAACGCCCCGCCGTCACTCCGCGGTGAACAGCCGGTAGAGCGCCGAATGGTCGAGGCCGCCGTCGCCGCGCTCGACCAGCATCTCGAACAGCTCGGTCGTCAGGCCCAGCGTCGGCAGCTCGATGCCGGACTCGCCGGCGAGCGCCTCGGCCTGCCGCAGGTCCTTCACCTGGGTGGTGACCCGGCCGCCGGGCGTGAAGTCGCCGGTGACCATCCGGCCGCCGTGCAGTTCCAGGATGCGCGACTCCGCGAAGCCGCCGCGGATGGCGTCGCGCACCCTGGCCGGGTCCACCCCGGCGGCGCGGGCCAGCGCCAGCGCCTCGGCGACCGCCCCGATGGTCAGGGCGACGATCACCTGGTTGGCGCATTTGGCGACCTGTCCGGCCCCGGACCCGCCGACCAGCGTGATGCGGCGGCCCATCGCCTGGAACAGCGGAAGGGCGCGGGCGAAGGACTCCTCGCGGCCGCCGGCCATGATGGTGAGGCCGGCCGCCTCCGCCGCCACGGTGCCGCCCGACACCGGCGCGTCGAGCCAGTCGGCCCCCGCGGCACGGACCTTCCCGGCCAGGGCGCGGGTCGCCGCCACCGCGGTGGTTCCCATGTCGATGACCAGATGACCCGGACGCAGGACCGGCAGCAGGGCATCGGCCACCGTCTCCACCGCCACCGTGTCCGACAGCATCAGGACGATGTCGTCGGCCTGCCCGGCGACCGCCGCCGGGCCGGTGGCGGGGATCATCCCCTCCCCGGCCAGCTCCGCCACGGCGGCCGGGCTGCGGTTGCTCACCACCAGCCGGGCGCCGGCCCGCGCCAGCGCCCGCGCCATCGGCTTGCCCATCAGGCCGAGCCCGATGAAGCCGACCGTCCGCCCCGTCAGGTCGGGGCGGGGGACCTCGGCGCCGGCCGTCACAGCCGCATGTGGCGCGCCCGCGCCCCGCGCTCGATGGCCGCCGCGCACAGCCGGTCGACGCCCAGCCGGTGGCGGATCAGCTCCAGCATGCGCAGCTCCTCCTGCGAGGCCTTGGGGTCGGCCGCCGCGACGTCGCAGGCCACCGCATAGGCGGTCTCGCGCAGCTTGGGCGGCACGGCCTGCTCGACGATCGTCAGGACGGTGTCCAGCCCGTCGGGATCGGCCAGCATGGCGGTGCATTCGCGGGTCGCCGCCATCACCCGATCGGGATCGAGGTCGCGGAAGACGGGCAGGTAGCGGACGTTCTCGCCGATCTCCTCGAGCTCCGCGTCGGTCATGTCGCCGTCGCAGGCGGAAACCAGGACCATCACGTAGATCAGCGCATTATGGTGGTCGATCATAAATATCCTTTCGCGGCCAGAACCCGAACCGCCGGGGGCCGGTCGAGGCTATCTTGCGCGCTGCCCCGGCGGCGTCAAGGGTGCCATGCCGCGGGCGGGGACCGGAGGGGGTAGTCGGCGCTCGACAGGATGCCGCAGCCGCCCTTATGGTCCCGCCCCATGTCCGTGGTCCTGAATGTCGCCCTGCCCGTCTTTTCGATCATCCTGGCCGGCGTCCTGTCGGGCAAGGCGAAGCTGCTCGGCCCCGCCTCGTCGGAGGCGCTGAACAAATTCGTCTACTGGATGGCCCTGCCGCCGGTGCTGTTCCTCGGCACGGCGCGGCGCTCGCTGCCGGAGATCTTCAACGGCCCCTTCATCGGCGCCTTCCTCGGCGCGATGCTGGCGGTCTATGCGCTGGGCGCCCTGATCGGCTGGCTGGTCCACCGCGAGCGCACGCAGATCCGGTGCATGCAGGGGCTGACCGCCGCCTTCTCCAACACCGGCTACATGGGCATCCCGCTGTTCCTGGCGGCCTTCGGCCCGGACCATCTGGCCCCGGCGATCCTCGCCACGGTGATCATGAGCGCCATCATGGTCGGCATCGCGGTGGTCTGGATCGAGTTCGCCAACAGCCACGGCCACGGCATCGGCAAGGCGCTGGGCGACGTCGGGCGGGCGCTGGCGAAGAACCCGCTGATCATCTCCACCCTGCTGGGCATCGCCTGGTCGGCCCTGCTGTCCGGCGTGCCGGTGCCGCGCCCCGTCGCCACCTTCTGCGAGCTGATGGGGGCCGCCGCCGGCCCCTGCGCGCTGTTCGCCATCGGCCTGTTCCTGGCCGGGCGCAGCCTGAAGGCCGATCTGGTCGAGGTCGGCTGGATCAGCGCGCTGAAGCTGCTGGTCCAGCCGGCGCTGACCTGGGCGCTGACCATGACGCTGTTCCCGCTCGACCCCTTCTGGACCGGCAGCGCCATCATCCTGGCCGGCCTGCCGACCGGGGCGCTGACCTTCGTGGTGGCGACCCAGTACGGCCTCTATGTCGAGCGCACCTCCTCCGCCATCCTCGTCTCGACGGTGCTGAGCGTGGTGACGCTCTCCGCCCTGCTGGCGGTCTACGCGCCGGCGGGGTGACGGCCCCGCGGCATTCCGCAGCGTTACGTTGCCTTCGCGCATCCCACCCCCCTCCGGTCAAAGAACGGCAGAACGCCGGCAGGCCGGCCCGTCTTCAGGAACTGTGCGCACAACCGGGAAGCTCCGGAACAGGGCACCGCAATGACGCCTTGACCCGCCAATCAAAATTGAGCCTTTATTTCGAAGGATCGGCGGCGGAAACTTGATTCGGCAAACCTCATTGAAGCAGCCACAACAATTCTGCTGCCCGATCATTATGAAGTTGCCCGATATCGGCAATGATCATCCGCGCAACCGGACATGGCCGCGCAACCGGCCGGAGGCATCATGAAGGGCTTTCGCGATCTTTCGCTCACCGTCAAGGTGGCCGTGCTGCTCACCCTGATGGCGGCACTTTCGGGCGGGCTCACGATCGCCTCCCTCCTGCGCATGGGGGAGATCGACCGGAGCTACAGCGACCTCATCGACCGTGACAGCGACGGGGTGAAGTGGCTGTCCCGGGTGAACTCGACGCTCAATGCGATCGGCCTGGAGAGCTATCGCATGATCGCCGAGACCGATCCGGCGATCATCCGCAAGAGCATCGACGCCGCCGCGGACGAGCTGAGAACCTTCCAGGAGCGGGTCGACAAGGTGCGCCGGGCGCTGCCGGCCATGGAGGCCGAGCTGCAGGCGGTGTCGCAGTCCTTCCTGCCCATCATCCGGACCATGCCGGACCTGCAGCGCCTCGCCCTGGCGAATGACGACGCAGCCGCCATGACCCTGATGCGGCAGGGGTTCACGCCGGCGTACGGCGACGTCCGCGCGAAGGTCCGTGCCCTGCTGTCGCGGGCGGAAGCCGACATGCAGGCAAGCTCGGACCAGGTCACGGCGACCTACGAGTCGGCCCGGTTCTGGACGCTCGCCGTCGGCGGCCTCGGCATCCCGGCCTGCTTCGGCCTCGCCCTCGCCGTCATGCGGATGGGGGTCTCGCGCCCCTTCCTTTCGCTGCGCGACCGCATGGAGCGCCTGTCCCGGCATGAGATGGAGGTCGAGATCCAGGGGCTGGACCGGAGGGACGAGGTCGGCGCGATGGCCAGGGCCGTCCAGGTCTTCAAGGACGGATTGATCGAGGCCGGGCGGCTGGCCGCCGCCCAGTCCGCCGAACAGGCCGCCAAGCTGCGCCGGACCGAGGCGATCGAACGCCTGATCCGCGACTTCGACCAGCAGGTGGCCGCAGTGCTGCGCGTGGTGTCGGCGGCGGCGGCGGAGCTGGACTCCACCGCCCGCCACATGGTGGAGACCGCCGGACGCAGCAGCGATCAGGCGGTGTCGGCGGCAGAGGTTTCCCGCCAGACCAGCGCGAATGTCCAGACGGTCGCCAGCGCCACCGAGGAAATGAGCAGCTCCATCGGCGAAATCAGTTCCCAGGTGACCCGTTCGGCCAGCATCGCCTCGCAGGCGGTCGACGAGGCCGGCAGGACCACCGACACCGTCCGCGGCCTGGCCGACGCCGCACAGCGGATCGGCGCGGTCGTCCAGCTCATCTCGACCATCGCCGGCCAGACCAACCTGCTGGCGCTGAACGCCACCATCGAGGCGGCGCGGGCCGGCGAGGCCGGCAAGGGCTTCGCCGTCGTCGCCAACGAGGTCAAGAGTCTCGCCAGCCAGACCGCCCGGGCCACCGAGGAGATCGCCGGACAGGTCGGCGGCATCCAGGCGGCGACGGAAAACGCCGTGCAGGCCATCGACGGGATCAGCGGGACCATCTCGACGATCAACGACATCTCGGCATCCATCGCCGCGGCGATCGAGGAGCAGGGGGCGGCGACCGCGGAAATCTCCCGCAACATCCAGCAGGCCGCCGCCGGCACCGGAGAGGTGACGGCCACCATCGTCGGCGTGACGGAGGCCGCGGAGGAGACCGGCACCGCCGCCGCGAAGGTGCGCGCCGCGGCCGGCAGCCTGTCGGAACAGGCCGACAGCCTGCGCCGGAACGTCGAGGGCTTCCTGACGGCCATCAAGGCGGCCTGAGCCGCCTCACCAGCCCCGCAGGAACTCCGCCGTCTCGTCCACCGCCTGCTTCAGGCCGACGCGGCGGACCTCCACCCCCTCGGGGAAGGCGCCGAACAGCCGGCTCGGCATCATGGGGTCGAGCAGGACGAAGACGCCGGTGTCGTCGGCCCGCCGCACCAGCCGGCCGAAGGCCTGCTTCAGCCGCAGCCGGGCGATCATGTCCTCGTAGCGGCGGCGGCCGAAGGCGTCGCGGCGGGCGCGGTGCAGGATGTCGGGGCGCGGCCAGGGCACGCGGTCGAACACGATCAGCCGCAGGCTCCGCCCCGGCACGTCCACCCCGTCGCGCACCGCGTCGGTGCCGAGCAGGCAGGCGTGCTCCTCGTTGCGGAAGATGTCGATGAGCGTCGAGACGTCGAGCGGATCGACATGCTGGGCATGCAGCGGCACGCCCGCCACCTCCAGCGGCTCGACGATGCGGTCGTAGACGGCGCGCAGCCGGCTGATCGCGGTGAACAGGCCGAGCCCGCCGCCGCCCGCCGCCAGGAACAGCGACCGGTAGGCCGCCGCCACCTGCCCCAGATCGTCCTTGCGCACGTCGGTCACCACCATGACCCGGGTGTTGCGCGGATAGTCGAAGGGCGACGGCACCTGGGCGCGGATCGCCGGGCGCGGCAGGTGGCTGGCGCCGCTGCGGTCCTCGGCCGCCCGCCAGTCCTGCTCCACGTCGCCCGTCCCGTCGGTCAGGGTGGCGGAGGTCACGACGATGCCGTGGGCCGGGCCGGCCAGCGCCTCGGCGAAGGGAACGGTCGGGTCGATCCAGTGGCGGTAGAGCCCGACATCGACGTCGCGCCCGTCGATGCGCTCCACGGCGAACCAGTCGACGAAGGCGGGCGGCGTCTCCACCGGCAGGCTGCGCAGCATGGCGCGCCAGCCCTCCACCGTCATCACGCCGCGGCGCTGCAGGCTGCGCGACAGGGCGTCGATGCGCCGCCGCTGGTCGGGATCGAGCTGCTCCCCCTCGTCCTCCAGCCGCTTGGCGAGGCGGCGGGCCAGCCCGGCGATCGGCTCCGACAGGCGGGACAGCGCCTCCTCCAGCGCCGTGGCCGCCTCCAGCAGCCCGTCGACCGGATAGCCCTTGTCGGCCTCCAGGCTGTAGGGCGTGCCCTGCCCGTTGGTGCGGGCATGGACCTGCTGCCGGGCATGGAGCAGGAAGCGCTCGGTCGGCCCCTGGGGATTGTCGGCGGACAGCCGGGCGTTCCAGCCGTCGCCGGGCAGCACGCGGGCGCCCATCAGCACGGCGTCGAGCAGGGCCAGCGCCTCCTCGTCGTTCGCCACCAGGTCCTCCAGCCGGCGCTTCAGGCCGCGCGCCCGGCTGCGGCCGCCCTCCTCCGCCCCCAGCAGCCAGCGCCGCAGCTCCTGCGTCTCGCGCCCGGTCAGATGGCCGCAGAAGGCGCTGTCCGCCGCGTCGAAGACATGGTGCCCCTCGTCGAAGACATAGCGGCTGGGCAGGGTCGCGTCCTCGCCGCCGCCCAGCGCCGCCTGCACCATGACCAGCGCGTGGTTGGCGATGACGATGTCGGCCTTGCGGGCACGGCGGATGCTCTTCTCGATGAAGCAGCGGCTGTAATGGTCGCAGGCGGAGAAGATGCACTCGCCCCGCCGGTCGGCCAGCCCCAGCGTCCGTCCCCGCCCGGCGATGTCGACCAGCCAGCCGGGGAAGTCGCCGCCGGTCATGTCGCCGTCGCGCGTCGCCGCCGCCCAGCGCGCCATCAGCCCGACGCCGATGGCGTGGTGCGGCTGGAACGTCATGGCGCGGATCGCGTCCTCCAGGTTCAGCAGGCAGAGGTAGTTCTCCCGCCCCTTGCGCAGCACGACCTTGCGCGCCTTGGTCGCCGGTTCCGGATAGAGCCGGTCGAGCTCGGCGTCGATCTGGTGCTGCAGGTTGCGGGTGTAGGTGGAGATCCAGACGGTGCCGCCGTTCTTCTCCGCCCACACCGTGGCGGGGGCGAGATAGCCCAGCGTCTTGCCGACGCCCGTCCCGGCCTCGGCCAGCACGACGGTCGGGCTGTCCGGCGCCGGACGCGGGGCGAAGGCGGCGGAGACGGCGCTGGAATAGTCGGCCTGCTGCGGCCGCGGCTCCGCGACCTTGCCGGGCACGGAGGAGGCGAGCATCTGGGCGAGGCGCCGCCGCGCCTCCTCCGGATCGACCGGATGATGGGCGGGCGGCGGCTCCGGCGGCCCCTCCTGCCATTCCTTGATGCGCGACCACACCCTGAGGCCGGCGCGCGCGCCCGCCTTGTCCGGCCCCTCCGGCCTGCCCAGCGCCGCCAGCACGGCCGGCGCCCACAGCCAGCCGGCGCGCCCCATCTCCCAGGCGAAGGCGACGGGGTCGGAGGCCTCCTCCCGCCCGGGCTCGGTCAGCATGGCGAGCAGCCGCCGCACCGCGCGCTGCAGCGCCAGCGCGTCGCTCTCCAGCCCGTCGGGGACCGGCAGGTCCAGCGCCTCGGCCAGCCCGCGCGGCGTCGGCACGCAGAAGCGCGCCGGCCGCACGAAGGCGAACAGCTCCAGCACGTCGAAGGCCGCGACGGCGTCCAGCCCCAGCCGGCGGGTGAAGGCCCGGCCGTGGCAGATCAGCGGCGGCTGCCGCCGCACCCGCATCGCCGCGGCGGCCAGGGTCAGCTCCTCCACCTCGCCGTCCGGCGACAGCGCCACGACCTGCCGCGCGCCGGCCACCATGGCGGGCGCATCGTCCAACGAGGCTGTGGCGGGAAAGCCGGAGGCCAGCGGACCGGAATTCGGGACCGACGTCATATCCATGCGACGCAGTATAGGGTGGGCGGGCGCGGCAAAGCGAGCGCGGCGAACAAACACGGCACGGCCTTCGACGGGTCCCGCCGGAAACGGGAATTTCTTTCCGGATATGCAACGCACCGCGCTACTGTGCCGGCGCATGCCATCGGATGGACATGCCGCCCGGTTGCCGGAGTTCGCAGTGCAGGAGTTTCTCGAGTCCGATGCCTCGGGCGTCGTCGTCGTGGCGCGGCTTCCCGCGGACATCCAGTCCTGGCTGGGCGCGAAGACGACCCGCGTCTTCCTGTCCTCCGAGACGCGCGACAGCCACAGGAAGCATGGGTGGAGCGCCGGGGACTTCGCCCATCTGCAAGCCCTCCTCGATCATGGCGAGGTGCGGACGGACCGCGACCGTCACGTGGTGGTGGCCCATCTGGATGGGAAATGGCGCTACGCGGCGCTCAAGGTCACGGAAGACCGGCGGGAAGTCTATCTGGCGTCCTTCCGCGTGATGCGGAAGAAGCAGGTCTTCGACTTCTCCAGGAAAGGCGATCTTGTCAGGAAGGGGCGACCGGTTTAGGGCGTTGGCCTGGGAGCGAAGCGCCCCAGCGGACCCGAAGGCTACCCGGCATCGCAATAATTTTCGCCAACGCCCTGATATGCGATATAGCCCTCTTCCGGCTTCCGATCAAGAGAACCGCAGATCGGCAAGCTTCGGACACAGGGGCGACGAAGCAAGGCCGGATGATGGTGCGCAGGCTGTTGCGGTGGGTGGTGGCCGGCGTGCTCGGCCTGATGGCCGTTTCGGTGGCCTGGGTCCTGCTCTACCGGGTGGCGCCGGTGCCGGCGACGCCGCTGATGCTGATCCGGGCGGCCGGCGGTTCCGGCCTCGACCGCGAGTGGCGGCCGCTCTCCGCGGTCTCCCCGCATCTCGTCCGCGCGGTGATCGCGTCGGAGGACACCGCCTTCTGCCGCCACGGCGGCTTCGACTGGGACGCCATCCAGTCGGCCCTGGAGGAGAACGAGGACGGCGCCTCGCTGAAGGGCGGCAGCACCATCAGCCAGCAGACCGCCAAGAACGCCTTCCTGTGGCCCGACCGCACCTGGATCCGCAAGGGGGCGGAGGCCTGGTTCACGCTGCTGGTCGAGACGCTGTGGACCAAGCGCCGCATCCTCGAGGTCTATCTGAACATCGTGGAGTGGGACGACGGGGTCTATGGCGCCGAGGCCGCGGCCCGCCACCATTTCCGCAAGCCGGCCGCCGCCCTGACCCGGCGCGAGGCGGCGCTGCTCGCCGTGGTGCTGCCCAGCCCGCGGAGCTGGTCGCCCTCCAGCCCCGGTCCCTATGTCGCGCGGCGCGCCGGCATCATCGACCGGCGCATGGCGCTGGTCGAGCGGGACGGGCTGGCCGACTGCGCCCTGCGGTAACCCCCGTCAGATCCCCGGATCCGTCCGGCCCGTCAGCACGTCGCCGATCAGGACGGCGATCGCCTGGGCATAGGAGAGGTCGGCGGCGGTCCACTCCCGCCCGGCGCCGCACTGCTCACAGCAGAGGATGCCGACCGGCGCGTTGCCGGCGGCGACGATCATGTCCAGCAGGCTGTGGACGTCGTTCGGCTCGAAGTAGGACTCGGTGAAGCCCCTGGTCGCCGGATGGGTGCGGGCATCCGGCGCCACGACCCGCGATCCGTTGCCCAGCGCACGGAAATAGTCGGGAAGACCGCGCGCTCCATCACGGTGCCGTGGCTGTGCCGCCCCTGCCGGACATCGAACAGGTTCAGGCACAGGATCCGGTCGCCGTCCTCGCTGAACCGCCAGACGCTGGCCCGCGTCGCCCGCAGATGCCCGACCATGTCGGTACAGGCGGCCTTCCAGACCTCCCCGGAGGTGGCATGGCCCAGACGATGGCCAAGAACGGCGGCTTGAGTATTCTCCATGACCACGGGATCCGGATAGTCGGCGGTGATGGAAGGACGCTAGCCAAGCTCTCCGGGCATTTCCATGGTCTTTGTAAGGTTACGGGCCGTTTACTTACCTGCCTTTAAGAATTCGTCACCTTTGGTTGATCTCAGGCGTGTCCGCCCGCCAGATTCAGGCTGACGACGCCGGCGACGATCAGCAGGATGCCCGCCACCTTCATCAGCGAGAGCTCCTCGCCGAACAGCAGGATGCCGATTGCGGCGATGGCCGCGGTGCCGGCCGCCGACCAGACCGCATAGGCGACGCCCACCTCGATCGTCCGCAGCGCCTGGGCCAGCAGGCCGAAGGCCGCGACGTAGCAGACCACCACCGTCGCCGCCGGCCACAGCCGCGTCATGCCGTCCGACAGCTTCAGGGCCGAGGTGCCGACGATTTCGAACAGGATGGCGAGGGTCAGGTAAAGCCAGCTCATGGGGGCGATCCAAGCTCGTGTTGCGCCGGCACCATGGGACCGCGGCGGGGCGTTCGGCAAGTGCGTCCTTTGCAGCCCGAGACGCCGGCCTGTCCGGCCATGGAAGCGCGGGGCATCGTTCCGCTTGCGTTCTTGCTCCGTCCGAAGCGCCCCGCTAGACTGCGGCGATCATCGCCCGCACCATGATCCTCCCCGCCCGGCGTCGTCGGGCCGGCGGTCCCGCCATGTCGCGGGACAGGCCGTGGCACCCGGGTGCAGGCGGCCCGGTGCGGGTGGCCCGGTGCGGGTGGCCCGGTGCGATTGGGATTGTGCAGAGGGCGCACGATGGATGCGGGCGAATGGTCCCGGACAAGCCGTTGATCCGGAACCGGAAACCCCGCTTCGGCACCATTGTGCGGGAAATGGTCTCCGCACAATCCGCTGCAAGACGCCCGGCCCGTCGCGCGACGCCCGGCACCGGCGGCGCGGACGACTCCGGCCGCGGGCTCCAGTTGACGCGACGGCCCGCCCGCCCTAGGGTCCGGCGTTTCCTTCCTTATCGGGTGTTGAAAGGGTCCGACGATGACCGGCGAACGGGATTTGGCATTGCAGGCGAAGGCTTGGCCGTTCGAGGAGGCGCGCAAACTGGCCGCGCGCTTCGCGAAGGCGCCGCCCGCCAAAGGCTATGTCCTGTTCGAGACGGGCTACGGCCCCTCGGGCCTGCCGCACATCGGCACCTTCGGCGAGGTGGCGCGGACCACCATGGTGCGCCAGGCCTTCCAGCGGATGAGCGACATCCCGACCAAGCTCTTCTGCTTCTCGGACGACATGGACGGGCTGCGCAAGGTCCCGGACAACGTCCCGAACAAGGATCTCGTGGCCGCCAACCTCGGCAAGCCGCTGACCCAGGTGCCGGACCCGTTCGGCACCCACGACAGCTTCGGCGCCCACAACAACGCCCGGCTGCGCGCCTTCCTCGACAGCTTCGGCTTCGAGTACGAGTTCCAGTCCTCCACCGACTGGTACAAGTCCGGCCGCTTCGACGAGGCGCTGCTCGGCGTGCTGCGCCGCTATGACGAGATCATGGCGGTGATGCTGCCGACGCTCGGCGAGGAGCGGCGGGCGACCTACAGCCCCTTCCTTCCCGTCTCGCCCTCCACCGGCCGCGTGCTGCAGGTCCCGGTGCTGGAGCGCGACGTCGACGCCGGCACCATCGTCTTCCAGGACGAGGACGGCCGGAAGGTGGAGCTGCCGGTCACCGGCGGCCATGTGAAGCTGCAGTGGAAGCCCGACTGGGGCATGCGCTGGCACGCGCTGGGCGTCGATTACGAGATGTCGGGCAAGGACCTGATCCCCTCGGTCGAGCTGGCGGGCAAGATCTGCCGGATCCTCGGCTCCACCCCGCCGGAGGGCTTCAACTACGAGCTCTTCCTCGACGACAAGGGCCAGAAGATCTCCAAGTCCAAGGGCAACGGCCTGACCATGGAGGAATGGCTGGCCTACGCCCCGCCGGAAAGCCTGGCGCTCTACATGTTCCAGAAGCCGAAGTCGGCCAAGCGGCTCTACTTCGACGTCATTCCGCGGGCGGTCGACGAGTACCTCGCCTTCGTCGCCAGGTTCCCGGCGGAGGAGCCGGCCAAGCAGATCGAGAACCCGGCCTGGCACATCCATGACGGCAAGCCGCCGGCGGTGCGCTCCGACGTGTCGTTCAACCTGCTCCTCAACCTCGCCGGCGCGGCGAACGCGGAGACCAAGGACGTCATGTGGGGCTTCATCAGCCGCTACGCCCCCGAGGCGACGCCGGAGAACAGCCCCTTCCTCGACAAGCTGGTCGGCTATGCCGTCCGCTACTACCAGGACCAGGTGAAGCCGACCAAGCAGTACCGCGCCCCGACCGAGGCCGAGCGGGCGGCCCTGCAGGACCTGCTCGCCAAGCTGGGCGGTCTGCCGGCCGACGCCACGGCCGAGGCGATCCAGAACGAGGTGTTCGAGGTCGGCAAGACCCATGGCTTCACCGAGCTGCGGGCCTGGTTCCAGGCGCTCTACGAGATCCTGCTGGGCCAGACCACCGGCCCGCGGATGGGCTCCTTCATCCAGCTCTACGGCCTGGAGGAGACGAAGGCGCTGATCGCAGGAAAACTGGCGGCCTGAGCAAGTCCTCGTTGCAAACGGAAAGGCGCCGCACGGCGCCTTTTCTGTTTCTGCAGGTCAAATTGCGGTAATGCCAAACAATTTCCGGGGCCATCGGCGGAGCGTTTGACTACCATGCAGGCAGGTGGCTGCATCTCCAGCCTGCGGAACAGGCAATCCTGATCCGCTTTGCCTTCGGTCATGCAAGGGTCGCACTGCACCTTTGACGAATTGGTAGTACCGGACGCCGGGGAAAGGTCATACCTTCTGCCCCGTTACTGCATTTTGCAGTGCGTTTCCTCCCTAGACTCAAAAGGCCGCTCCCTTCGGATGCGGCCTTTTTTTTCGCCGCCGCCGGGACGGCGACCGGGTGGGCGGACCTGTGACGGCCGTCACAGCGGAGAAAGATAAAAAGCTCCATAAATTGTCCTTATCCGCAACCCGCCGCGGGAAGACACGATGCCCAGCGACCGTCTGCCCGGCCTGCCGGCCGCCGCCTGCGAGCCCCCGGCCGGGGAGGAGGCGCCGTTCCTGCGCCATCACCGGGTCGCCCGGGCCCTGGTCGACACCTTCCAGGAGGCGCTGCAGCCCCAGCTCTCGACCAGGGGCGTGCTGACGCGGGAGGAGTTCGACCGCGCCGTCGCCCTGATGACCGCGCAATGGCCGCGGACCCTGCCGCTGTTCGCCCGCGCCTGCCAGGGCTGCGGCCTCGCCGGCGGCATGGCGGAGGCGGGACGGGACGAGGAGGCCCGGCCGGATGCCTTCCGCCCGGATGGCCGGCGGCGCGACTTCGTCACCCGCCTCGTCTTCTCGAGCGTGCTGCTGAAACTGCCGGAGAGCGTCGATCCCGTCAGCGGCGCGGTGTTTCCCAAGCTGCTCGCCCCCGGCCTGCAGGCGACGCTCTCCGGCCTGTTCTTCGAGAAGGAGTGGGAGGCGATGAACGGCGACGCCATCGCCCTCTACACCCAGATCGGCAGCGACCGCGACGCGGTGGTCTGGCAGCGCATCGCCCGGCAGCAGGCGCTGGCGGTGCTGGCCGACGCGATGTTCGTGCGGGTGATGCTGCGCTTCCGGCAGTTCCACCTGCAGCGCCAGACCGTGGTCCGCCGGATGATCGACCGGCTGCGGAACGGCGCTTCGTCTTCACCGACGAGCATTTCGACCTGCTGTTCGAGACGATGTTCGGCCGGCTGCGCGGCGCGCTGGGCAGCGAGCTCGACCGGGCGCGGATCGACGTGCGCTACGGCGAGGGCACGGCGGAGGCGCTGATGCGGATCTTCGACCAGTTCGACCGGCACCGGCTGGAGCAGTCGCTGCCGGTCCAGTCGATCGGCGGCGCCCGGCGCCCCGGCCGCTCCATGCTCGCCCAGCGCTGCATGCTGGGGGCCGCGCCCGCGGGCAAGCGCTGATCCGGACGCGGGGCCGGCGGTATTAGCCCCCTGTTAACCCGCCGCGCGTTCTGTATGGACAGAGTTTCAACCGGAGGACCGCGACGCCGTGACTGTCCGGCGCTCCATAGCCGGCCCGCTTCCCGCCGGCGCCCTTCCAACCCCCTCCGCGGACGGCGGCGTCCCGGCGGACGAGCTGGAATACCTGTTCGCCGACCCGGGCGGCCCGGCCGCCCCGCGCCGCGCCGCGGCGGGAACGGCGGTGGCCCGGCAGGTCGGGGATGCGCTGGTCGACTCCCGGCTGGCCGGGATGGGCGATGCCGACGTCCGCTCGACGCTGGCGCGCCGGCTCTGCCGGCTGCTGCCCGGCTTGCCGGCGGACGGGCGCGACGCCGTGACGGCGGTCACCGTGCGGGCCCTGGAGCAGCTTGCCCGCGACCATGTCCTGCGGGTGAGGGAGGCGCTGGCCTCGTCGATCAAGGATGTCGCCTGCGCCCCGCCGTCGGTGGTCCGGCAGCTCGCCCGGGACGCGGAGCGCACGGTGGCGGAGCCGGTCCTGCGCTGCTGCGCCGCCCTGACCGACGAGGACCTGCTGGCCATCCTGGCGGACGGGCCGGCCGGCTGGGCGCTCGCCGCCATCGCCCGGCGGCCCCATGTCAGCGCGCCGGTGTCCGACGCCATCGCCGGGACCGGCGACGCCGAGGCGACGGGCCTGCTGCTGGACAACAGCGGCGCCGTGATCGCCGAACCGACCCTGGCCTCCCTGATCGAGCAGGCCGTGCGCCGCCCGGACTGGCAGGCCAGCCTCGCCCGCCGCCCCTCCCTGCCGCCGCGGCTGGCGCTGCGGCTCGCCGGGTTCGTGGAGCTGTCGGTGGTCGAGCTTCTGCGCGGCCGGACCGATTTCGACGAGTCCACGGTGGCGGAGATCGCCGCGGCGACCCGCCGCCGGGTGGACTGGGTCGAGCGCCGCGCGCCCGAGGAGACGCCGGAGCGCCGGGCCGTCCGGCTGCATCGCGAGGGACGGCTGGACGAGACGGCGATCGGCGATGCGCTGTCGTGGAACGAGACCGGCTTCCTGCGCATGGCTCTCGCCCTGCGCTGCGGCGTGGCGCCGGAGGTGGTGGACCTCGTGCTCGGCGCCCATGACGCCCACGCGGTGACGGCGCTGGTCTGGAAGGCCGGCTATTCGATGCGGTGCGCCATGCAGGTCCAGGCGCGGGCGGCCGGCATCGCGCCGCGGGCGATGATCAACGCGCGGGCCGGCACCGGCTATCCCATCGACCCCGACACCATGGCGCGCCATCTCGCGCGCTACGGCATCGGGGCGTGACGCGGCGGCGTTACTGGACGGCGCCGGGAACCTGGGTCCGGTTGCGGTTCATGCGCGGGGCAAGCACGTCGCCGCTCGGCCCGCTCAGCGAGGGATCGCGGTAGTAGGGGCCCCTGGCGTCGCGCGGGTCGAGCGCCTTCGCCGGGGTCACGATCTCCTCGCCGTTGCCGCTGTCGAAGGAGATGACCGCCTGCTTGCGCACCGCGGCGCAGACCTCGCGCTTCTCCTCCTTGCCGGGCACGGCGGAGCCGTCCAGCGCGATCAGCGGAAGCGTCACCGCGACTCGGCCCTCGTCGGGGATCGAGGTGAAGACGTAGTTCACCAGCGGCAGGCAGCGGGAGACGTCGGCGGCCGAGGCCGGGCTGGCGATCTGGGCCGCGGACAGCGCCGCCTCATAGTCTGCGACGGTTTGTCCCAAGGCCCCGCCGGCCGCCGCGCAGGCGAGACCGGAGGACAGGGCCAGGGTGGCAACGAGGCGGCGCATCGGCTTTCTCCCTCAACAAATGCAACGGTTCGCGCAGCGGGCGTTCTCCGCCGGATACAATCACACGCCTCCCCTTCCGCGCAATGGCGTCGCCCCGCGGCGGGCCGCAGGGGACTCCCCCTGATGGCGAACGGATGCGGTCACGCTTGCCCTCGCCGCGGATTCGCGCTACGAACCCGCTCGAAATCTCAGGGCGCTGGATCCCTAAGACGTTTGGACACCATCGGTTCTGTCTCCCGCTGAATGGGGGACGCTCAACGTTTTAGGGAACGCTCCATGGCTCGCAAGAAGATTGCGCTCGTCGGTGCCGGCCAGATCGGCGGCACGCTGGCTCTGCTCGCTGCCCAGAAGGAACTGGGCGATGTCGTGCTGTTCGACATCGCGGAGGGCATGCCGGCCGGCAAGGCGCTCGACCTCGCCGAGACCGCTCCGGTCGAAGGCTTCAACGCCAGCCTGACCGGCGGCAACGACTACTCGATCATCGAGGGCGCCGACGTCGTGATCGTCACCGCCGGCGTGCCGCGCAAGCCGGGCATGAGCCGCGACGACCTGATCGGCATCAACACCGGCGTCTGCCAGACCGTCGGCGAGGCGATCAAGAAGTACGCCCCGAACGCCTTCGTCATCGTCATCACGAACCCGCTGGACGTGATGGTGTGGGTGCTGCAGCAGGCGTCCGGCCTGCCGCCGGAGCGCGTGGTCGGCATGGCCGGCGTGCTCGACTCGGCCCGCTTCCGCTACTTCCTGGCCGAAGAGTTCAACGTGTCGGTCGAGGACGTCACCGCCTTCGTGCTGGGCGGCCACGGCGACACCATGGTCCCGCTCGTCCGCTACTCGACCGTCGCCGGCATCCCGCTGCCCGACCTCGTCAAGATGGGCTGGACCACCCAGGAGAAGCTGGACGCCATCGTGCAGCGCACCCGTGACGGCGGCGCCGAGATCGTCAAGCTGCTGAAGACCGGCTCGGCCTTCTACGCCCCGGCCGCCTCGGCGATCCAGATGGCCGAGTCCTACCTGAAGGACCAGAAGCGCCTGGTTCCGGTCGCCGCCTACCTGACCGGCCAGTACGGCCAGAACGACCTGTATGTCGGCGTCCCGGTCATCATCGGCGCCGGCGGCGTCGAGAAGATCGTCGAGATCGAGCTGAACGCCGACGAGAAGGCGATGTTCGAGAACTCGGTCAACGCCGTGAAGCAGCTCGTCGACGTGGTGAAGAAGCAGCAGGCCGAGAAGTCCGCCTGACGCGGACTCGCGCGCGCTTCGGCCGGATGACGGACACCGGGCGGACGGACCGCCCGTCCCCGGTGTCGCAGTCCCCGGCCGGAGGTTTCGTCATCCGGCGACGGCACGGTACAGGAAATCCCCGGACCAGACCCATCGCCGGATGATGGCGGCCCGAGACGCCGCCGTCAGCGCTTGGCCGTCTCTTTCCGCCCATCGCCAGTCGGTCCAATCGTCAGCCGAATAAAAACAGATGGACGCCCGATGAACATCCATGAGTACCAGGCCAAGGGCCTATTGAAGAAGTACGGGGTCGCGGTTCCGCGCGGCGGTGTTGCGTACACGCCGCAGGAGGCGGAGACGGTGGCGCGCGAGCTTGGCGGCCCTGTGTGGGTCGTGAAGTCGCAGATCCACGCCGGGGGCCGCGGGGCCGGGCGCTTCAAGGACAATCCCGAGGGCAAGGGCGGCGTGCGCGTCGTCAAGTCGATCGAGGAGGTCGGCAAGAATGCCGCCGAGATGCTGGGCCACGTGCTGGTGACCAAGCAGACCGGCGCCGAGGGCCGCGAGGTCAAGCGCCTCTACGTCGAGGAAGGGGCCGACATCAAGCGCGAGCTTTATCTCGGCCTTCTGGTCGACCGCGCGTCGGGCCGCGTCACCGTGATCGCCTCGACCGAGGGCGGCATGGAGATCGAGGAGGTCGCCCACAACACGCCCGACAAGATCGTCAAGGTCGCCATCGACCCGGCCACCGGCATCCAGGGCTACCACACCCGCAAGATCGCCTTCGCGCTCGGGCTGGAGGGCAAGCAGATCGGCGCGGCCGCCCGCTTCATCACCGCCGCCTACCAGGCCTTCATCGAGCTCGACTGCTCGATCGTCGAGATCAACCCGCTGATCGTCACCGGCGGCGGCGACATCCTGGCGCTCGACGCCAAGATGAGCTTCGACGACAACGCGCTGTTCCGCCACAAGGACGTCGAGGAGCTGCGCGACGAGGCCGAGGAGGACCCGGCGGAGATCGAGGCGGCCAAGCACAGCCTCAACTACGTCAAGCTGGACGGCAACATCGGCTGCATGGTCAACGGCGCCGGCCTGGCGATGGCGACCATGGACATCATCAAGCTCTACGGCGGCGAGCCGGCCAACTTCCTGGACGTCGGCGGCGGCGCCACCAAGGAGCGGGTGACGGCGGCGTTCAAGCTGATCCTGTCCGACCCCAACGTCGAGGGCATCCTGGTCAACATCTTCGGCGGCATCATGCGCTGCGACGTGATCGCGGAGGGCGTGGTGGCGGCGGCGCGCGAGGTGCGGCTGCATGTTCCGCTGGTGGTGCGTCTGGAGGGCACCAACGTCGATCTGGGCAAGAAGATCCTTGCCGAGTCCGGTCTGCCGATCCTGTCGGCCGACAACCTCGCCGATGCCGCCGAGAAGGTGGTGAAGGCCGTGAAGGAGGCCGCGTGAGATGGCTGTTCTCGTCGACAAGAACACCAAGGTGATCTGCCAGGGCTTCACCGGCGCGCAGGGCACCTTCCATTCCGAGCAGGCGATCGCCTACGGCACGAAGATGGTCGGCGGCGTGACGCCGGGCAAGGGCGGCACCAAGCACCTCGACCTTCCGGTGTTCGACACGGTGGCCGACGCGGTCGAGAAGACCGGGGCGAACGCCAGCGTGATCTACGTGCCGCCGCCCTTTGCGGCGGACGCCATCCTGGAGGCGATCGACGCGGAGATCCCGCTGGTGGTGTGCATCACCGAGGGCATTCCGGTGCTCGACATGGTGCGGGTGAAGCGGGCGCTGAACGGCTCGAAGACGCGGCTGATCGGTCCGAACTGCCCGGGCATCATCACGCCGGACGAGTGCAAGATCGGCATCATGCCGGGGCACATCCACAAGCGGGGCCGGATCGGCATCGTGTCGCGCTCGGGCACGCTGACCTACGAGGCGGTGGCGCAGACGACGGCGACGGGTCTGGGCCAGACGACCTGCATCGGCATCGGCGGCGACCCGGTGAACGGGACCAACTTCGTGGACAGCCTGGAGCTGTTCCTGAAGGACCCGGAGACCGAGGGGATCATCATGATCGGCGAGATCGGCGGCGACGCCGAGGTGAAGGGGGCGGAGTTCATCAAGGACTCCAAGACCACCAAGCCGGTGGTCGGCTTCATCGCCGGCCGCACCGCCCCTCCGGGACGCCGCATGGGCCATGCCGGCGCGGTCATCTCCGGCGGCAACGACACCGCAGACTTCAAGATCGAGTTCATGAAGTCCGCAGGCATCACCGTCGCCGACAGCCCCGCCTCCCTCGGATCAACCATGCTCAAGATCTTCAAGGGCTGATCCGGGGCAGAGCCGATGCGCGGGGACAAGGCTCCCCCGCACAGCCCCGCCCATGGGTTTCGGCCTGCGGCATCCCATCTAGGAAGCCGTGGGCCGTCCCGTGACGGCGCACCAGACAAGACGACCCACAGGGAACCGGGCCACCGCGCCCGAGGCAGAACCCCGAGGCAGAACAATGTCGGCAAATTTGGAGCAAACCTCGTTCCTCTTCGGATCGAACGCCGGTTACGTCGCCGAACTCTACGCACGCTTCCTGCAGGACCCCACCTCGGTGGATCCGAGCTGGAACGGTTTCTTCAAAGAGCTGGATGACGACACGCGCAGCGTGCTGGACGAACTGCGCGGCGCGTCCTGGACCCTGCGCGACGGGGCGGACGGCGCGGCCGACGAACCCGCCTCGGCCCTTGGCGGCCCGTCCAACGGCGCGCTGGTCGCGCACGCGCAGCACGTCTACGGCGGCATCAGCCACCAGCAGCTCCGCGCGGCGACCCTCGACAGCATCCGCGCGCTGATGCTGATCCGCGTCTACCGCGTCCGCGGCCACATGAACGCGCATTTCGACCCGCTGGGCCTGGAGAAGCGCGAGCCGCACCCGGAGCTGGATCCGGCGACCTACGGCTTCGGCCCGGGCGACCTCGACCGGCCGATCTTCCTGAACTACTCGCTGGGCCTGGAGACGGCGACGCTGCGCCAGATCCTGGACATCCTGCACAAGACCTACTGCGGGACGATCGGCGTCGAGTTCATGCACATCCAGGACCCGGAGGAGAAGGCCTGGATCCAGGAGCGCATCGAGAGCGGCCGCAACCACACCGACTTCACGGTCAACGGCAAGCGCGCCATCCTGGAGCGCCTGACCGCCGCCGAGGGGTTCGAGAAGTTCCTGCAGCTCAAGTACACCGGCACCAAGCGCTTCGGCCTTGAGGGCGGCGAGTCGATGATCCCCGCGCTGGAGCAGATCCTGAAGCGCGGCGGCCAGCTCGGCCTGAAGGAAGTGGTGCTCGGCATGGCCCACCGCGGCCGTCTGAACGTGCTGACCAACTTCATGGGCAAGCCCTTCTCGGCCGTCTTCTCCGAGTTCCAGGGCAACCCGTCGAGCCCCCAGGACGTGCAGGGCTCGGGCGACGTGAAGTACCATCTCGGCACCTCGTCCGACCGCGACTTCAACGGCAACATCGTCCACCTGTCGCTGACCGCCAACCCCTCGCACCTGGAGTGGGTGAACCCGGTCGTGCTCGGCAAGGTCCGCGCCAAGCAGCAGCAGCGCCACGACCTGGAGCGCGAGCAGGTGATGGGCGTGCTGATCCACGGCGACGCCGCCTTCGCCGGCCAGGGCATCGTGGCCGAGACGCTGGGCCTGTCGGAGCTGCGCGGCTACCGCACCGGCGGCACCGTCCACTTCATCATCAACAACCAGATCGGCTTCACCACCAACCCGCACTACTCGCGGTCGGGCATCTACTGCTCCGACATGGCGAAGATGGTGCAGGCGCCGATCTTCCACGTGAACGGCGACGACCCCGAGGCGGTGGTCCATGTCAGCCGCATCGCCGTGGAGTACCGCCAGAAGTTCAAGCGCGACGTCGTGATCGACATGGTGTGCTACCGCCGCCACGGTCACAACGAGGGTGACGAGCCGGGCTTCACCCAGCCCATCATGTACAAGAAGATCCGCAGCCACGCGACGACGCGCGAGCTGTACGCCAAGCAGCTCGTCGAAGAGAACGTCATCACCGAGGCCGAGGGCGACCAGATCGTCCAGGACTTCATGAAGAAGCTCGAAGGCGAGTTCGAGGCGTCCGCGACCTACAAGCCCAACAAGGCCGACTGGCTGGAGGGCAAGTGGAGCGGGCTGGAGGCCCAGGCGGCCGACAGCGAGCATCGCGGCAACACCGGCGTGAAGCTCGACGTCCTGAAGGAGCTGGGGCTGAAGCTCTGCGAGTATCCGAAGGACTTCGCGATCAACCCGAAGATCGCCCGCCAGCTCGAGGCCAAGAAGAAGTCGATCGAGAGCGGCGAGAACATCGACTGGGCGACCGCCGAGGCGCTGGCCTACGCCACGCTTCTGGTCGAGGGCAACGGCGTGCGCCTGTCCGGCCAGGATTCCGGCCGCGGCACCTTCTCGCACCGCCATGCGGTGATGTACGACCAGAACACCGAGGCCAAGTACGTCCCGCTGACCCACCTGCGTCCGGACCAGGCCCCGTTCGAGGTGCATGACAGCCCGCTGTCGGAGGCCGCCGTCGTGGGCTACGAGTACGGCTATTCGCTGGCCGAGCCGCACAGCCTGATCCTGTGGGAGGCGCAGTTCGGCGACTTCGCCAACACCGCGCAGACCATCATCGACCAGTTCATCTCGTCGGGCGAGTCCAAGTGGCTGCGCATGTCCGGCCTGGTGCTGCTGCTGCCGCATGGCTACGAAGGCCAGGGCCCCGAGCACTCCTCGGCCCGCCCGGAGCGCTTCCTGCAGATGTCGGCCGAGGACAACTGGCAGATCTGCAACGTCACGACCCCGGCGAACCTGTTCCACGTCTTCCGCCGGCAGATCCGCCGGACCTTCCGCAAGCCGCTGGTTCTGTTCACGCCGAAGTCGCTGCTGCGCCACAAGCTCTGCGTCTCCAACCTGGCGGAGATGGCCGAGGGCACGCATTTCCACCGCGTGCTGGGCGAGACGGCGGCCGACCTGCTGCCGAACGACCAGATCCGCCGGATCGTGGTGTGCACCGGCAAGGTCTATTACGACCTGCTGCAGGAGCGCATCAGCCGCGGCATCAAGGACGTGGTGATCCTGCGCCTGGAGCAGCTCTATCCGTTCCCCCGCGCGTCGCTGACCGAGGAGTTCGCCAAGTACCCGAACGCCGATCTGGTCTGGTGCCAGGAGGAGCCGGAGAACCAGGGCTACTGGACCTTCGTCGACCGCCGGCTGGAGACCTGCCTGAAGTCGACGGAGCACAAGGCCGGCCGCCCGGTCTATGTCGGCCGCCCGGCGTCCGCCTCGCCCGCCACCGGTCTGCTCAAGCGGCACAACCAGGAGCAGGCCAAGCTGATCGACGACGCGCTCACCGTCCGCTGAGCCGGTTCACCCGAGCGAACAAGAAAAGAAAGAGGATTCAATGGCTACCGAAATCAAGGTCCCCACGCTGGGTGAGTCGGTCTCCGAGGCCACCGTCGCCCGCTGGCTGAAGCAGGCCGGCCAGCCGGTCGCCGCCGACGAGCCGCTGGTCGAGCTGGAGACCGACAAGGTCACGCTGGAGGTCAACGCCCCGGCCGCCGGCACCCTGTCGGAGATCGTGGCTCCGGAAGGCTCGAACGTCGGCGTCGGCGCCCTGCTCGGCGTGATCGCCGAGGGTGCCGCCGCCGCCGCTCCCGCTCCGGCCAAGGCCGCCGCCCCGGCGGCGGCGGCCCCGGCCCCGGTCGCCGCCCCGGCGCCGGCCGCCGGTGCCGCCGGCCTCGCCGAGTCCGGTCCGGCCGCCCGCAAGCTGGTCGCCGAGACCGGCGTCGATGCCGGCTCCATCGCCGGCACCGGCAAGGACGGCCGCATCACCAAGGGCGACGTGCTGGAGGCGGCGAAGAAGCCGGCCCCGGCCGCCGCCGCTCCGGCCGCCGCCCCGGCGCCGAAGTTCCAGTGGGCCGCCGGCACCCAGGGCGAGCGTCCGCGGGCGGCGCAGGAGGAGCGGGTCCGCATGACCCGCCTGCGCCAGCGCATCGCCGAGCGCCTGAAGGAGGCGCAGAACAGCGCCGCCATGCTGACCACCTTCAACGAGGTGGACATGACCAACGTCATGGCGCTGCGCAACGAGTACAAGGACTACTTCGAGAAGCGCCACAAGGTGCGGCTCGGCTTCATGTCCTTCTTCGTGAAGGCCGCCATCCAGGCGCTGAAGGAGATCCCGGCCGTCAACGCCGAGATCGACGGCACCGACATCGTCTACAAGAACTACTATGACATCGGCGTCGCCGTCGGCACGCCGCAGGGCCTGGTGGTTCCGATCGTCCGCGACGCCGACAAGATGGGCTTCGCCGACATCGAGGCGAAGATCGGCGAGCTGGGCAAGAAGGGCCGCGACGGCAAGCTGTCGATGGACGAGCTGACCGGCGGCACCTTCACCATCTCGAACGGCGGCGTCTACGGCTCGCTGATGTCGACCCCGATCATCAACCCGCCGCAGTCGGCCATCCTCGGCATGCACAAGACCATGGACCGCGCGGTCGTGGTCAACGGCAAGGTCGAGGTCCGTCCGATGATGTACCTGGCGCTGTCCTACGACCACCGCATCATCGACGGCAAGGAAGCGGTCACCTTCCTCGTCCGCATCAAGGAGTGCATCGAGGATCCGCGCCGGCTGCTGCTGGACGTCTGATCCCGGTCACGATCCGCCAGCCCGCGCGAGGGGCTGGCCGGAAGGGGGCGCCGCAAGGCGCCCTTTTTCGTGGGCGCTCCCGGTCCGCCATCCTCCCATCCGCTATCGTCCGCCGCCCCGGTCGGCGGTGCCGCGCCGGCCGCCCTGCTGGCCGCCGAGCAGGGTCATCAGGCTGTCGAAGTCGTTGCGGAAGTCGGTGAAGAAGTCGCCGGTCCGGGTGGAGCGCATGGCCTGCGACGAGGAGGCCGAGCTGGACCAGCGCTGCGTCGCCTTGCTTCCCGACCCGGTGCGGGCGACGCGGCGGGGCTTGTCGGGCGGCGGCTCCGGCTTCGCCGCCGGAAGGGGCGCAGCCGGCACCGTCAGCACCGGCGGCTGGCCGGGCTGGCTGTTGCGCGCGAAGGCGTCGCCGCAGAGGCCCTGCTCCCGCGCCGCCGCGCGGCGGTCCTCGCCGAGCAGCCAGCAATCGACGTTCTCCGGCCCGGGATTCGCCCGGTCGGCCTCGCCCGCCCGGGCGGACGGCGCCCCCAGCGCCGCCAGCAGGATCATCGCCGCCAGCACCCGGCCCCGGCCCTCTCCTGGCATCGCGCCTCACCTCCGCTGCCGTTCCAACCGTCAGGGATACAACGCCGGGCCGGGCGCGATCTTCCGTGCAAATCGGTGGAGAGCCGAGCGAAACGGAGTAGCCCGGCCGGCAGCCGGGCTTCCGCTTCCCGGATCCCCTTCCCAGGCTACCGTCCCAGGCCTCCTCCTCAGGCCCCCTCCTCAGGCCCCCTCCTCAGGCCCCCTCCTCAGGCCCCCTCCTCAGGCATAGATGCTGCGCGGCGGGTTCAGCACCTCCGTCAGGGCGGCGGCGACGGTCTCCCCCTCCTCACGCGCGAGGCCGGCGATGCCGATGCGGATGCCCGGACCGCTGCGCAGCCGGAACACCTCGCCGGCCTGCACCGCCCAGCCGCGCGCCAGCATGCCCTGCACCACCTCCGCCTCGCGCTGGACGGGGACCCAGACATGCAGGCCCGAGGCCCCCATGGCGCGGATGCCGCGCCGCTCCAGCGCGGTCAGCAGGCCGTCGCGCCGCTCGGCATAGCGGACGGCAGCCCGCCCGACCAGCGCCGCGGTTTCCGGCGCCGTCCACACCCGGCCGACGAGCCGCTGCAGCAGGTGGCTGACCCAGCGGGGGCCGAGCGCCTGATGGTTGCGCAGCCGCGCCAGCGTCAGCGCATCGCCGGCCGCCACCGCCACCCGCAGGTCCGGCCCGAGGAACTTCGACACCGACCGCACCACCAGCCAGGGCCGGGCCTGCCCGTCCGGCGGGGCGGCGGTCATGGCCTCGGCGCCGGCCACCGGACCGGCATGGTCGTCCTCGATCAGCAGGGCGCCGCGGTGGCGGTTGAGCACCGCGGCGATGCGCGCCGCCCGCTCCGCCGACAGGCAGGCGCCGGTCGGGTTCTGCGCCCGCGGCGTCAGCAGCACCGCCCGCGCGCCGGCCGCCAGCGCCCCCTCCAGCGGCGCGGGCAGCATCCCCTCCCCGTCGGTCGGCACCGGAGCCGCCCGCAGCCCCAGCGCCCGGATCAGCAGCAGGGCGGAGACATAGCCCGGGTCCTCCACCGCCACCGTATCGCCCGGCCGCACATGGGTGCGCAGAGCCCGCTCCAGCCCGTCCATCGCGCCGGAGACGACGGCCACCGCCTCGGCCGGGATGCCGTCTTGCCGGAAGGCCCGCCGGGCGAAGCCGACCAGCCCCGGATCGTCCTCCGCCATCTCGTAGCCGCCCGGCGGCAGGGCGAGGGCGGCGAGGTGCGGCGTCAGGTCCGGCAGCAGGGCCGGATCGACGTTGCCCGAGGCGAGGTCGCGGGCCCGCGACGGGATCGGCGGCCGATAGGCGTCCACCGCCGGGATGGAGCAGACGATGGAGCCCTGCCGCCCCGAGCCGGTGATCAGCCCGGCGTCGCGCAAGCGGGCATAGGCGGTGGCGACCGTGTTGCGGTTGACGCCGAGCCGGTCGGCCACCTCGCGCACGGGGGGCAGCCGCGCCCCCTCCCCCACCCGCCCGTCGCGGATCGCCCGCTCCACGCTGGCGGCGATCTCGGCGACGGTGCGGCCTTCGATGTACGGATTGTCCATGACAGAGGCGTACGTGCTCTAGGACATTGCGTCAATGCCGGCCCCTCGGCGGACGGGGCCCGCCTGTGCGCGCTGTGCGCGGACATCCCGCCGCACAATGCGGTGCAGCCGGCATTTCCCGTGTGCCGCCAGGGGGTTGGGCCGATCCATTCGTGCACATTCGTTGTGCAGGGGATGCACAACGGGGGGCGCCGACGGCGGGACCGCAGGGAAGAGAGGACGCAATCCGGGAGGAGATGGCGGACAAGGTAACCGGCCGGCGCGGCCGGGACAAGATCGTCCGGAAAATGCCGGCATGCCGCACCGGCGTCGCCTGCCGTCACCCGCCGGTCAGGTCAGGTGAGGCAGCTTCAGGTAGTCCTCGCTCTGCATCTCCATCAGGCGGCTGACGGTGCGTTCGAACTCGAAGGCGTGGGTGCCCTCGGGGTAGAGACGCTCCGGCGGGCCTTCGGCGGCGATGACGACGTTCACCTTGTGCTCGTACAGCGCGTCGATCAGCGTCATGAAACGCTTGGCCTCGTTGCGCCGCTCGTCCTTCATGGTCGGCACGTCGTCGATCAGCACCGTGTGGAAATGCGTGGCGATCGCCAGATAGTCGGCGGCGCCGAACGGCTTGCCGCACAGGTCCCAGAAATCCACCCAGGCCACACCCTTGGCCGCACGCTCGATGTCCACCCGCCGGCCCTGCACCAGAAGATGCGTGCACTCGCCGGGCTGGCCGCCGGTCAGCGCGGCGAAGGCCTCCTTCATCCGCGCGTCGGACTCCGCACCCAGCGGCCAATGGTAGATCGGCATGCCCTGCAGCCGGTCCAGCCGGTAGTCGGTCGGCCCCTCCAGCGACAGGACGTCCAGCTTCTCCTTCAGCAGGGCGATGAAGGGCAGGAACAGCTCGCGCTGCAGCCCGTCCTTGTAGAGCATGTCCGGCGGCCAGTTGGAGGTGGCGACCACCACCACGCCGAGGTCGAACAGGTTGGTGAACAGCCGGCCGAGGATCATCGCGTCCACGACGTTGGTGACGTGGAACTCGTCGAAGCACAGAAGCCATGCCTCGTCCGCCAGGGCGCGCGCCAGCTCGGGCAGGCTGTCGTCGGCGCCGCCGGCCTTGCCCTTGCCGGACTGGCGGTACTGGTGGATGCGCTCGTGCACCTCCAGCATGAACTCGTGGAAATGGACGCGGCGCTTCTTCTCCACCGGGGCGGTCTCGAAGAACAGGTCCATCAGCATCGACTTGCCGCGCCCCACCCCGCCATAGAGGTAGAGCCCCTGCGGCGCGGTCGAGGCGATCTCCGGCGACGGCGGCGCGGCGCGCAGACGGCCGAGGCCGAAGCGCTGCAGCCAGCCGGTCTTCGCCTCGCTTTCCATCGACGGCGGCTGATAGCCCTTCAGCGCCTGGTACAGGCTCTGGAACTTCTCCGCGGCCAGCTCCTGGTCGGGATCGGGGCGCAGGGTGCCGGTGCCGCGGCGGGCACGATAACGGGCGAGCGGACCTTCGGACATGGATGTACAGCTTCGGCGGTGGGCGGAATGCTGGTCCTTACCTAGCGGATGCCGGCCCCCCCGGCAATGACCGGGGGCGGGATCGTGCCCTGCAAAAAGGGACCGGCGCATGCCGGCGCCCCGGACGGCCCGACGGCGTGCGCCGGGGTGGGACAAATCGCGCAGGCCTCGCGGGGGCCGGCATGCTCTCGGTTAAGGCTCCGTTACCATTTTCCCGCCTAGTCTGGTCGACCCGCAGGAAACGCACTGCCGCAGACCGAACCGCCCGGAAGAGGCCGCAACGCAATGGGTGTCACCGACCCGGTCGGCGAGACGACGGACGCCACCGCTCCCGACGGGCGGGCGGGGCGGGCGGCGCGCGCTGCGCGGAGCACGCTCGGCTCCGTGCGGTTCCTCATGCTCGCCTCGGGTGCGGCCTTCATCCTGGTGGTCAACGCCCTGATCGGCTACGGCATCCACAAGCGCTACGCGGAATCGGTGGAGGCGGCGGAGCAGGCCACCCGCGACCTCGCCCGCACCCTGGAGGAGCAGACGCTCCGCACCGTCTTCGGCGTCGACCTGATGCTGTCCGACCTCGGCCTGACGCTGGATCTGCATCCCGGCGGCCGGGAGCGGGGAAACCCGGCGGTGCACCGCCACCTGAAGGAGCGGCGCGGCGTGTTCCCGCAGATCGCCGACCTGGTGGTGGTGGACGAGAGCGGACATGTGCTGAACCATTCCGCCGACGCGCCGCTGCCGGGCTTCGCCCTGACCGACCGCGGCTATTTCTCGGTCCATTCGGCCCGGCCGGAATCGCCGTTCCACGTCGGCGGGCCGATCGCCAGCCGGGTCGTGGCGGGAACGCAGGTGATCCCGATGAGCCGCCGCTGGAGCGATGCGGCGGGGCGGTTCCGCGGCGTGCTGGTCGCGATGGTCGACCCCTTCCGCCTCGGCTCCACCTTCGAGACGCTTCGGCTGGACCGCAAGGGCGCGGTGATCCTGGCGCTGGAGGACGGGACGATCCTGCTGCAGCGCTGGCCGGGCGACGCCCCGCCGCTGCACCGGCTGGACGACTGGCCGGCGGTGACCGGGGTGCTGCGGCCGGCGGGCGGCGCCACCCTGCGGGCGACGGCGCCGGACGGCCGCGACAGCATCGTCAGCATGCTGAAGGTGAAGGGCTATCCCTTCATCGTCGTCACCACCCTGCCGCGGTCCGCGGCGCTGGCCGAATGGCGGCGCGACAGCATGGTCTGGGCCGCCATCGGCCTGGGGATGACGCTGGCGATCGCGGTGCTGACCGGCTTCGTCGTGCGCCAGCAGGCGCGCCGCGACATCGACCAGGAGAGGCTGAACCACGCGTCGCGCCGCATCCGCGGCATTCTCGATTCCATGATGGACGCGGTCATCACGCTGGACGGCCGCGGCCGGATCGAGACCTTCAACCCGGCCGCCCAGCGCATGTTCGGCTATGCCGAGGCCGAACTGATCGGCCGCGACGCCGGGCTGCTGATCCCGGACGACCAGCAGGCGCAGTTCCGCGCCCACATCGCCGAGCACCGCGCGCGCGACGGCGGGCCGCTGATGATCCCGGCCAACCGCGACCTGCTGGCGGTGCGGCGCGACGGCACGACCTTTCCCATCAGCCTGTCGGTCAGCGAGCTGCGCCTGCCGTCGCGCCGCGGCCCGGGGCGGCGGGCGGCCGGATCGACGCACATCTTCGTCGGCGTGGTGCGGGACGAGACGCGCCGGCGCCAGCAGGAGGCGGAGCTGCTCGCCTCCAAGACGCAGGCCGAGATGGCCAGCCGGGCCAAGTCGCAGTTCCTGGCGAACATGAGCCACGAGCTGCGCACGCCGCTGAACGCCATCATCGGCTTTGCCGAGATCCTGGACAGCGAATTCTTCGGCAAGCTGAACGAGCGGCAGAAATCCTGTGCCCGGGACATCCACGACAGCGGCCGGCACCTGCTGGAGATCGTCAATGCCGTGCTCGACATGTCGAAGATCGAATCCGGCCATTACGAGCTGCACGAGGAGGCGGTCGGCGTCGACATGGCGCTGACCCAGTGCCTGATGATGGTGCGCGACCGCGCCCGCGAGACCGGGCTGGACCTGCAGCACAGCTCCACCGTCCTGGAGGATCTGTGGGTCGACCAGCGGGCGCTGAAGCAGATCATCCTGAACCTGCTGTCCAACGCGGTGAAGTTCACGCCGGCCGGCGGCACCGTCACCGTCGCCGCAAGGCTGGAGGAGGACGGCGGCTTCGCCCTGACGGTGGCCGATACCGGCATCGGCATTCCCGCCGCCTTCATGCCGCACCTGTTCGAGCCGTTCCGCCAGGCGGAAACCTCGGCCAACCGGCGCTATGAGGGGACGGGGCTGGGGCTGTCGATCTCGCACAACCTCGCCGCCCTGCACGGCGGCACGCTGACCTGCCGCAGCGAAGTCGGCGTCGGGACGGAGATGACGCTGCGCCTGCCGGCCAGCCGGGTCATCGCGTCGGTGGCGGCGGGCGCGGGGCGGGAACGGCCTTGGCCTGAGACCGCGCCGGATCAGCGCAGGCGGGTGACGGGGAAGCGCCGCTCCGGCCGGACGAAGGCGTCCTGGGCGCCGACGATCTGCAGTTCGCGCGTGCCGGCCGTCCTGGTCGCCTCGAAGATGGCGAAGATGGCGGCGGCGGCCTGGCCCAGCGCCTCGCCCGGGTCGCGGCTGGCGAGGTAATGGGCGAGGAACAGGGCGGCCACGGCGTCGCCGGAGCCGTTGGGCGACGGGGTGAGGTCGAGCCGCGGCGTCGCCACCAGCCACGCGCCGTCGGCATCGTCCACCAGCATCTCGATGGTGTCGGACGGCACGTCGCTGCGGGTCAGGCTGGTCACCAGGATCAGGCGCGGACCGCGGCTGCGCAGCGCGGCGGTGGCGGCCAGCGCGTCGTCCAGCGTGCCGACCGGGCGGTCGGCGAGATACTCCAGCTCGAACTGGTTCGGCGTCATCAGGTCGGCGGCGGGGACAGCGTGGGCCTTGATGAAGTCCGGCAGGCCGGGCCGCACGAAGAAGCCGCGGCCGACGTCGCCCATCACCGGGTCGCAGCAGTAGATCGCCTGCGGATTGGCGGCCTTGACGCGGGCGGCGGTCTCCACGATCACCTGCCCGAGCCCGACGTCGCCCATGTAGCCGGAGAGCACCGCGTCGCACTGCGGCAGCACCCCGCGCGCGGCGATGCCGTCCACCACGTCGGCGATGTGTTCGGCGGTGAAGACCTGTCCGGTCCAGGCGCCATAGCCGGTGTGGTTGGAGAACTGGACCGTGTTCACGGCGATGGCGTCGATGCCCAGGCGCTGCAGCGGAAACACCGCGGCGCGGTTGCCGACATAGCCGTAAGCGACGTGCGACTGGATCGAAAGGACGGTCTTCATGGACAAAAGCCTATGCGAGGGCAGGGCAATCGGTAAACCCCGCGCACCGGCCTTGCATGACGGCCATGCAGCGGATGCGCACCCCCTTGCATCTGAAACAATTCCGACCCCGTAAGCATCTTCATATCGTATCGCTTCTTGCCGGCCCGAAATGACAGGTGTTTTTGGCTTGAAACCATTCGGCGCCTCAGGGTTGTGCGCTGCAATGAGAATTTCCTTCCCGGAGGCCGATGATCGGCCCTACCCTTCACGTCAGGTCTATACCCTGTCGGACAACGGCCCATGGCAATCGAGTTCATGCGTATGAAGCTGCGGCGCAAGTCGGCTCCGCCGCTGCTGCTGTCCGGCGGGGCCGTCCTCCAGCTCGACGGGGCGATCGACCTGCTGGGCGACGCCATGGTCCATGCCGAGACGGTCGGCGCGCTGATCGACGGGGTGGATGCCGGCGCCGCCCCTACCCCGCTGCCGCTGGCCGAGGTGATGGAGTCCTCCTGCCGGGCCTGCCCGGTCGCCGCGCGCAGCGGGGCCGGCTGCCGCTGCCTGCAGGTGGACCGGCTGCGGATGGACGGCGCGGAGTCGCTGTCGCCCGTCCTGCTGCGCCCGGGCCAGCCGCCCGCCGTCGCCGGCGAGCAGCCGCGCGGCCTGTGGCAGGCCTTCGCCGCCGTGCGCGCCGCCCGCGCCCGGCAGGTCCGCCGCGCCGCCTGATCCGGTGGCGCCCGATCCGGCATCGTCCGGCACGGTGCCGTCCGGATCGGCCGGGAGACGGTCGCTTCGCCTCATGGACTTGCGCGCGGCCGGCGGATAAAGCTGGGGCTCCGTCCATCGCGACACGCAGCCAGCCCCGAGGAGTCCGCCATGGCCCAGACCGTCCGCCCGCGCCGCAGTGTGCTCTACATGCCCGGTTCCAACGCCCGGGCGCTGGAGAAGGGCCGCAGCCTGCCGGCCGACGGGCTGATCCTGGATCTGGAGGACGCGGTCGCCCCGGACGCCAAGGCCGCCGCGCGGACGACCATCCGCGAGGCCATCGCCGCCGGCGGCTATGGCGGGCGCGAGCTGGTGATCCGCAGCAACGGGCTGAACACCCCCTGGGGCTATGACGACCTCGTGATGGCCGCCGCCAGCGGCGCCGACGCCGTCCTGCTGCCGAAGGTCGAGAGCGCGGACATGGTGCGCCAGGCGGAGGCGGTGCTGCGCGCCGCCGGGGCGCCGGACGGCCAGCGCCTGTGGTGCATGATGGAGACGCCGCTCGGCATCCTGAACGCGCGGGAGATCGCCGCCGCCTCGCCGCGGCTGGGGGCGCTGGTGCTCGGCACCTCCGACCTCGCCAAGGACCTGCACGCGGCGCACACGCCGGACCGGCTGCCGATGATCACCAGCCTGGGGCTCTGCCTGCTGGCGGCGCGGGCCTACGGGCTGGCGGTGCTGGACGGCGTGCATCTCGACCTGAACGACGACGAGGGCTTCGCCGCCTCCTGCCGGCAGGGGCGCGAGCTGGGCTTCGACGGCAAGACGCTGATCCATCCCAAGACCATCGCCGCCTGCAACGCCGCCTATGCGCCGGCCGCCGAGGAGGTCGACCACGCCCGCCGCATCATCGCCGCCCATGCCGAGGCGGTCGCCCGGGACCAGGGCGTCGTGCTGGTCGACGGCAGGCTGGTGGAAAACCTGCACGTCGAGAACGCCCGGCGGTTGGTCGCGCTGGCCGAGGCCATCGCCGCGCTCGAAGCGGGAGCCTGACGGGGCATCGCGGATCCTTCGCGGAATCCGCAATCCGCTGCGGAACCAACCTCTACCGCCATCGGTTGTCGGACCGTGGCAGAGGTGGAGGTTGAGCAATGGCCTCGAAAGACAGCAGTCTGAGTGAAGGCGGCCGGTCCGGGGGCGGCCGCACGTCCAACCGTGGTTTCGCGTCGATGGACCCCGACCGTCAGCGCGAGATCGCGAGCAAGGGCGGGGAAAGCGTGCCCGCGGACAAGCGAAGCTTCTCCAAGAATCCCGCACTGGCAGCGGAAGCGGGCCGCAAGGGGGGACGGAGCGTTCCCGCCTCCTCGCGAAGCTTCTCGCGCAACCCGTCCCTGGCGGCCGAAGCCGGACGCAAGGGCGGGCAGGCCAGCCACGGCGGACGCGGCGGTGCCGTCGCCCGGCCCGGCGATGCCGACTGACGAGACGCCGACCGATGACCGGCACCGCGGGTGTCTGCCCCGGTCCTGCGTCCCAGGACAGCGCGTCAAGACAAAGCCCCTCCCCGGGTGACCGGGAAGGGGCTTTCTTTATTCTGTTTTATTCCGGCGCCGGAACGGTCCGGCAGCGATCCGGTCAGGACGCCAGCTTGTCCAGCTCGCGCAGGATCGAATCGCCCATGACGGTGGTCGAGCAGCGCGCCATGCCCGGGGCCATGATGTCGGCCGTGCGCATGCCGCCGCCCAGCACGTTCTGGATCGACTTCTCCAGCATGCCGGCCTCGGCCTCCATGTCGAAGGAGTAGCGCAGGCACATGGCGAAGGAGAGCAGCGTGGCGCAGGGGTTGGCGAGGTCCTTGCCGGCGATGTCCGGCGCCGAGCCGTGCACCGGCTCATAGAGCGCCTTGCGGCCGCCGTTGGCGTCGGGGGCGCCCAGCGAGGCCGAGGGCAGCATGCCGAGCGAGCCGGTCATCATCGCCGCCTCGTCCGACAGGATGTCGCCGAACAGGTTGTCGGTGACGATCACGTCGAACTGCCGCGGGTTCTTCAGGAGCTGCATGGCGCCGTTGTCGGCGTACATGTGGTGCAGCTCGACGTCCTGGAACTCCTCCTGGTGCAGCTTGGTCACTTCCTGACGCCACAGCAGGCCGGACTCCATGACGTTCGCCTTCTCCATGGAGTGGACCTTCCTGTTGCGCTTGCGGGCAAGCTCGAAGGCCACGCGGGCGACGCGGCGGATCTCGGAGGTGGTGTAGACCTGGGTGTTGACGCCGCGGCGCTCGCCGTTGCCGATGTCGCTGATGCCGCGCGGCTCACCGAAATAGACGCCGCCGGTCAGCTCGCGCACGATCATGATGTCGAGGCCGCGGATGACGTCGGGCTTCAGGGTCGAGGCGTCGACCAGCGCGTCGAACACCACGGCCGGGCGCAGGTTGGCGAACAGCCCCAGCTCCTTGCGGAGCATCAGCAGGCCGGCCTCCGGCCGCTTGGTGTAGTCCGACGGGTTGTCCCACTTCGGGCCGCCGACGGCGCCCAGCAGCACCGCGTCGGCCGCCAGCGCGTCGGCCAGCGTCTCGTCCTTCAGGGCCACGCCGTAGGCGTCCAGGGCGGCGCCGCCGACCAGCCCCTCCGTCACGTCGAAGGTCACGTTGCGCTTGCGGTCGAGCCAGTCGATGACCCGGCGCACCTGACGCATGACCTCGGGACCGATGCCGTCACCCGGCAGGAACAGAAGCTTCTTGTTGGCGGGCATGGCGCACGCTCTCCTGGAATACGGACACATGAAAGAGGAAGACGGAAGGGCGAGGAGCCCCGGCGGTCACGCCCACATCCAGGGCTGGCCCCCGCGCTGCTTCGCCTCGAACTGGTCGATGGTGGCGGCGTTCTGCAGCGTCAGCCCGATGTCGTCCAGACCGTTCAGCAGGCAGTGCTTGCGGAAGGGATCGACCTCGAACGGGATGGAGCCGCCGTCCGGCCCGGTGATGACCTGCCGCTCCAGATCGACGGTGACCACGGCGTTGGAGCCGCGCGACGCGTCGTCGAGCAGAAGGTCCACCTGCTCCTTCGGCAGCCTGATCGGCAGGATGCCGTTCTTGAAGCAGTTGTTGTAGAAGATGTCGGCGAAGCTGGGGGCGATGATGCAGCGGATGCCGAAATCCGCCAGCGCCCAGGGCGCATGCTCGCGCGAGGAGCCGCAGCCGAAATTGTCGCCGGACACCAGGATCTTGGCGGAGCGGTAGGCCGGCTTGTTGAGGACGAAGCTCTCGACCTCCCGGCCGTCGGGGGTGTAGCGCATCTCGTCGAACAGATGCTTGCCGAGCCCGGTCCGCTTGATGGTCTTCAGGAACTGCTTGGGAATGATCATGTCGGTGTCGACGTTGATCATCGGCAGCGGCGCCGCGACGCCGGTGAGAACCGTAAACTTTTCCATCGCCAGAAATCCTGTCGCGCAAGGAAGCGCAAACGTGCGCATGCGGAGTGTCGGTGAATAGCAGACCAGCCCCCGCATTGCCAGAGGAAGCTTGCCGCGGCCACCGCTCGCACTGTGCGAAAAAGAATGGCGGGACGCAACGGGGCGCAACGATGTTGCGCCGCAGCCACCCGATCGGGGGAGGCGCGACGCCCTCCGGCTCAATCTGAGTGCGGCCCTTGATGCGGCCGGCGCTCTCGCCTACCAACATCCCGCCCCGATATCCCATCCGCCCCGGATCAACGAGACCGCAAGCCCGACCGATGACCATCCGCCACACCGCCGACCCCGCCCCGCGCCGCCTGTCGCTCGCCTTCGTGGTGCTGGCCCCCCTGCTGTACGGAGCGCTGACGCTGGCCTTCGGGATGGACGCCAACTGGGACCTGCGGAACTACCACTGGTACAACGGCTATGCGCTGCTGACCGGGCGAATCGGCTACGACCTGCTGCCGGCGCAGATGCCGACCTTCTACAATCCGCTGCTCGACGCCCCCTTCTTCCTGCTGGCCGACCGGCTGCCGGCGCGGGCGGCGGGGTTCGTCTGGGGAACCCTGCAGGGGATCAACCTGTCGCTGCTGTTCCTGCTGGCGCGACACTGCCTGTCGATCGGCACGCCGCTGCAGCGGACCCTGGCCGCCATGGCGCTGGCGGCGATGGGCGGGCTGGGCGGCGGCACGCTCGGCCTGATCGGCACCACCTTCCACGACAACCTCGTCAGCATCGGCGTGCTGGGCGCCCTGGTGGCGGTCGCCGGCGCGATGCCGCTGCTGCTGGAGGGCCGCGCGGCGCCGGCCTTCCGCCGGGTGGCCGCGGCCGGGCTGATGGCGGGGGCCGCCATGGGGCTGAAGAACCCGACGGTGATCTACGCGGTCGGCCTCTGCCTCGCCTTCCTCGCCCTGCCGGCGCGGCCGTGGCGGCGGCTGTGGCTGTCCTTCTTCTTCGGGATCGGCGTTCTGGGCGGGCTGGCGCTGGCCGGCGGCTTCTGGATGGCCCATCTGTGGCACGATTACGGGAACCCGGTCTTCCCGCACATGAACCACGTCTTCCGCTCGCCCTACGCGGCGATCTCCGACTACGTCAACGTCGGCTTCTTCCCCAAGGACCGCGTCGAGCGGCTGCTCTTCCCCGTCTTCTTCACCTTCGCGCCGCTGAAGGTCGGCGAGGTGCCGTGGTTCGACCTGCGGGTCCTGGCGTTGTTCGTTCTGGTTCCGGCCGCATCGCTGGCAGCGCTCGCCGCCAAGCTGTTGCGCTGGCGGAACGAGCCGCTGGCCGACCCTGCGGCCACCCGCTTCCTGCTGGCCGCCGCCGCGGTCACCTACGCGCTGTGGGTGGTGATGTTCTGCATCTACCGCTACCTCGTCCCGCTGGAGATGCTGGCCCCGCTGGCGCTGGTGATGGCGGTCGGGCTGCTGCCGCTGGCGCGCCGGGCGAAGGTCGCGCTGGCGGCGGTCCTGCTGGTCGCGGTCCAGGCGACGGTGCAGCCGGCCGACTGGGGCCGCGTCGCCTGGCCGACGGCGCCGGGGGCCGACCGCTGGGTGCAGGCGGAGATCCCGCCGATCGAGGATCCGGACCACAGCATGGTGCTGATGGCCGGCTATTGGGCGATCGCCCACGTCATCCCGGCCTTCCCGCCGCGCATGCCCTTCGTGCGCATCCAGTCGAACTTCCTGCAGCCGGATTCGGTCGGCAACGGCTATCTGGCGATCCTGCAGGACCGGGTGGCCGCCCATCGCGGGCCTTTCCTGATGCTGAGCACGATCCCCGACACGCCGGGCGCCGCCAAGGCCGCCGGGCTGCTCGGCCTGCGGCTCGACGCCGAGGGCTGCCGGGCCATCCCGAACAATCTGGGCGAACCGCTGAACCTCTGCCCGGTCCACCGGGTTGCGGTGGATTAAGGCACGGGTTTGTGGTGTTTATCCCGCCATCACCTTCCACCGAAGCCGCACCGGACTGGCCATGACCGTGACGACCCTCGACCGCTCCCCGCCGCCAAGGCCGCCGCGACCGCGGCGGAGCGCCCGCCCGTCGTGGCCGTGCTGATCCCCTGCTACAACGAGGAGGCGGCGATCGGGAAGGTGGTGGCGGACTTCCGCGCCGCCCTGCCCGACGCCACCGTGTACGTGTACGACAACAACTCGCGCGACCGGACGGTCGAGGTGGCGCGCGAGGCGGGCGCGGTGGTGCGGCGCGAGCCGCTGCAGGGCAAGGGCAACGTCATGCGGCGCATGTTCGCCGACATCGAGGCCGACGTTTACGTGCTGGTGGACGGCGACGACACCTATCACGCCGCCTCCGCCCCGGCGCTGATCGAGCGGCTGTGGCGGGAACAGCTCGACATGGTCAACGGCCAGCGGGTGACCGAGATCGTCGAGGCCTACCGGCCCGGCCACCGCTTCGGCAACAAGCTGCTGACCGGCATCGTCGCCAGGGTTTTCGGCAACCGGATCAACGACATGCTGTCGGGGTACCGCGTCTTCTCCCGCCGCTTCGTCAAAAGCTTCCCGGCGCTGTCCAGTGGTTTCGAGACAGAAACGGAGCTGACCGTCCATGCGCTGGAGCTGCGGATGCCGATCGCCGAGGTGAAGACCCCCTACAAGGACCGGCCGCCCGGGTCGCAGTCCAAGCTGAACACCATCCGGGACGGCATCCGCATCCTGCGGACCATCCTGATCCTGGTGAAGGAGGAGCGTCCGATGCCCTTCTTCTCGGTCCTGTTCGGCGTCCTGGCGCTGGCGTCGGTGGTGCTGGCCGGACCGCTGGTCTCGACCTACTGGCAGACCGGGCTGGTGCCGCGGCTGCCGACCGCCGTGCTGTCGATGGGGCTGATGCTGCTGGCCTTCCTCAGCCTGACCTGCGGCCTGATCCTCGACACCGTCACGCTCGGCCGCCGGGAGATGAAGCGGATGCGCTACCTGTCGATCCCCGCCCCCGGCAGCCATCCGCCGGGCACCGGGCCGGCCGCCGATGGAATGACGGGCGGGGTGGCGGGCGGGGTGACGGGATGAGCGGCATGATCGCCCGCGCGCTCGACAGCCGGCTCGGCCGGCTGGCGGTGCAGTTCGGCAAGTTCGGGATCGTCGGCGTCATCGGCCTCGTCGTCGACACCGCCGTCCTCTATGCCGGGCTCGCGCTGGGGCTGGAGTTCTTCGCGGCCCGCATCCCCTCCTTCTTCGCCGCCGCCACCGCCACCTGGGCGCTGAACCGCGCCTTCACCTTCCGCGGCGCGCGCGACGAGCCGATCCACCGCCAGTGGGCGAAGTTCATCACGGCGAACGCCGTTGGGGGTGTCGTCAACTATGCGGTTTCGGTCGGGCTGGAGGCCAATGTCGAGCTGGTCGCCACCCACCCCTTCCTGGCGGTCGCCGCCGGCTCCCTCGCCGGCATGTTCTTCAACTTCGCCGCCTCGAAGCATCTGGTGTTCAAGGGGGCGTGAGCGTCAGGCGATCCGCCGGAGCGGCGTCAGGCGTACAGCCGGAAAAGCGCCGGCCCCGTCGTGTCCGGCCCTGTGTTAGGAAACTGCGGCCCCGGCGTCCTGCCGAGCACCTCGTCCGCCGCGCGCAAGGCTGCCGCCACATCGGGATCGTCAGCCGGCAGTTGCGCCAGGGAGGCCCGAAAAGCCAGCCACTCCTCGCGCGTTGCAAAAGGGTTCGGCTCTTCAATGAGGTATCGAGGCATGACCTACCTCCCAACCGCGGCAGCAGCGGTCATGACGACCTTGCTCAAATGGTCGGCGTAATGCAGCCAGCCGTCAAGCCTCGATTCGGACATGGCAAACTCGTAATGCATGACTCCGACCAGGTCCAAAGCCAGGCTCACGATATGGGCAAAATGGGAGCGGGCGACCGAGACCGGCAGGCCCCCGCCTGAGATGGCCTCCTTCAACGCGTGCTCGGCGCAGTGGGCCGCCTGCCGGTACAGCACGTCTATGTGGTCGCGGTTGGCGATCATCACGCCGTAGACCGAACCGTCATGCCCCTGGGCGAACAGCTTGCCGCGCGCCCTGTTCTCTCTGCCGAGCGCCAACACCAGATCCGCCCGGCTGAAGCCGCAGCCGTCCGGGTGGTTGTGGTGGATGTACAGCTCCGCCTTCGGGTCGAGCAACATCCCGAGCAGGTCGTCCGGCACGGCGACGGCGCTGCGCGACTGCCCGCCGCCGACGCAAATCCGGCCGCTGGGAAGATCGTAGGCCTTGATGTGCTCCTGATCGGTCGCCCGTCCCCGAGTCAGAATGTGCGATTGGACCGTGCAATCCATCGTGTTGAGGGACAGAATATGGAGCATCGGCGTCCCGATAATCCCTTTCGGGTTGTGGCGCTGCCCTTCTACCCGCGCATGGCTGAGCGGTCAACCAGGGCACCTTATGGACTCGCGCTCCGTCCTCGCCATATAACGGCGGCTATGACGCGCGAATTCCTCAAGATGCATGGGCTCGGCAACGACTTCGTCGTGATCGACGCCCGCTCCACGCCCTATCGGCCAAGCGCGGCCGAGGTACAGGCGATCGCCGACCGCAAGACCGGCGTCGGCTGCGACCAGTTCATCATCGTGGAGCCGGCGACGAAACCGGGGGCCAGCGCCTTCATGCGCATCCGCAACGCCGACGGCAGCGAGGCCGCCGCCTGCGGCAACGCCTCGCGCTGCATCGGCTGGCTGCTGATGGAGGAGGCCGGCGCCGACCGGGTGAGCTTCGAGACGGCGGCGGGGCTGCTGCACGCCTCGCGCGCCGACGGCGGCCGCGTCACCGTCGACATGGGGCCGGCCCGGCTCGACTGGCAGCAGATCCCGCTGGCCGGACCGGCCGACACGCTGCGCGTCGAGGCGGTGTCGCACGGCGGCTTCGGCGGCCCGGTCGCCGTCAACATGGGCAACCCGCACGCCGTCTTCTTCGTCGACGACGTGATGGCGGTGCCGCTGGAGGAGATCGGCGGGGCGCTGGAACATCACCCGATGTTCCCGGAGCGCGCCAACATCGAGTTCGCGCAGGTGCTGTCGCCGACCGCGGTGCGCATGCGCGTGTGGGAGCGCGGCGCCGGCATCACGCGCGCCTGCGGCTCCGGCGCCTGCGCGGTCGGCGTCGCCGCGATGCGCCGCGGCCTGACCGGGCGCAAGGTGGACGTCATCCTGGACGGCGGCACGCTGACCATCGAATGGACCGGGGACGGCCATGTCCTGATGACCGGCCCGGTGGCGACGAGCTTCACCGGGCGTCTGGCAGAGGGGCCGGCAGAGGGGCCGGCAGACGGGCCGGTGGTTCGGCATGAGTGTGCCGATGCCTGAAATCTGCCGGTTCTTCGGCATCATCATCGTCATGTATTACAATGATCACGCGCCTCCGCACTTCCACGCCCGCTATGGAAGCCGGAAGGCTGCGATCGACATCGAGACGCTGGGTATCATCGACGGCGAGCTTACGCCGAGGGCACTCGGGCTGGTGACCGAGCGGGCCGCCAGACACAGGGAGGAGCTTCGCGCGGACTGGGACCTGGCGCCCCGCCATGAGATTCTGCTGCCGATCGCTCCGTTGGAATGAGACAATGCTGAAGGACGTCGTTTCCGTCGAGCCGCTGGAGGGCTACCGCCTGCGCCTCCGCTTCGAGGATGGTGCGCAAGGCGATGTCGACGTGTCGAAGCTGGTGGGCTTCGTCGGCGTGTTCGCTGCCTTGCGGGACCGGTCGACCTTCTCCGCCGTCCGGGTCGATCCGGAGCTTGGCACCGTCGTCTGGCCCAACGGCGCCGACCTCGACCCTGCGGTGCTGTATTCCCAGGTGACCGGCGCCCCCTTGCCCGGAGCCGCACGGAGCCACCATGCCTGACGATCTGCACCTGAAGAACGCCGCTCCCGAGATCGTCACCTTCGGCTGCCGGCTGAACAGCTACGAGTCCGAGGTGATGCGCGACCATGCCCGCAGGGCCGGGCTGGAGGATGTCGTCATCATCAACACCTGCGCGGTCACCTCCGAGGCCGAGCGGCAGGCGCGCCAGACCATCCGCAAGCTGCGGCGCGAGCGGCCGGACGCCCGCATCGTCGTCACCGGCTGCGCCGCCCAGATCGACCCGCAGCGCTATGCGGCGATGCCCGAGGTCGATCAGGTGCTGGGCAACCAGGAGAAGCTGCAGCCCGAGAGCTGGGGCCTGCCGCCGGGCGAGAAGGTGCTGGTCAACGACATCATGTCGGTGAAGGAGACCGCCGGCCATCTCGTCGGCGGCTTCGAGGACCGGGCCCGCGCCTTCATCCAGGTCCAGCAGGGCTGCGACCACCGCTGCACCTTCTGCATCATCCCCTATGGCCGCGGCCCCTCGCGCTCCGTCCCGATCGGCGCCATCGTCGAGCAGGTGCAGGCCCTGGTGCGCGCCGGCTACAACGAGGTGGTGCTGTCGGGCGTGGACATCACCAGCTACGGCCCCGACCTGCCGGGCACGCCGTCGCTGGGGCAGATGGTGCGCCGGCTGCTGGCCTGCGTGCCGGAGCTGAAGCGGCTGCGCCTTTCCTCCATCGACTGCATCGAGATGGACGAGGATCTCTGGCGGCTGATCGAGGGTGAGCCGCGGCTGATGCCCCACCTGCACCTGTCGCTGCAGGCCGGCGACGACCTGATCCTGAAGCGGATGAAGCGCCGCCACGGCCGCGACGACGCCATCGCCTTCTGCCGCCGCGTGCGCGACCTGCGGCCGGACGTGGTGTTCGGCGCCGACTTCATCGCCGGCTTCCCGACCGAGACCGAGGAGATGTTCCGGAACACCCTGCGGCTGGTCGAGGAGTGCGGGCTGACCTGGCTGCACGTCTTCCCCTACAGCCCGCGTCCCGGCACGCCGGCCGCCCGCATGCCGCAGGTCGACGGCGCCGTCCGCAAGGAGCGCGCCGCCCGGCTGCGTGCCGCCGGGGCGCAGGCCGAGGCCCGCACGCTCGCAGCCCTGGTCGGGCGCGAGGCCGACGTGCTGGTCGAGAAGGAAGACCTCGGCCGGACCGAGCATTTCGCGCTGGTCCGCCTCGGCACGCCCCATCCGGCGGGCTCGGTCGTCCGGGCGCGGATCGACGGCGTGCGCGACGGCGTGCTGACCGGCACCCCCCTTTGACCCCCTTTCTGGCATCGGACACCCCATGATCCTGCGTTGGTTCGGCCGCAAGAAGCCCGAGGAACAGGCCCGCAAGGACGAGGCGCCGGAGGCCCGTCCGGAGGAGGCCGCTCCGCCGCCGCCGGCCGCCGAACCGGCGCCGCAGCCCGAGACCGAACCGGCCGCGCCGGCGGTGAGCGCCCCGGCACCGGAGCCCGAGCTGCCGCCCCCCCGGCCGTCGAGACGCCGGCCCCGCCGCCGGTCGCCCCGCCCGCCGCCGCTCCCTCCGGCGGGCCGGAACCGCGCGCGGATCTGCCGGAGACGGTCGAGCCGACCCCAGCGCCGGCCCCGATCGCCGCCGCTCCTGCCGCCGCCGCCGCCCCGGCGGCCGAGGAGGAGGAGGAGGCACCGACCAAGAAGGGCTGGTTCGCCCGGCTGAAGGAAGGGCTCGCCAAGTCCTCCTCCAAGCTGACCGAGGGCATCGGCAGCATCTTCACCAAGCGCAAGCTGGACGACGAGGCGCTGGAGGAGCTGGAGGAGCTGCTGATCACCGCCGACCTCGGCCCCACCACGGCGGCCAAGGTCACGGCCGAACTCGCGCGCACCCGCTTCGGCAAGGAGGTCTCGCCGGAGGAGGTCAAGACCACGCTCGCCGCCGAGGTGACGAAGATCGTCGGCCCGGTGGCCAAGCCCCTGGTCATCGACCCGGCGCTGAAGCCGCACGTCATCCTGGTGGTCGGCGTCAACGGCACCGGCAAGACCACCACCATCGGCAAGCTGGCCCGCCAGTTCCGCGCCGAGGGCAGGAGCGTCATGCTGGCCGCCGGCGACACCTTCCGCGCCGCGGCGGTCAGCCAGCTCAAGATCTGGGGCGAGCGCACCGGCTGCCCGGTGGTGGCGCGGGACACCGGGGCGGACGCCGCCGGCCTCGCCTATGACGCGCTGGAGCAGGCGCGGCAGGAGGGGGTGGACATCCTGCTGATCGACACCGCCGGCCGGCTGCAGAACAAGACCGGCCTGATGGAGGAGCTGCGCAAGATCGTCCGCGTCATCAAGAAGCTGGACGACAGCGCGCCGCACACCACGCTGCTGACGCTCGACGCCACCACCGGCCAGAACGCCCATTCGCAGGTCGAGATCTTCCGCGACATGGTCAACGTCAACGGCCTGATCCTGACCAAGCTGGACGGCTCGGCCCGCGGCGGCGTGCTGGTCTCGCTGGCCGAGAAGTTCAAGCTGCCGGTCCACGCCATCGGCATCGGCGAGGGCGTCTACGACCTGCGGCCCTTCGACGCCGAGGCCTTCGCCAAGTCGCTGGTCGGGCTGGAGGGCAAGTGAGCGGACCGGCGGTCCTGCGCGAGGAACGCCGAAGGGCCTGATATTAAGGGGTGGGTGATTGCAGCGGGGTGGAGCGCGCCGACCTTTGGCGCGTCTACCGCTGCGATCAGGCCGATGCCCCGCCCCACCCGCTTGCACCGTTCCGCCCTCGCCGCCGCCTGCGCCCTGCCGCTGCTGGCCGGCACCCCGGCACTGGCGATGGAGCTGTTCGGCGAGCAGTTCCGCACCGTCGACGACGTCCTGGCCTACAACCGCGGCACCGGCCTGCGCTTCCTCGACCGGCAGGGGCGCTTCCTCGGCTCCGCCGGCGAGGCCCATGGCGATACGGTGCGGCTGGAGGCGCTGCCGCGCCACCTGATCCAGGCGCTGATCGCCAAGGAGGACCGCCGCTTCCTGGAGCATGACGGGGTCGACTATCACGGCGTCGCCCGCGCGCTGGCGGTGGCGGTGACCTCCGGCCGGTTCAGCCAGGGCGGCAGCACGCTGACCCAGCAGACGATGAAGATCATCTTCCTCGGCGACTATGGCCGCTGGACGCGCAAGGCCTACGAGCTGTACAGCGCCGGCGACTTCGAGGAGAAGGTCGGCAAGCGCAATATCCTCTACCTCTACCTGAACCGTGCCTATTTCGGCTCCGGCGCCTATGGCGTGGACGCGGCGGCCCGGGTCTATTTCGGCAAGCCGGCGGCCCGGCTGACGCTGAAGGAATCGGCCATGCTGGTCGGGCTGCTGCCCGCGCCCTCGCGCCTCAACCCCTTCGCCGACCCGGTGCGGGCGGAACGGAAGGCCGAGCTGGTGCTGGACGCCATGGCGGAGGCCGGCTTCGTCACCCGCCGCGAGGCCGAGCAGGCCAAGCGCCAGAACCCCATGCTGGCGACCGTCAACCGGACGGCGGCGCTGACCACCGGCCATGTCCGCGGCACGCTGAAGGCGCGCTTCGACCGCTTCGCCGCCGGCCATTATGCCGGGGACGGACAGCCCCAGGGCACCTACACCGTGCGCACCACGCTGGACCGCGACCTGCAGGCCGCGGCGGTGCGGACCGTGGAGCGCGTGATGACGCGGCGGGGCAAGGCGCTGGAGGGGGTGGAGGTGGCGCTGGTGGCGCTGGACGGCGCCGGCGAGGTGCGCGCCATGGTCGGCGGCCGGGACAGCGCCGCGCGCAGCGACCATTTCAACCGGGCGGTCCAGGCCCGGCGCCAGCCCGGCTCGGCCTTCAAGCTGTTCGTCTATCTCGCGGCGCTGGAGCGCGGGCTGACCCCGGCCTCGTCGATCGACGCCTCGCGCGTCACCTATGCCGACGGGCGCAGCGTGCGGAACTTCGACGGCCGCTATCCCGACCGGCTGACTCTGGCCGAGGCCTTCGCCCACTCCTCCAACACCGCGGCGGTCCGCCTCGCCCAGGGCCATGGCGAGGAGGTGGCGGAGGTCGCCCGGCGGCTCGGCATCTCCACCCCGCCGGCCAGCGGGCCGGGGCTGGCGCTGGGGGCCGGCGAGACGACGCTGATCGAGCTGACGCAGGCCTATGCCGCGGTCGCCAGCGGCGGACTGCGGGTGGAGGCCCATGCCTTCCAGCGGATCACCGACCCGCGCGGACGCGAGGTCTACAGCTACGGCACCCGCGAGCAGCCGAGGGTGCTGGCGCCGCAGACCGTGACGGCGATGAAGGGGCTGCTGGCCGACGTGCTGAGCGACGGCACCGGCCGCAATGCCCGCATCACGGGCGCCCGGCTCAACGGGGCGGCCGGCGGCAAGACCGGCACGACCAACGACTTCCGCGACGCGCTGTTCGTCGGCTATGCCGGCGGCCTGACCGTCGGCGTCTGGGTCGGCAAGGACGACAACACGCCGATGAAGGGGGTCACCGGCGGCTCGGTCCCCGCCGAGATCTGGCGCGGCGTCATGACCGAGGCGGTTCGGCGGCGCTGACCGCCGGACGCAGGCGGCCAGACGCAAAGGGCCGGACGCAAAGGGCCGGACGGGCTGGACCCGGGGCGCCCGCTTCCCCATAGTTGATCAGCTTCGCGACGGGGGAGGATCGACCGCATGAGACAGCGTCTGGCCGCATTGACCATAACCGCAGCGCTGCTCCTTCCCGCCTTCCTCCTGTCCAAGCCCGCCGCCGCGCAGAGCGGGAAGAAGGACGAGCTGGTCATCGGCCTGTCGCAGTTCCCGGCGAGCTGGCATCCCGCCATCGATTCCATGGCGGCGCGCAGCTACATCCTGGGCATGGCGCGCCGGCCCTTCACGGCCTACGACGTGAACTGGTCGCTGACCTGCCTGCTCTGCACCGAGCTGCCCTCGATCGAGAAGGGCACCGCCGCCTACGAGGACCGGCCGGACGGCACGCGCGGCATCAAGGTCACCTACACCATCAACCCCAAGGCGAGCTGGGGCGACGGCACGCCGGTGACGACGAAGGACGTGCTGTTCTCCTGGGAGGTCGGCAGGCACCCGCAGAGCGGCTACACCAACGGCGACCTGTTCAGCCGCGACATCGTCGGCATCGACGCGGCGGACGACCGGACCTTCACCGTCCATCGCTCCCGCGCGGTGTGCAGCTACCGCGAGATCAACGATTTCGAGCTGCTGCCGGCCCATCTGGAGGAGCCGGTCTTCCGGGCCGATCCCGCCAACTACCGCACCCGCTCCAGGTTCGAGACGGACACCACCAATCCCGGCCTCTATTACGGCCCCTACCGCATCACCCAGGTGGAGCCGGGAAGCCACGTGGTGCTGGAACAGAACCCCGCCTGGTGGGGACCGAAGCCAGCCTTCCGGCGTGTCGTCGTCCGCGTGATCGAGAACACCGCGGCGCTGGAGGCCAACCTGCTGGCCGGCCAGATCGACATGGTGCCCGGGGAGGCCGGCTTCCCGCTCGACCAGGCGCTGGCGCTGGAGAAGAAGGCCGGCAGCCGCTTCAGGACGCTCTACAAGCCCGGCCTCTACCTGGAGCATGTCGAGCTGAACCTGGACAACCCGATCCTGAAGGACCTCCGGGTGCGGCAGGCGCTCCTGCTGTCCATCGACCGGGAGGGGATCGCGAAGAAGCTCTACGAGGGGCGGCAGCCGGTCGCCCACAACGAGATCAGCCCGCTCGACCGCGTCCATGTGCCGGGCTACCGCACCTACGGCTACGACCCGGCGGCGGCGGCGAAGCTGCTGGACGAGGCCGGCTGGACCGACCGGCGCGGCGGCTACCGCCACAACGCCAAGGGCGAGCGGCTGGCGCTGGAGTTCATGACCACCGCCGGCAACCGCTCGCGCGAGCTGCTGCAGCAGGTGCTGCAGGCGCAGTGGAAGCAGGCCGGCATCGAGGTGCGCATCGTCAACGAGCCGGCGCGCGTGTTCTTCGGCGAGTCGCTGGACAAGCGCCGCTTCAAGGCGATGGCGCTGTTCGCCTGGGTCAGCCCGCCGGAGAACATCCCGCGCCTGCTGTTCCATTCCACCCAGGTGCCCTCCGACGCCAACGGCTGGTCCGGGCAGAACTACGCCAACTACGCCAACCCGGAGATGGACAGGCTGCTCGACGCGCTGGAGACCACCTGCGAACCGGAGGCCAACCGCGCCCTGTGGGCAAGCTGCAGGCGCTCTATGCGAGGAGCTGCCGAACCTGCCCCTCTATTTCCGCGCCGAGCCGACCGTCCTGCCGCCCTGGCTGGAGGGGGTGGAGCCGACCGGCCACCTCGACTCCCCGACCTTCTGGATCGAGAGCTGGACGCCGAAGGGGTGAGGCGCGCGGCATGACCCGCTTCCTGCTCTCCCGCCTCGCGCAGGCGCTGGTCGTCCTGCTGCTGATGAGCCTGGCGGTCACCGTCCTGCTGGCGCTGATGCCGGGCGATCCGGTGGACATGATGCTGGCCGGCAATCCGCGGGCCACCGCCGCCGACGCGGCGCGGCTGCGCGCCTTCTACGGGCTCGACCAGCCCTGGTGGGAGCGCTACGGCCACTGGCTGTGGGCGGCGCTGCACGGCGACTTCGGCTATTCGCGCAGCTATGCCCAGCCGGTGCTGGCGGTGATCGGGCCGCGGCTGGCCAACACGCTGATCCTGCTCGGCCTCGCCATGGCGCTGTCGATGGCGATGGCGCTGCCGCTCGGCATCCGGGCGGCGCGCAAGCCCGGAGGATGGGCGGACGGGGCGATCAACCTGCTGTGCTTCGCCGGCATCTCGGTTCCGGTCTTCTGGCTGGCGCTGCTGATGATCCTGCTGTTCGCGGTGGAGCTGAACTGGCTGCCCGCCTCCGGCCTCGGCCCGATCGGTGCCTCGGGCTGGCGGGAGACGCTGCCCTATCTGGTGTTGCCGGTCGGCACGCTGGTGCTGTCGGGCGTCGGCGGCTACACGCGCTATGTCCGCTCCGCCGTGATGGGCGAACTGCGGCAGGACTACATCCGCACCGCCCGCGCCAAGGGGGTGGGGGAGCGGCGGGTGGTCTGGGGCCATGCGCTGCGCAACGCGGCCCTGCCGGTGGTGACGGTGGCGGCGCTGGAGTTCGGCGCGCTGTTCTCCGGCGCGCTGGTGATCGAGACGATGTTCGCCTGGCCCGGCATGGGAAAGCTGATCTACGACAGCATCCTGGGCAACGACCTGAACGTCGCCCTGGTGGCGCTGCTGTTCGCCACCCTCACCACGCTGGCCGGCAACCTGCTGGCCGACGTCGCCTATGCCGCCCTCGATCCCCGCATCACCTTCCGGGAACCGGGCGAATGAGCGCGCTTCACCGCTTCCTGCGCAACCCGCTGGCGGTGGCCAGCGCCATGCTGCTGCTGGCCCTGGCGGCGGCCTCGCTGTCCGCCCGCTGGTCGGGGCGTGGCTGGACGCCGACCCCACCGCGGTCAGCCTGCTCGACCGGTTCGAGCCGCCCTCGGCCGCCCATCCGCTCGGCACCGACGAGCTGGGGCGCGACGTGCTGGTCCGGCTGCTCTATGGCGGACAGGTGTCGCTGTTCGTCGGGGTGGCGGCGGCGGTCGCCTGCGCGCTGATCGGCACGGCGGTCGGCCTCGTCTCCGGCTATGCCGGCGGACGCCTCGACGACCTGCTGATGCGGCTGACCGACGCGCTGATCGCCCTGCCGCTGCTGCCGCTGCTGATCGTGCTGGGCGCCATCGACCCGACACGGCTCGGCCTGCCGGCGGACCTCGTGGGATCGGAGAATGCCAGCCTGCTGCGCATCGTGGCGCTGGTGGCGCTGTTCGGCTGGACGACGGTGGCGCGGCTGGTGCGCGGCGCCACCCTGTCGGCGCGGCGGCGCGACTATGCCCGCGCCGCGGTGGCGCTGGGGGCGAGCGGCCGGCGGATCATGCTGACCCACATCCTGCCCAACGTCGCCGGGCCGGCGGTGGTGGCGACGACGCTGACGGTCGGCAACACCATCCTGCTGGAGTCGGTGCTGAGCTTCCTCGGCCTCGGCATCCAGCCGCCGCTGCCCTCCTGGGGCAACATGCTGACCAACGCGCAGGAGCTGGTGAGCGCCGCCCCGCTGCTGGCGGTGTGGCCGGGCTGCTGATCTTCCTGACGGTGGTGGCGGTCAACCTGCTGGGCGACGGGCTGCAGGACGCGCTCGACGCGCGGGTGACGCTGCGGCGGTGAACGGACGGCTTGACGGTCGTAGGGATTTCGTGACTGTGGCGGTAGTCCGTCTTATGGATGCCCCCTCATGGATGTCCCATGATCACGAGCAGACTCTCCGGCAAAGCCCGAACAACCATTCCGTTGGCCGTCCGCCGTGCGCTCGGCCTGCGGGGCGGAGACGAGATCGCCTACAACATCGAGGTGGCCGCGTCGTGCTGACGAAGGCCTCTTCGGAACAGGCACATGATCCCTTCCGCTGCTTCATGGAATGGAACAGCGAAGCGGATCAGCAAGCCTACGCCAACCTTTGATCGAGGCTATGGCAACAGGACCCAGGCCCGTTGACAGCCGACCCACGGCCGCTCCTGACCGGGCGGATGGCCGGCGGGCGGCCTACTTTTCGCGCTGGAACTTCGGCGCGCCGTCCGTCTTGGGCAGGAGGCGCACGGCGTAGGGGCTGGTGCGGACGAGGGCGACGACCTGGGCGGGGCCGGGAACCTGCTCGCGGTAGCCGATGACGAGGTCGCCGCCCTGGACCTGCGCGCGGTCGATCGACACGGCATAGCCGGCGGTGTCGCGCGGCCCCATGAAGACCGCCACCGCCATGCGGTCGGACGGCAGGGAGGACGGCGCCTCCTGCCCGACGCGCGCCCACAGCTCCGTCCAGTCGCCGGGGTGCGGGCGACGACATAGGCGCGCTCGGCCGCCTGGCTGTGCTCGCCCGACCAGTAGGTGCCGGGCGCGGCGTCGGCCGGCAGCAGGTTGCCTCCCCCCGCCCGGTCCGCAGACGTCGTCTGACAGGCGGTCGCCAGGAACAGGGCGGCGCCGAGGGCAAGCAGCGGAGCGACGGGGAGGCGCGGCATCGGGATCAGGCTCTCCGGGGCAGGATGGTTTCGACCAGCGAGGCGAAATAGCTGGCGCCCGTGGCCAGGATCTCGTCGTTGAAATCGTAGTTCGGGTTGTGCAGCCGGCAGGACGGCCCGCGGTGCCCGCCATGGCCGAGCCAGACATAGGCGCCCGGCCGCTCCTTCAGCATGTAGCCGAAATCCTCCGCCGCCATGGTCGGGGCGGCGCCCAGACCACGTTGTCCTCCCCCACCACCCTGGCGGCCACCGCGGCGGCGACGCGCGCCTCCGGCTCGGTGTTGACGGTCGGCGGATAGCCGGGGCGGTAGTCGAGCGCCGCCGTCGCGCCGAAGGCCGCGGCGGTGTTGGTGACGATGCGGTCGAACTGCTCGCGGATGCGGGCCTGCGTCTCCTCCGAGAAGGTGCGCACGGTGCCGCGCAGCACGGCGCTGTCGGGGATGACGTTGAAGGCCGTGCCCGCCTCGATGGAGAGACGACGGCGCTGTCGGCCGGGTTGGTGCCGCGGCTGATCAGGCTCTGCGCGGCGGTGACGATGTGGGCGGCGACCAGCACCGGGTCGACGCCGCGCGTGCGGCATGGCGGCATGCGCCCCCTGCCCGGCCACCGTGATCTCGAAATGGTCGGCGGCGGCCATCACCGGCCGGGATGCACGGCGATCCTGCCGGGCAGCTCCGGCCAGTTGTGCAGGCCGTAGACCTGCTCGCAGTCGAACCGCTCGAACAGCCCTTCCTCGATCATCCTGCGCCCGCCGGCCTGCCCCTCCTCGGCCGGCTGGAAGATGAAGTGGACGATGCCGTCGAAGTTGCGCGCTCCGCCAGATAGCGGGCGGCGCCCAGCAGGATGGTGGTGTGGCCGTCATGGCCGCAGGCGTGCATCTTGCCGGGATGGCGCGAGGCATGGTCGAAGTCGTTGGCCTCCGATGGCGAGCGCGTCCATGTCGGCGCGCAGGCCGATGGCGCGGGTGCCGCCGCCCTGCCCGCGCAAGGTGCCGACGACGCCGGTGCCGGCGATGCCGCGGTGGACCTCGATCCCGACCCGGCGAGCCTGGTCGCCACCAGCTCGGAAGTCCGGTGCTCCTCGTACCCAGCTCCGGATGGGCATGATGTCGCGCACGCGGTCATGTCCGCCTGGAAGTCGGCGATTCGGTTGATGATGGGCATGTCTCTAACGGTTTCGTTGCTGCCGGAACGGCATTTCGGGATTGGCCCGCGCGGGCGTCATTGGAATGAGTATGGCGTGCAACCGCCTATTCGGGAACCGCCATCCCCCGCTGCACCGCCGGCCGCGCCGCCACGAGGTCGTGCCAGCGCTTCCAGGTTGGGGAAGCGGTCGAGCAGCCCGCCGCCCGCCACCGCCGCCGCCGCGATGAAGGGGAAGCAGCGATGTCGGCGATGGAATAGGCGCCGGCCAGATACTCGACCTCGCCCAGCCGGTCGTCGAGCGCCGTGTAGCAGCGCATCAGCTCGCCCTTGAAGAGGTCGATGGCGTAGGGGAACTTCTCCGGCGCCCGCATCGAGAAGCGCAGCATGTCGACCGAGGTGGGGCCGAGGTCGCTGATGCCCAGCATGAACCAGCTCAGGCCCTCCGCCCGCTCGTCCACATCCTCGGGGATCAGGCGGCCGGTGCGCTCGGCATAGTGCAGCATGATGGCGCCCGAACCGAACAGCCGGCGCCTCTTGCCGCCCGGCAGCTCTTCCAGGACCGCCGGCATCTTGCCGATGGGGCTCAGCGCCAGATAGTCCGGCAGCTTGTTGTCGCCGGCCACCAGATCGACCTTGTGCACCTTGTAGCTCAGCCCCAGCTCCTCCAGCAGGATCGAGGCCTTGCGCCCGTTGGGCGATCCGAAGGTGTAGAGCGTGATCATCGCCAGTCCGTCACGTTGCCGCACCGCTGCGCGGTATCCGGACCCACTGTCGCCGATTTGTCAAAAGAAGGCCAGAGGGAGACCCGGTCGGGAGACCCGGCGGGGAGAGCCCGCGGAACGGAGGAAGCCTCCCGCGGGTCCGGACCCGGGGGAGGCCTCCGTCACGGCGCAGGGCGGCGGGGGTTACCGCTCGGCGACCGACAGCGGGCCCTTGACGACCGGCAGCAGGCCGAGCTGGCCGCGGGCATAGTTCAGGTGGGACAGCGCGCCCGCCTCCTTGCCCTCGCGGGCCAGGGACTCGGCGACCCCCAGGGAGATGGTGGCCATGGTGCGCTGGGTGCGCTCGCTGTCCACGGAGGTGGCGGCGGCGGCGGCGGCCTTCGTCTCGGCCAGCAGGCCGTCGAGCGTCGCCGTCTCGGCGGCGAGCGCCGGGGCGGCGGCGAAGGCGGCGGCGGCAAGGGTCAGGGCGGCGACGGTGCGTGCGAACATGGCTGTATCCTCTTGATCTTCGGGGAAAGCGCCTCCTGTCCCCGGACATCATGGCGTCCGACGGCGAAGCGGCTTCCGGTTGGTTCGATTTGTCTGCCGACGTCGGTGCGTCGGCGATGAACCCAGATCTAGAGGTTCCAGGCGGCAGGATAAAGCCGGCAGGACGGAGAAGTTTATTCGTCCGATCACAACAATCGCAGCGGGGACCGGGCCGGCCGGCCCAGCTCCCGCTGCCTGCCCCGCCGCGCGGATGGAGACGGTCAGACGGCCCGGCTGTGCCGCCCGGCCCCGGTGGAGAGGTAGCTGTCGAAGCGGGCGGCGACGATGCGCATCAGCGGCCGGGCGGACTCCGGCACATGGACCCGCCGGCCTTCCACCACCGCCACGCCGTCGGCGACGAGATCCCCCATGGCCGCGAGCTCCGCATCGAACATCGCCGGGTCGCGGCCATGCTCCGCCGCGACGTCCCCGACGTCGACCGACAGGTCGCACATCAGCCGGACGATGATGTCGCGGCGCAGCCGGTCCTCGTCGTCGAGCGCGAAGCCCTTGCCGGTCGGCAGCTGGCCGGCGTCGATCGCCTTGGCATACTGGTCGAAGGGCACCGCGTTCTGCACATAGCCCTGCGGCAGGGCGCCGATGGCCGACGCGCCGAAGCCGAGCAGGACCTCCGCATCGTCGGTGGTGTAGCCCTGGAAGTTGCGGGCGAGGCGGCCTTCCGACTGCAGGACCGCCAGCTCGTCGTCCGGCCGGGCGAAATGGTCGAGCCCGATGGCCTCGTAGCCCGCCGCCGTCAGCGTGTCGGAAATGGCGGCGAACTGCTCCCACCGGCCGAGCGTGTCGGCGAGCACCGACTCGTCGATCTTCTTCTGGTGGGTCTTCATCCAGGGGACATGGGCATAGCCGAAGACCGACAGCCGGTCGGGCTTCATCTCCAGCGCGATGGCGGCGGACCGGGTGACGCTCTCCACCGACTGGTGGGGCAGCCCGTACATCAGGTCCAGGTTCACGCTGGTGATGCCGGCGGCGGCCAGCCAGGCGAGCGCCCGCTCCGTCATCTCGCGCGGCTGGATGCGGTTGATCGCCTCCTGGACCGTCTGGTCGAAGTCCTGCACGCCGAGCGAGGCGCGGTTGACGCCGGAGCGGCCGAGCGCCCTGGCCATCGACTCGGTCAGGGTGCGGGGATCGATCTCCACCGCGATCTCCGCCTCCGGCACGACGTCGAAGCGCTGGCGCAGCAGCTCCATCAGCTCCTCGAAATCGTCGGGCACCATCATGGTCGGGGTGCCGCCGCCGAAATGGATGTGGCGCACCGTCAGCCGGCCGGGGATGCGGTCGGCGACCATCCCGATCTCGCGGCGCAGGTGGGCGAGATACTCGGCGATCGGGGCGTAGCGCGCGACGATCTTGGTGTGGCAGCCGCAGTACCAGCACATCGACTGGCAGAAGGGCACATGCAGGTAGAGCGACCCGCTCTGCCCCGGAGCGATGGCGGCGAGCCACCCCTCGTACTGCCCGGGTCCCACGGCCGCCGAGAAGTGCGGCGCCGTCGGATAGCTGGTGTAGCGGGGCACCCGAAGCCCGTCATACTTGGCGAGCAGGGCGGCGTCGAGGGACCGGGCGGAAGCCGGACGGGGCGTGATCGCGTTCATGGGCGGCAGAGTGCCGCACCCGCCGCGGGCTCTCCTTGATGCAGGTCAAGCCTGGATGCCGGCGTTCCCCGTCCCGCCCTACCGCCGGCCGCCGGCCAGCCGCTGCTCCAGATGCTCGTGCAGCAGGTTCAGGTTCATGCGGTTGGCCTTGAAGCCGATGTCGAAGATCGTGCCGAGCACCGGGATGCTGCCGACCGCCCAGTCGACCGCGACGTTGAAGCCCATGCGGGCCAGCAGGCTCGCCGGCAGGCCGAAGCGGGCGGCCTCCAGGAGGATGTAGGCGGAGACCGCCGCGGTCACGGTATCGCCGGCCACCGGGACGATGCTGGCGATCCCGTCGAGTCCGATGGGGATGCGGGTGCCGGGGATGTGCCAGCGGCTGTCCATCAGGCGGGCAAGACGGCGCAGCCGCTCCAGCCTCTGCAGGTCGATCCCGGCCTCCGGCGGTTCGGCGGAGGGAGCCGGCTGGCCGGTGACGGGCGCGCGGCGCGTGCTGGTTGTATGCATGACGTCGGGCCTCTCTGCCGGAGGGTTGCCTTCAGATGGGGCGGATGGGGCTCCTGGTCTTCCGTTCAACCGTCCAGGAGCGTTGCGGTTCCTCGCCCATGGCCGATTCTCCCGCCGATCCCGCGGGGGGCCTCAGCGGCCGGTGCCCACCACCCTCGCGGGAGAACGCACCGCCGCCGCCCGCAGGATGACGTAGCCGAGCAGGGCGGACAGCAGCGACCCCGACAGCACGCCGAGCCGCACCGCCACCGCATGCTCCGGATCGGAGAAGGCGAGCGTGCCGATGAACAGGCTCATGGTGAAGCCGATGCCGGTCAGGACGGCCACGCCGTAGAACTGCACCCAGCTCGCCCCGGCAGGCAGCGGCGCCAGTCCAAGCCGGACCGTCAGCCACACCGCGAAGCCGACGCCGGCCTGCTTGCCGACGAACAGGCCGAGCAGGATGCCGATCGGGATCGGTTCGGCCAGGCTGGCCGGAGTGATGCCGTCGAGCGGGACGCCCGCATTGGCCAGCGCGAAGACCGGCATGATGAAGAAGGCCACCCACGGATGCAGCGCATGCTCCAGCCGGTTCAGCGGCGCCTTCTCCTCGTCCTCCCTGCCCTCGCGCAGGGGAATGGCGAAGGCCAGGGCGACTCCGGCCAGCGTGGCGTGGAGGCCCGACTTCAGCACGCACACCCACAGCACGAGGCCGAGCAGCAGGTAGGGCGCCAGCGACCGCACGCCGGACCGGTTGAGCAACGCCAGCCCGAGCCCGGCGACCGCCGCCAGCGCCAGCGCCAGCGGCTCCAGCCCGTGGCTGTAGAAGACGGCGATGATCAGGATGGCGCCGAGATCGTCCATGATCGCCAGCGCCAGCAGGAAGACGCGCAGGCTGGCGGGCACGCCGCGCCCCAGCAGGGCCAGCACGCCGACCGCGAAGGCGATGTCGGTCGCCGCGGGGATCGCCCAGCCCTGCAGGGCGCCCGGCGTGTTCCAGGTGAAGGCGGCATAGATCAGCGCCGGGACCACCATGCCACCCGTCGCCGCGATGCCCGGCAGCATCGCCTTGGAGCGGGAGGACAGCTCGCCCTCCATCACCTCGCGCTTGATCTCCAGCCCGACCAGCAGGAAGAAGATCGCCATCAGTCCGTCGTTGATCCACAGCAGAATCGGCTTGTCGATGCCCACCCCGCCGGCAGTCACGGCGAGGGGAAGGTCGAGGATCGTCTGATAAAGCGGCGCCGCGGCGGAGTTGGCCCAGATCAAAGCCGCCGCGGAGGCGATCATCAGGAGGACACCGCCGGAGGCTTCGGTCTGCAGGAATGCGCGGATCGTCGACAGCCGCATCAACCTTTCCTTCTTTCGTCTTGTGCGTTCACCCGGCTTCATTCGCCGGGCCGGGCCCCTGCATGTGGGTGGCCGCGCTCAAGATGGAAGGGAAAAGCGGCCGAAATCCGGCGGAATCCCGGGGGAAGCCGGGGCGGCCGCGGCCGCAGCGGCGAATCGTCGCGGCCGGTCCGGCTGCCGGAGGCAAGTCGTTGCCCTTGCAACAGTTTCCTCCGTCACCACTGTACGGAAGGTCAGGGGATGACGCCGGCTTATGCCTTTTGATGGCTGGCGACGAACCGCCCGCGGCGCGAGAATAACCCCACCCGAAATACAGAAAAACCGGTCGCGGAGACCGGCACGGCCAGACCAATGGCCGGCCGGGCGGCCGGGAGGAAACGCACCATGACCACGCTCTATTGCGCCTGCTGCGGCCGGCCGTTCAAACGCACCTCCAACCGGGGGCCGGCGCCCCTCTACTGCTCGCGGGACTGCCGCCTGCAGATCGCGGCGCGGCGGCGCGCCTGGGGTCCGGTCGACTGGGGACTGCCCGCCGCGACGGCCCAGGCCCTGATGGCGGTGCGGCAGCCGGCGGACCGGCTGGCGAAATCGGCCTGAGCGGCGGCGCACGGTCGATTTCCGCGCCACCCCCTCTTCAAGCGGGCCACCGGCACCCCCATCTGTCAGGGCAACCCGGACCAGATGGCTAGTATGATCAACGCACATGACTGACCGACCCCGATCTTCGCATTCCGCCGCGCGCAGCCCGGCCCGTGCCCTGACCGCCGTCGCGGTCGCCCTTTGCGTCGCCCTGGCCGCCGGCACCGCCGACGCCCGCGCCGGCAGCAGCAGCTCGTCCGGCAGCCGCGGCAGCAAGACCTACTCCGCGCCGCCCCCGACCAACACCGCCCCGAGCACCGCCGCCCCGATGGAGCGGTCGATGGCGCCGGCGCAGCAGCCGGGCATGCAGCGCCCGACGGCGCCGACCCAGGCGCCCGCCCAGTCCGGCGGCTTCTTCCGCGGCGGCGGGTTCATGTCCGGCCTGATGGGCGGGCTGATCGGCGCCGGCATCGGCGCCATGCTGTTCGGCGGCGGCTTCTTCGACGGGCTGGGCAGCTTCGCCGGGATCCTCGGCTTCCTGCTGCAGGTCCTGCTGATCGTCTTCCTGGTCAGGCTGGCCATCCGCTTCTTCCGCAACCGCTCCGGCCAGCCGGCCGGCGCGATGGGCGGCGCCGGCCCGGCCTATGCCGGCGGTCCCGCCACGCTGAACCGCGATCCGGCCGACGTGCGCTACAATCCTCTGGGTGGCGGCCCCCTGGGTGGCGGCCCCCTGGGTGGGAGCGGCCCCGGCGGCGCCCCCGGCCAGCCTCGGGACGAGCTGGGCGTGCAGCCCGCCGACTTCGATGCGTTCGAACGCCTGCTGGGGCAGGTCCAGGCCGCCTATGGGCAGGAGGATCTGAACGCGCTGCGCCAGCTCGCGACGCCGGAGATGGTGTCCTACTTCGCCGGCGATCTGGCGCAGAACAGCAGCCGCGGCATCGTCAACCGCGTGTCGGACCCCCGCCTGCTGCAGGGCGATCTGGCCGAGGCCTGGCGCGAAGGGGCGATGGAGTACGCCACGGTGGCGATGCGCTTCTCGATCATCGACACGATGGTGGAGCGGGCGACCGGCCGCGTCGTCGAGGGCGATCCGAGCCGCCCGGTCGAGGTCACCGAGCTGTGGACCTTCGCCCGCTCGCGCGGCGGCAACTGGCTGCTCTCGGCGATCCAGCAGACCCGCTGACGCCAATCCCGTCGATACCGGGCCCGTCGATACCGGGCCCGTCGATACCGGGCCCGTCGACACCGGCCCCGTCGACACCGGCCAAACCTCCCGCAAAGGAGGCCGCCGAACGAAAAAGCGCCCCGGTCCGACCGGGGCGCTTTGCTTTTGCGCCGTGCGTCTTGCCGCCGTGCGTCTTGCCCATGCGCCTTGCCTTTGCGCCGAGCGTGCAGGTGGCTGCGCTTCGGATGAGTCCCGGCGGTCCGGCGCCTTGCGGGGCCGGTCCGCGGCGGGAGGAGAACCACCTCAGTAGTTGGTGGTCCAGTCCGGCTCGCGGCGGGCGAACCCGGCATCGTCGTCCCGCGGCGCCTCGTCCCGGTCGGACGGCCAGGCGGGATACTCGGTGTGAAGGGGCAGTTGCCGCGCGAACTCCGCGGCCTCGGCCTCGCGGCGTTGCTTCAGCAAGCTGGCGGCCAGATGAGCGGGCAGCATGGCGGGTCTCCTTCTCGCAGTCGGGAAGACGTACGATGCGGCCCGGTCGGCCGCACTCGGCCCTCTACCCGTTTCCTATGCCTGGCAGCGTGACACGCAAGTTCCAGGCCAGCAGTGATCCAGATCACGAAAACCACCGCCTCTGCCTCCATCAGACACCGGCAATGGTCTACAAAGGGTTTATGCGCCGCGGTCCCGGAGGGAGGATGTGCCCCGACACCCGCCGTCCCGATCCGGACGCGCTTCGGATGTGGTTCCCTTCCGCGCCGTTCCAACCCATATTTCCGGCGAACCGCCGCCAAGGATTGCTTACCCCCATGAACGCCGAGCCCTGCCCCACCTGCCTTAAACCTGTGCATCTGTGCGTCTGCGAGGCAGTGGAGCCGATCGAGACCAGCCGCTTCCTGCTGATCCTCCAGCATCCGCAGGAAAAGCGGGAGCTTCTGGGCACCGCGCAGATGATGCATCTGCTGTTCCCCAACTCCGCCCTGAAGGTCGGGCTGAGCTGGTCGAACCTGAAGCGCATCCTCGGCCGCGAGGTCGACTACAAGCGCTGGGGCGTCCTCTATCTCGGCTCCGCCAAGCCGGGCGAGGGCGGCTTCAAGAGCGACGTCGCCGTGGTGGACAAGGCCGGCAAGCCGCAGAAGGACAGCGACGCGGTGCTGGCCGACCTGGAGGGCGTCATCGTGCTGGACGGCACCTGGAGCCAGGCCAAGAGCCTGTGGTGGCGCAACGCGTGGCTGCTGAAGTGCCGGCGCATCGTGCTGAACCCGGAGTTCCGCTCCCTCTACGGGCAGGCGCGCCGCGAGCCGCGGCGGGAGAGCGTCTCCACGCTGGAGGCCGGCGCCTTCCTGCTGTCGCGGCTGGAGGAGGACCCGGCCATCTTCGACCGGGCGATGAAACCCTTCTCGCTGCTGCTGAAGAAGATGCGGGCCCCCCGCCCGCGGCCGGCCCCGGTGCGGGCACCGGAGGTGCAGGCGCCGGAAGCGGGGGGCGGTGCGGCGCCATCCGGCCCGGAGGAGCCCGGACCGGACGGGCGGGACGAGGCGTGATCGGAGGAGTCCCCCACCTTCCGGAGGACCCCCGGCAACGAACTTGCGCTTGATCCGTTATGGGAGGTGAGAGCGGCCGGCACCACCGGCCCGCCACACCCAACGGAAGGAGCGTGCCATGCGGGGGATTCTTCTTTGGCTGGTCGGGATTCCCATTCCCGTCATCATCCTGCTGTATCTGTTCAACGTGCTGTGACGGGTGCCGGCGGCGGCAAGGATATCGCCGGAGCAGGCGCCGGAGCGGCAAAGGACATGGGTGCCCCGCTGGCCGGCCGGTTGACGGTCCGGCCATACTGGGTACCAATGGGGACAGTCGCGTCCTTTTGACGCGGCTGCCCTTCCGGGGCTCCCCGCCCACCGCCCCGCACTCCGGACACAGAGAGAGCCATGGCCCGCGACTTCCTTCCCTTCCGCCTGACCGTCTGCGGCATCGAGGAGCTGACCGGCTTCTGCGGGACCGGGGTCAGCCATGTGCTCTCCATCCTCGACCCCGACCATCCGGAACCCACCGCCTTCGGCGCCTATGGCGAGCATGAGCGGCTGGAGCTGCGCTTCCACGACATCATCGACCCGACCCCGGGTCAGGTGACGCCCGAGAAGGAGGATGTCGAGCGCATCCTGGCCTTCGGCCGCGACCTGATGGCCGAGCCGGAGGCCTGCGCCCACCTGCTGGTCCACTGCCATGCCGGCATCTCGCGCTCCACCGCGGCGCTGACCATGATCCTCGCCCAGGCCCGGCCGGACCGGCCGGCCGCCGACGCGATGGAGGCGGTGGTGGCGATCCGCCACAAGGCCTGGCCGAACCTGCGGATGATCGAGTTCGCCGACCAGATGCTGGGCCGCGGCGGCGACCTCGTGCAGGCGGTGCGCGCCCGCCACCACGCCTATGGCCGGCAGCGGCCGGAGCTGGTGCAGTTCATGGTGGACAACGGCCGCATCCGCGAAGTCGAGGAGTTGATCGACTGAGAAGTCGAGGAGGTGATCGACTGAGCCGCCGCCCCGGTGTTGAAAAACGCCGGCCCGGTGGTAGTCTGGCCGGCAAGGAGGTGACGCGCCTTCCGTTCCCTGAAGGTGGAGCCGGTTTCCCGGGCCCACCCTGTCGGACCTACCGATCCTGGTCCTGGTTGAAGCCGGCCTCGAACTCCAACTTCACCCTGAACCAGAAGCGGCGGATCCACTTGAGGAACGAACTCAAGCGCGTCCCCTCCTTTCGGTTTGCCGGAAGAGGGGGTTCCTCAACCGGCGGGGTTAAGTGGGGCAGACTCCGCATGCAGGCGCAACCGGTTGCGCGGCCGCACCCGCCGATCTCCGCAGCCGCTCACCGCATACGAAAAAAGCCCGCCGGAGCGGCGGGCTTTTTTCGTCTCAACACCCTGTCACGGCACCGGTGCCGGTCAGCGCGGCGCGAGCACCATCACCATCTGCCGGCCTTCGAGCTTGGGCATCTGCTCGACCTTCGACAGATCGTCCAGCGCATCGCGCACGCGGACCAGCACATTCATGCCCAGATCCTGGTGCGCCATCTCACGGCCGCGGAAACGCATGGTCACCTTGACCTTGTCGCCCTCCTCCAGGAAACGGCGGGCGGCGCGCATCTTCACGTCGTAGTCGTTGTCATCGATGTTCGGCCGGAGCTTGATCTCCTTGACCTCGATGATCTTCTGCTTCTTGCGCGCTTCGGCCGCCTTCTTCTGAGCCTCGTACTTGAACTTGCCATAGTCGAGGATCTTGCAGACGGGCGGGTCGGCCTGGGCGGCCACCTCGACGAGGTCGAGGCCGGCCTCTTCGGCAGCCAGCAGCGCATCGCGCAACGATACGACACCCACCATCTCGCCGTCAGCGCCGACGAGACGGACGGAACGGGCCGTGATCTCCCGATTCACCCGCGGTCCATCGCGGGTCGGGGCGGCTTCTGACGGAATCCTGGCTATGGACGCTTCTCCATGACTAAAGACCGGCCGAAGCCGCCAGTCCCGGCGGGTGATCCGGGATTGGCCCGCTCCGGCGCGGCCGGGTTAAAACGGCGAATCGAAAGCGGCATCCCCGGCGGGGGAGCGCGCCTCCTGCATGAGTTTAGTGACGGCGTCGTCGAGGGCAAGCACTTCCTGATCCTTGCCGCCGAGGACACGCATCGCGACGGTCCTCTCCTCGGCCTCGCGCTTGCCGACCACGAGCATCACGGGCACCTTCTGCAGGCTGTGCTCGCGCACCTTGAGATTGATCTTCTCGTTCCGGACGTCGAGCTGGACCCGCACACCCTTGCGCTTCAGCAGGGCCGCGACCTCGGCGGCATAGCCGTCGGCCTCGTTGGTGATGGTGGTCACCACCGCCTGCACCGGGGCCAGCCAGAGCGGGAACTTGCCGGCGTAATGCTCGATCAGCATGCCGATGAAGCGTTCCAGCGAGCCGAGGATGGCGCGGTGGAGCATCACCGGCCGGTGCTTCGCCCCGTCCTCGCCGATGTAGGTGGCGTCGAGCCGCTCGGGCAGGACGAAGTCGAGCTGCAGCGTGCCGCACTGCCAGGTCCGGCCGATGGCGTCGGTCAGGTGGAACTCCACCTTCGGGCCGTAGAAGGCGCCCTCGCCCGGCAGTTCCTCGAACTCCAGCCCGGCCGAGCGCAGGGCCTGGCGCAGCCCGTCCTCGGCGCGGTTCCAGGTCTCGTCGGACCCGGCGCGGACGTCGGGGCGCAGCGCCAGCTTCACCGCGATCTTGTCGAAGCCCAGATCCCTGTACACGCCGAGCTGGAGCTTGAAATACTCCGCCGCCTCGGTCGGGACCTGATCCTCCGTGCAGAAGATATGGGCGTCGTCCTGGGTGAAGGCGCGCACGCGCAGGATGCCGTGGAGCGCGCCCGACGGCTCGTTGCGGTGGCAGGCGCCGAACTCGGCCATGCGGATCGGCAGGTCGCGGTAGGAGCGCAGGCCATGCTTGAAGATCTGGACATGGCCGGGGCAGTTCATCGGCTTGATGCCCAGCATCTTCTCGCCGTCGTCGGCCGAGACCTTGAACATGTTGTCGCCATACATGTCCCAGTGGCCCGAGGCCTTGAACAGCGAGCTGTCGATGAGCTGCGGCGTCTTCACCTCGACATAGCCGGCCCCCTGCAGCTTGGTGCGGATATAGGTCTCCAGCGTGCGGAACAGCGTCCAGCCCTTGGGGTGCCAGAACACCGAGCCGACCGCCTCCTCCTGGACGTGGAAGAGGTCGAGCTCCTTGCCGAGGCGGCGATGGTCGCGCTTCTCCGCCTCCTCGAGCTGGTGCAGGTAGGCCTTCAGCTCCTTCTCGTCGCGCCAGGCGGTGCCGTAGATGCGCTGGAGCATCGGGTTGCGGCTGTCGCCGCGCCAGTAGGCGCCGGCCACCTTGGTCAGCTTGAAGCCCTGCCCGACCTTGCCGGTCGTCGGGGCGTGCGGGCCGCGGCAGAGGTCGAGCCAGTCGTCCTGCCGGTAGATGCTGATGTCCTGGTCGGCGGGGATCGCCTCGATCAGCTCGGCCTTGTAAAGCTCGCCGAGCTTCTTGAAGTAGGCGACGGCCTCGTCGCGGCTCCACACCTCGCGGACGATGGGGATGTCCTTCGCCACGATCTCGCGCATCTTGGCCTCGATCTTCTCGAGGTCCTCGGGCGTGAAGGGCTCGTCGCGGGCGAAGTCGTAATAGAAGCCGCTGGCGATCGCCGGGCCGATGGTGACCTGCGTGCCGGGATAGAGCTTCTGCACCGCGTCGGCCAGCACATGGGCGGCGTCGTGGCGGATCACCTCCAGCGCGTCCGGATGGTTGCGCGTGACGATCTCGATGCGGGCATTGGTCGCGACGGTGGTGGTGAGGTCCTTCACCTCGCCGTCGATCTTGACGGCAAGCGCATCCTTGGCAAGGCGCGGACCGATCGACGAGGCGATCTCGAGCCCCGTCACCGGCCGGTCGAACTCCCGCACACTGCCGTCCGGCAGCGTGATGGCGATGTTGGACGTCACCGAAGTCACCATTCTGACTGTGTTGCATTCCTCCCGGTCAACGGCCGGGAACGCGAAACTTCTAATGGGCGATGGCGGGCTGTCAAGCAAGCCGGCACTCGCCGGCCCGGCCTCTTCGTCGGGCGGGCGTGTCGTCATGGCAACTCTCGCGCCCGAAGACCCGGGCGGCGGTGCCGGCGTCCGGCCTGCGGAGCGCGCCGGGGAGACGGCGCGGCGGGGGACAACGGATGTTCCAAGAGACTCTCCTTCCTTGGCGGCGGGCGTCCGTCGATGGAGCGGGGAGGTCTTGGCGAGACGCCCCGTCCGTGATCGGCGGGGCATCCGGGGGCGACGGCGCGTCAGTCCGGCGCGCGACCACTCCCCCGCCCGCCGAAGGCGGTGGTGGTGGTAGTCGCGGTGGTGAGGGCCGTGCGGTTGATCATGGCCCGACTCTCGGCCGCCGCGGGGAGCTTGTCAACCGCATGCGGCGCCGGGCTCACCCCGGCTTGCGCGACAGGCGCGGCTCGCCGAACAGGAAGCCCTGGCCGAAGTCGAAGCCGATGTCGAGGATCTCGACGAGCTGGGTCTCGGTCTCGATCTTCTCGACGATCAGGTCGATGCCCTCCGCCCCCAGCCGGCGGCGCAGGTCGATCACCCGGTCGGTCAGGGCGGGGTCGAGCACCAGCGCGCGGTCCAGCTTCACATAGCGGAACTCGTGCCGCTGCAGCGACTCGATGTCGAGGTCGAGGTCGGTGACCTGGTCCATCGAGAAATGGAAGCCGAGGCGGGCGAGCTGCTGCAGGATGCCCATGGTGACCGCCCCGCCGGCGCGCAGGTCCGCCTGCCCCAGCTCGAACACCAGCTTCGGCACCAGCGCCTGGTTCTGCGCCATCATCTTGAGGAAGTGCTTCATGAACTCGGCGTCCGACAGCGTCGCGGCCGAGATGTTGGAGAAGAAGCCGATGGCGTGCTGGCGCCGCTCCGTCTCGCGGATCAGCTGGATGCAGCGGACGAGCAGCAGATTGTCGATGGTGGCGATCAGCCCCTCCCGCCCGGCGATGGCCAGATAGCGGTCGGGCATGATCTGCTGGCCGTCGGCCGCCCGCACGCGGGAGAACACCTCGTAGAAGCGGTGCTTGCGCTGGGGCAGGCTGACGATGGGCTGGAGATAGATGTCGATGCGGTCGGCGCGCAATGCGTCGCGCACCGTATCCAGCACCCGCGCGTCATTCATTGGAGCCGCCATCGGGGGGCGGCCGGCGGCGCGGGGGGAGCCTGCGGCGGCAGGGCGGCCTCGCCGCTGTCCGGCGGACGGCGCTCGGCCGCGGCGGCCGGCGGGCGGGGAGCCCGGCGCTCGGTCAGCCGGGCGACCAGCGACTGGAGGAGCTTCACCTCCTGCATCACCGCGTCGTAGCGGTCGCCCTCCGCCGCGGCCGGCGGCGTCCGGGCGGCCTCCCCGGCCAGCGCCTCCACCCTCTCCTCCAGACGGCGCAGGCGGTCGCGGGCGATCCGCTCGCGCTCCAGCCGGGTGACGGTCTCATGGACCAGCGCGCCGGCCAGGACGATCAGGGCACCGGCGAGCCAGCCGGTCAGGGCGTCGCCCTCCGGCCGCAGATAGGGCAGCACCGCCCCGACCGACAGGCCGGCGATCGCGTAGGCCAGGGCATAGACGATGTGCGTCAGGATGGTCATGCGAGGGGCCTCCCTTCCGCTGCCGACCCTGTCGCGGCCGGGTTGCCGTCCGGTTAATTCCGTCCGCGCGTCACCGGTGGTCCGCCCCGACCGCCTCGGCGACGGAGGCGAAGCCGTCGCGGCGCAGCAGGCCGGCCAGTTCCGTCTTCATCCGCTGCACCAGCCCGGGACCGCCATAGACCAGTGCCGAGTAGAACTGCACCAGCGAGGCGCCGGCCCGGATCTTGGCGTAGGCGTCGGCGCCGGAGGAGACGCCGCCCACCCCGACCAGCGGCAGCCTGCCGCCGGTCAGCGCGTACATCTCCTTCAGCACGGCGGTGGAGGGGCCGAACAGCGGCCGGCCGGACAGGCCGCCGGCCTCGTTGCGCACCGGCTCCGGGATCTCCGGCGGGCGGGTGATGGTGGTGTTGGAGACGATCAGCCCGTCGATCCCCGACTCCAGCGCGACGGCGGCGATGTCGGCCTTGTCCTCGTCCGTCAGGTCGGGCGCGATCTTCAGGAACAGCGGCGGCACCCGCTCCAGCCGGCACTCGCCGCGGGCGTCGAGCACCCGGCCGAGCAGCGTGCGCAGCGGATCGCGTCCCTGCAGGGCGCGCAGGCCCGGCGTGTTGGGCGAGGAGACGTTGACGACCAGATAGTCGGCCAGCGGCGCCAGCCGGCGCACGCCCAGCACATAGTCGTCGGCGGCCTCCACCGTATCCTTGTTCTTGCCGAGGTTGGCGCCGACGATGCCGGGGCGGCGCCGCGGATCGGCGCGGCGGGCGGCGAGCCGGGCGGCGAAGGGCTCCAGCCCCTCGTTGTTGAAGCCCATGCGGTTGATCACCGCCTCCTGCTCCACCAGGCGGAACAGGCGGGGGCGCGGGTTGCCCGGCTGCGGACGCGGCGTGACGCTGCCGGCCTCGACGAAGCCGAAGCCCATGCGCAGCATCGGGTCCAGCACCTCGGCGTTCTTGTCGAAGCCGGCGGCCATGCCGATCGGGTTCGCGAAGTCCAGCCCGCAGACGCGGGTGCGCAGGACCGGGTCGTCGCTGTTGCGGCCCATGGGAACCACCCCCGCCCTGAGGGCGCGGATGGTCAGGCCGTGCGCCTGTTCCGGATCGAGCAGGAAGACGACGGGGCGGGAGAGGGAGAAGAGGTCGGTCACGGCTGCACGTCCCAAAAGCCGGTGTCCCGGAAGCCCGCGGGGAAGACATGCCGCCCGTCGGGGCCGAGCGGCAGCGGATCGGCGCGCAGCACGGCGGCGACGGGAAGCGGGCCGTAGAGATGGGGGAAGAGCTGGCCGCCGCGCGACGGCTCCCACTTCAGGGCGTCGCCCAGCCGGGCGGCATCGACCGTCAGCAGGACCAGCCCGTCCTGCCCGGCGCGGTGCTTCGCGGCACTCTCCTCCACCTGGGAGCCGGTCGAGAAATGTATGAAGCCGTCGGCCGCGTCCTGGGAGGAGCCGGGATAGCTGCCGCTGCTGCGGGCGCTCTCCCACTCCGCGGAGCGGCACATATGGAAGATGATGCGGTCGGTCATCGGGTCACTCGCGCTGCCGGCCCCGCTGCACAAGGCGTCCGGGGCGGGCGCGGCGGGGAGCGGGCGGACACTACCCGAATGCGCGGCGGGCGGCCAGACGCTTTGCATTTTGCAAAGCACCCGCGAAATGAATGCGCATTTTGCAGGTATGGTTCGGACCCGATACCTGGCATATCCAACAGGATGCCCGGCAAATCCAACAGAATGTCACAACGGGTAACAAACTATCACAGCCGTCGACAGGAAATACGGGGTTACCCCTATCGATCGTACTTGGCACTTCGCTTGCAGCAGGGGGGTCAATCACTGGAGGACCTGTCCCATGAACGCAATTGCCATGACCTTCCCGAAGGACAACGCGCCGGCCGGCGTCTCCGTCGACGGATCGCTCGCGGCGATCGGCGCGCTCAACGACCAGAGCGTGACCGCCGTCCCGCTGAAGCCCAGCGCCAGCATGCTGGCCGCCGGCTCGCGCGCCGGCGGCGTCTCGGTCGAGATCGCGTGGAAGATCTACCAGGCGATGATCCGCCACGCCGGCTGAGCCGCCGCCACCCTCCCCCGGCGCGGGCGGGGCCGCCGGGCGCGCCCGCCGGCCGTCAGCGCCGCGCCCCGTCGCCATAGGGGGCGGGGACCGGATCCAGCTTGGTCTCGATCCGCAGCAGATGGTCGGTCAGCCGCTGTTCCACGTCCTTCAGCGTGGCGACGGACACATAGCTCTTGGCGACCTCCAGCTTGTAGGCGGCGAGGCTCTCGCGCACCTGGATCTGGGCCGTCTCGGCCCGCGACCGGAGCCGCTCCAGCGCGGCTTCCTGGTCCCTGCGCAGCCGGACGATCAGCCAGAACAGGCCGCCCATGACCGGCAGCTCGACCGCCGTGATCCACCAGGCGAGGTCGATGGTGTCGTGCATCGTCTATCTCCGGAAGTTGATGTCCTGAACTCTGGGTTGCGGCAGCCCGCACCACCTCATGGATCCCACTGCGCCGGCGCCACCAGCGGGGCCGCCGGGCGCCAGTCGGGGCGGCGGTCGGGTGCCGCCGCGGCGCGGTCGAAGCGGAAGGGCTCGCAGGTCAGGCAGCCGGCGACCGCGTCCAGCCCGTCGTCGCGGCCGGTGTAGCTGCCGTCCGGCCGCCATTCCCGCATCTCGCGGACCAGCGGCGTCTCCCACACCGAGCGGTGGGCGAGCAGCCGCCGGTCGGCCAGCAGGGCGTCGAAGGCCTCCAGGATGCGGCGGGCCTTCGGCGTCCGGCTCGACACCTCCACCACCGCGGCGGCCACCCTCTCCCGGCCGAGCCGGGCGCGCAGCAGGCCGGGCAGGAAGCGGCCGATGCCGTTGATCTCCAGATGGAGCGACGGCAGATGATGCTCCTGCAGGAAGCGGACGACCTGCCGGCACTGCTGTTCGGCCTCGGTCTCCGGGTCGGCGGGATCGACCGCCAGATAGAGCACCCGGTGCAGGTAGAAGCGCCCGTCCTCCCCGCCGAAGACGGTGGCGACGACGCTGGAATCGCCGGGCGGCGCCCCCTCCCCCGCGGACGGGCGAAGGCGGGATCCCACCAGCAGGAGGCCGAGGCCAGCCGCACCCCGCCCAGCGTCAGCACCGCGCGGCCGAGCGCCTCGCGGTAGTCGAGCTCGGCGTCGTAGCGGCCGAGCAGGTCGGCGTCGAGCCGCCCCTCCACCGTGTTCACCGGGCGCAGCAGCATCTGGCTGGTGAATTTCGCCGGGCCGGTGGCCTTGCGGATGCGGTTGACGTGCGCCTCGTCGAAGCGCCGCGGCCAGGCGTAGGTGCGGCGGCCGGCGGCGTCCTCGGTATAGACCGGCAGGACCAGCCGCGCGAACCCGTCGAGGAAGGGCGCACTCTCCCCCGCCTCGGTCCGCGGCTCGTCGGCGTAGATGGTGTAGTAGCTGTGCGGCGTGCCGACATAGAGCTGGGCGCCGCCCGGCACCAGCACATAGTCCAGCTCGGCCAGCCGCTCGCGCAGGTCGGCCCGCTTGGCGGCGCTGTCGGCGTTGCGCGGCACCTCCACGTCGTCGCAGATCACCACGTCGGCGCGGCTGCCGGTGATGTTGCCGCCGATGCCGCTGGCGATCATCGACGGGTCGCGCAGCTCCATCGGCCGCGTCACGGTGAACTGGTCGGCCGCCCACTGGTCGCGCTCCCGCGCCGGCGGCTTCAGGTGACGGGTGTCGGGGTGGCGCTCCAGGACGCGCTTGACGTTGCGCACCATCTTCTTCGCCAGCTTCAGGTCGGCGGCGAGGACCAGCAGCCGCCGGTTGGGGTCGCGGTAGAGCAGCCAGGCGGCGAACAGCCCGACCAGGGTGGATTTTCCGGATCCGCGGAAGGCCATCAGCAGCATGCGGCCGCCTCCGCCCTGCATCTGCGCCTCCAGCCAGCCGGCGATGGTCCGGTGGTGGCGCGGCGTGCCGAGCTCGGACAGCCCGTTCCAGGTCCGGACGAACTGGGGAAAGGTCTTCGGCGTCTCGGTCATCACGGATAGCGCCCCAGGATGTGCCAGCCGGCCCCGTTGGACATGACGGTCACCGCCTCCCCCCGGCTGGCGAGGGCGACGGGCTGGCCGTCCGGCCCGCCGCCGCCCTGCTGGGTGACGGTGACCGGCAGGCCGCCGACGTCGGACTTCTTGATGGTGACCGTGCGCCCCACAGCGTTGCCGGCGGCCGGCGGCGGCAGCCGCACCTCCACCGCGCCGCCGAAGGCGCTGACGAGGTAGAGGGTCTGGTTCAGCGCCGGCTCGAACAGGCCGGGGGCGTCGTGGAAATGGGCGTTGCCCGGCAGCGCGTTGCCGCCGACCACCCACCAGGCCGCACCGTTGGAGACCAGCGTCGCGAAGTCGAAGCGGTTGGCCAGGGTCACCATCCGCCCGTCCGGCCCCGGCCCGTCCGTCTCGCGGATGGTCACGAGGTTGGCGGAGGCGTCGGTCTTCTTGATCGTCACCCAATGGCCGTTGGCGCGGCCGGCCGGCGGCAGCACCGCCTCCACCGCGCCGCCATAGGCGCTGACCAGATAGACGGAGCTGGTCAGGTCCAGCGCGACCGTGCCGCCGGACGGGGGCTCGACATACTCGGTGTCGAAGCGCAGCCCCTCCACCGTCAGTTCGCTGATGCGCGTGCTGCGCAGCCGGTTCTTCTCCGGATAGCCGGCGTTGAAGGCGGTGAAGGCGCCGCCCGACCGGTCGTGGATCGCCGGCCCGGCCGAGGCGGAGAACAGGTTCAGCACCGCCGTCTCGACCGATCCCTCGTCGATCTGCAGGTTCGGCACGCCACCCAGCGATTCGGCGTAGAAGTTGACGATCAGCGTCTTGTCGGTGTTCGCCCCGACGCGGAAGCAGGCCTCCGCCATGGTCGACAGGTTGGCTTCGCAATCGACGAAGGCGTTGTTGTACTTGCCCTGCTCCACGAAGAAGCCGCTGCCGGAGATGGGTGCGGACAGCGAATAGACCCGCACGCAGTGGAAGCGGTTGGCGTTGGGCGTGTCGCCCTCGCCGCTGCGGGTCAGCCACACCCCGTGCACCGCCGGCCGCGCCACCAGCACGCGGGCGATGTTGTTCCAGTAGCAGGGGAGGTTGGGGTCGGCGTAACCGTCGAGGACAAGGCCGTAGAGCGGCTCCCACAGCGTCAGGTCGACCAGCGCGTTCTGCACGCAGGGGCCGTCGCGCCCGAACAGCCGCACCCCCGCCCGCCCCCGCTCCAGCCGCAGCCCGGCAACGGTGGCGTAGCCGTCCGGCAGATGGATCAGGTCGAAGCCGTGCGACGCCCCGACGATGACCGAGCCCTGCCCGGCCCCGCGCAAGGTCTTGCCATGGCCGACGGTCAGCGTGTTGGCGATGCGGTAGCGCCCGGGCGGCACATGGACCGCCGTGGCGGAGGTCAGCGCCGCCTGGATCGCCAGCGTGTCGTCGGCCAGCCCGTCGCCGACCGCGCCGAAATCGCGGACCGACACGATGTCGGCCAGCTTCTCGCGCACCGGGCGGCGGACCGCGCCGGCCCCCGGCGGCAGGAAGGTCGACAGCGCCTCCTCGTCCACCGGCGGGCGGGCGGTGGGGTTGCCGGCGCCGTCGAAGGCCAGCAGCTTGCCCGCCCGATCCGCCCGGCCGGGCAGCAGGGGCGAGGCCGGCAGGTCGGTGTCGGCATAGCGCAGCATCAGCTCCTGGTCGCCCGCCACCTGCTGCAGCCCGGCGGTCAGCCGGTCGAACTCGCCGTTCAGGGCGGCGGCCTGCAGCGGTCCGCTGTCGAGGAAGTCGCTGGTCCGCTCGATCGGCAGGCGCCGGCGCAGCGTGACCGTGGTGCCGTCCGGCGGGGCGGCGTCGAAGGCGACGGCCCCGCCGGCGGTCGTCCCGGCCCCCGACACGGCGAAGCCCGTGGTGACGCGCGCCGCTCCCAGGAAGACCTGCAGATCCTCCGCCGCGAAGATCGGGAACGGAAAGGAGAACAGCGTCTGCCCGCCGTCGGCGATGTACTGCACGCGCGGCGAGCCGCGCGGCACCTGGATGGGTCCGGTGAAGGGCTGGGTCATCGGGAGGGGGTCCTCGGAAGAACTTGCTCAGAAGAACTTGCTCATGAATTCCAGCCGCTGCCGGTCGGCGAGCTGCGCGAGGTCCAGCAGGTTGCGCCGCTTCAGCGCGTCGAGGTTCTGCTGCACCGCCTGCCGCTTGAGCCGGTCGACCGCCTGCGCGTCCTGCCGGTCGGCGGCCGTGTCGCCGACCAGCCCCAGCAGGATCGCCTCGCCCGAGCCGTCGGCCATGCCGACGCCGCGGCTGCCCAGGCCGGCGCGGGTGCGGGCGACGGCGCGGCGCAGCGCGTCGACCCGGCGCCGCTCCTCCGCGTCCGCGGCGGCGGTCATCTGGGCGAGCTGGCTTTGCGCCTGCTGGTCCTGCGCCTGGGTGTCGGCGTCCCGGCCGGCGCGGAGCTGGGCGAGCGCCTGGTCCTGGGCCGCCCGGTAGCTTTCCATCTCGCGGGCGCGGGCCTGCTCGGCGGCGATGCGGTCGGCCTCGGCCTGCCGGCGCTTCAGCTCGGCCTCCTGCTGGCGGATCTGCTCGTCATGCGCCCACTGGCGGGCCTGCGCCTCGGCGTCGAGCTGCGCCTTGCGGTCGATCGCCGCGAGGCCGCCGGAGGAACCGGTCCGGTCGAGGCTGCGCACGGCGCCGGCGACCGAGCCGGCCAGCGGCAGCGCCGTGGTGATCAGGGGAGTGATGCCACCCATCAGTCGTTCACCTTCATTTCCATGGTCACGGACAGCAGCGTGAAGGGCAGCGGCGCGTCCTGCTCGATGCGCCACAGCGGCGTGCCGATGTCGCGCCTCCAGCCCAGCGCCCGCAGCCGCCGGTCGCCCGAGGCGCGCGCCGGCAATCCTCCCGCCGGCTGCGGTCCGAACCGGTGCAGCGGCAGCGCCTGCAGCCCGCGCCCCAGGTCGACGCTCAGCGCCGCCGTCTCCTCCAGCCGGAAGGTGACGGCGACCAGCCGGACGAGGTCGGCGCCGGTCGCCTGCCCCAGCAGGTTGGGCGGCAGCGGCTCGACGCGGTGGGTGAAGGGCAGGCCGGCGACGACGCGGCGGGCGGGCGGCGACAGCACGATGCGGCCGGCCGCCACGGTGACCGGGTCGCGCACCACCCCGTCGGCGACGACCCCCAGCCTGCGCCCCTCGAGATGGTCGAGCCCCGACCACACCGCGGTCGGCACGTCCCGGTCGCCGACCAGGGCGCAGTCGAGGGAGAGCGCGTCGTCGAACCGCTCGATGGTCCAGGTGCCGGCACGGTCGACCAGCAGATAGACCTCGTCCCCCACCACGGCGACCGAGCGGACGCGCCCGTCCGTCTCCAGCCGGGTCCAGGCGGTCACCTGCTCGCTGCGGTAGACGGTCAGCGCGCCGAGCGAGCCGTCCTCCATCACCACGAACAGCAGCCGGCGGCTCTGGTCGTAATCCTGGTCGCGCGGCGAGGCCACGAGATGGCGGGCCAGCAGGGCGAGGTCGTTCGCCTGGTAGGCCGCCTCGGTGTCGGTGTAGAGGAACTCGCGGATTTCCCGGCGGTTGCGCGAGACGAACAGCGTCGCCCCATCGACGTCGCGCGGCGGCACGGCGAGATCGACCGGCGAGCCGATGCGGGTCTGCCGCTTCACCTGGATGTTCTGCGGGGTCAGCGGGTCGCCGGTCACCATGTATTCGGCGCCGGAGGTGAAGACCTGCAGGTGCCGGCCGGAGAACACCGCCCGGATGGCGTTGACCTGATCGGACAGGATGCCGAACTCGATCGCCTCGTCGTCCTTGCCGGTGCCGAGGTCGAAGTTCCACAGGTCGGCCGAGCGCGACATCCACAGCCGGTTCGGCAGGTCGCGCGACCCGCCGACGACCAGCCGGTCCTGATGGAAGGCGGCGGAGACCGGCCAGCCGCGGCGGGGCGAGAAGGACTGCTCCTCCCAGCTCGCCGTCGGGCCGGTTCCGGCCAGCGTCTCCAGCGCCGTCGCGGTCAGCTCGGTCGGCGAGGCGACGCCGTCGATCACGAGCTGCCGGCCCTGGATGCGCAGCCGGGCGCCCTCCATCAGCGGATCGAACACCGGGCCGCTCGCCCGCACCGTCACCACCCCCGACGTGCCGGAGACGGTCAGCGTCGCCTCCGGATTGCCGAAGCGGTAGAAGGGCATGCGGACCAGCCCGTTCTCGGTCACGTAGCTCCAGGGCGACAAGGTCCACTGGCCGGCGCCGCTGCGCGTCAGCTTGCGCGGCGGCAGGTCGGGATGGCAGACCAGCAGCGTGTCGGCGCTCTGCGTCCAGGTGATCTGGGCGAGCTGGGCGGCGCTCCACGGCGCGTCCACCGTCGCGACCCGCTGGTCGCCGCGATGGACGTCGATCCGCTGGTCGGAAAAGGCCAGCAGGTAGGTCTGCTCGGTGTTGAACTCGAAGGCGACCAGCCGCCCGTCCCCCGCGCCCGGTCGGCGAAGGCGAGGCCGGAGCGCCGGGAGATGCCGCCCGTCGGGTGGATGAACAGGTTGCGCAGCTTCAGCGCCCCGTTGTCGTAGGCGCGCAGGTCGCCGCGCCCGAGAAGCCGGCGGGAGATCTCGCCGGCCGTGAAGTTGGTCTTCACCTGCTGCAGCCGGCCCATCACGCCCTCGCCTCGATCAGGGTGAAGTCCTCGAAGCCCGGCTGGCTGTCCTGCTGGCTGTCGATCAGCCGGGCACGGCGGAACTCGGCCTCGGCCAGGGCCGCCAGCGCCTCGGCCCGGCTGCCGCTCTCGGTCAGGGGCAGGCAGAACTCGGCGGCGAGGCGGGCGATCAGCACCTGGTCGAAGAAGGGCGGGAACTCCTCCTCCGCCGGGCGGCCGATATAGGTCAGGGTGACGCCGTCGCTGTCGGCCTGCAGCGTGCGCCCGGCGATGCGGTAGACCAGCCCGCGCCCCCGCCCGCCCCGCCGGCGGCCAGCGCCCGCAGGAAGTCGGCCGGAAGCTGGAAGGCGCGGGCATAGTCGGCGGCGGGTCCCTCGGCCAGCCGGGGCAGCGGGACCTGCCGGGTGGCGAAGCTCCAGGCGTTGGCCGACAGCAGCGCGTCGCGCGTGGTGGCATAGAGGGCGGACGCCACCTCGGCCTCCGCCGTCCCGTCGTCGAAGGAGGCGATGGCGGTGGCGCCCAGCTTGATCAGCGCACGGCTGCACAGTCCGATGGCGGTCAGGGCCATGGCGGTGTCTCCGGTGGATGAGGGGAAGGCGGACGGCGCGGGCGGCGGGCGGCCGATCAGTCGCCGTTGACGGTGCCGAAGGGCGTCAGGTTGGTGACGTCCACCGTGCCGGCGGCGTTGGCGGCGACCACCATCATGCCGTTGGCGGGGGTGCCGCGGATGTCGGCGTTCACCAGGATCATGTCGCCCGGCCGCAGCAGGTCGGCCGCACCGTTGAAATAGCCGGCGTTGTCGACGGCCGACGCCGCGTCGGCGGTCACGTAGTGCCAGAGCGTGAAGACAGTCATAGCGCAAGGTCACATTAGCTTGCGTCAGGAGCTTCGAACTCTGCTGCGCGACAAAACAGCGAATTGCACGGCTTGTATTGCATCTTGAAGATTGCAGACAGCTCACCGGGACATAAAAATGGAGATGGGTGGTTCGATGAGGATGCTATTTGGCGTGGTGTTCGTTCTTGCGACGGTTTCTTATTTAGCCGGCGGCCGTCAGCAGCCCTCCAGTGCACCGTCAGCGCCCGCAACCAAGGTGAGTGCCGTATCGGCAGCTGAACCGGCAGCGACAAACGCTCAACCTGCTGCCGATTTGAAAGCTAATCCGGTTGCAGCTTCTATGAGCTTCGCCGAAGTGGGCAAGCTGGTCGTTCTGGTCGGCCAAGGCATTGGCATCGGGAAGAGATGCAGCCTGCCGTATAGACCCTTGGAGATTGGCTTCCGGGAGCTGATGGCATCGGAACGCTATACCTCGCAACAGAAGGATCAACTTCGGCTGGGTTATCAGGATGGCGAGGGCACGGCTATCCTCATGATGAGTGATCGCTCGGCCTGTACGACGGCACAAGGGATGTGGCTCAATCAGATTCACACGCTGGCCGGCGCTCTGTCTGTGGCGAAGTGACTACGCAAACAAGAAAAGGGTGGTCCGATCGGACCACCCTTTTCTTACCTCACAACGCGCCGGCCCTACGCGGCGAGCCGCGTAAGCAGCTTAATCAACGGCGGCATGATCGCGGCAAGAGCGCTTGTACGCCGCTCGTTGTCGTTCCCAGTCGCACCAAAGGCGACTTCGATTCCGCCGAACACGCGGAACGAATAGTCACCGTCACTCAGGCGGACTGAGCCGCCCGTCACATACCGAACACCGAACTGCGCTTCGCTTTTGGGCATGGAATACCTCCGTATCGCCCTAGGGGTTGCGCCAGAGTCCGGGAGTTGCCATATTCCAAGTGCTAGCCTGGGGATGTTATCCAATGGCATTCCCAAACCCCGACGATCCGGGAGTCCGTCATCCGAACATATCGGAAGCGTCCTCCTGAATTTCGTCAGCAGAAGCCCCGTCAGGCTCGGCCTGCGGGGCTTCTTGCTTCTCTGGGAACTGCCACTCGCTCCGTCCGAGCCGGGTGATAACGCCCTTTTCGGCAAGCTCAGAGAGAGTGCTGCGGATGGAGCTGTCCGCAATGTCGTGATCTGTTTTGATCCTGATGAGGGTCGCTACCTGCTCAGTAAGCATTCTTTCACCAGGGTTCTCTGCTGCGACCTCCTGCACCAGCTTAGGAACAAGGCCCCAGGGCGCACGCTTAGAAGCTTTGCCGGCAGGACGACTCGGTGCCGGCGCTGGAGGCACTACGACACCAGCGAATTGGGTCCGGGGATCGACCGGATGGTGAGTTGCGTCGGGTTGAACAGCCAGCAAGACACGCTGTAGCGTCTCGTTCTTTCCCGCCTCACGGCCGCGCTCGTACGCTGATTGCACGATCTGACGGATCAAATCCGCGACTGCTCCGATATCAGCTTCAAGTGCATCATCATGCGACATAGCGCTTCTCCGTCACCCGCCTTTCCCGGCTACACCTAAGATACAGCGGGGCCACCCGAGGTACAAGGGTACTCACGCCGACTTGTCGCTTTTTTTTGTCGCGTTCTGCGGATTGCATATCGGCGTATGGCATTCAGGATCGGAATCGCATTGGGAGATTTTCAGAAACGTCATTTAGCGTGACCACATCACGCGCTTCTGACGCAGAACCCACCAGCCGGTAATAACACCCAGCCGGCCTATTCAGCGATGGCGCATTGCTGACGCCAAGCTTCACGAAGCCGCATAACCTCATCGAAGAGGACCGCCAGTGTGCCGGCCTCTCCATGCTGCTCAATCAGCCCGGCGAGGATGCGGTCGGCCTCCTGGGAGACGTGATTGGAGCGCAGGATGGGATTACCGGCGAAGTCGGCGGCGAAGTTGTCGGATCGTGCCCCGGGGCGTGGTGTCTGAGGGAACGTAGGTGCTCTTCGGCGAGTTGAAGCCGCCGGTCTACTCCGCTGCGATGGACAGCGGGTCAGCGGTGGGAGGGTGGCACAGCTCGGTCAGGCTTTCCATGGTCATGTAGCGCCGGCACACCGCCCACTCGTCGTGTTGCTCCAGCAGCAAGGCACCGACCAAGCGGGTGACCGCTCCTTCCCCGGGGAAGATGCCGACGACGTTGGTGCGCCGTTTGATCTCGCCGTTCAGGCGTTCCAGCGGATTCGTGGAGTGCAGCTTGGTGCGCAGGTCCTTGGGGTAGGCCATGTAGGCCAGCACGTCGAACTCCGCCTCGTCCATCAGCGCCGCCAGCTTGGAGAACCGCGGCCGCAGGCTGTCGGCAACCCGGCGCCACTGCTCGTGCGCCGCCTCGGCGGTCTCCTGGGCAAACGCGGTGCGGATGGTGGCGGCGACCATCGTCTGGTGCGCCTTGCCCACGCAGGAGAGGAGATTCCGCATGCAATGAACGCGGCACCGCTGGAGTGTCGCGCCCAGCACCTTGGAGGCGGCGGCCTTCAGCCCGAGATGCGCGTCGGCGATCACCAGCTTCACGCCCCGCAGCCCCCGGCGGGTGAGCGAGCGCAGGAAGTCGCTCCAGAAGGTCTCCGCCTCCGACAGCCCGAGGCCGAGCCCCAACACCTCGCGTCGGCCGTCAGTGTTGACGCCGATCGCCAGTATGGCGGCGAGCGAGACGATGCGGCCGTCCTGGCGCACCTTCACGTAGGTCGCGTCCAGCCACACGAACGGCCAGTCGCCCTCCAGCGGGCGGGTCAGGAAGGCCTGCACGCGGTCGTCGATCTCTTCACACAAGCGGCTGACCTGGGACTTGGAGATGCCAGTCATGCCCATTGCCTTGACCAGCTCATCGACGTTGCGCGTCGAGATGCCCTGCACGTAGGCCTCCTGGATCACCGCGATCAGCGCCTTCTCCGCCGTGCGCCGCGGCTCCAGAAAGGCTGGGAAGTAGGAGCCGCGCCGCAGCTTGGGGATGCGCAGGTCGATGGCGCCGGCGCGTGTCTCCCAGGTCCGCTCCCGATATCCGTTGCGCTTGGTCAGCCGCTCGTCCGAGCGCTCACCGTAGCCGGCGCCGGTCAACGCCTCGACTTCCAGTTCCATCAGGCGCTGAGCGGCGAAGCCGACCATCTCGCGCAGGAAGTCGGCGTCGGCGCTCTTCCCAATCAGCTCGTGAAGAGCGATCCTGTCCTCGGTCATCGTGTCACTCCGTCTCGGTTGATGGTCGTCAAGCAACCTCAACTTAGCCGAAGAACACGGTGACCGCCCGTTCCCGGACGGCTGGCCCGCCTGCGCCAGCTATGGGGAGCGCTCCGGCGGGCCAGCCTCACGTCTCAGACACCACTCGGCGGGACACGGCCAGTTGTCGGTGTTCGTCACCTCAAGGTGCTTGGCGCTATAGCTTATCCAGCCAGGGATACCGCCCTTCTCCGGGTCAGCCGGCCTGTCATGAACCATCTTGGATTGCTCCAGCCCACGCACCTTGAACTGCCGGCGGAGAATCTGCAGGAAGGCCTTCTCGATCTCCTTGCTGGTAAAGCCGAACGCGCCATGGAGATCGTATTTCCGGGATGGGGCTTTCCCTCTGCGTTTGCCGATTCGACCGTCATTGACCTCAGCGAGATCATACTCGAACTTCCCGTGAGGCTCTCCGATCAGCAGGTAATCGGGTCGGCTCCCATATTCCTTAGCAGTCAGATCAAGCGCCTTGTCGATGCGCTGGGCCGACCAGTCCCGGAGGGACATACCGGCCTTCTGCGCCATCTGGATGTGTTCCGGGTAGATGACCACGGAAAGGCAGACGTCGAGATTCAACTTCTCAGCGGCCATCCCATAGAGCGTCACCCGGAGGGTGTCAGATAGCTTCTCCTTGATGCGCTTGACGGATGTCTGGATAGAGCGCTTTCGCTTGGTAAGCTGCCAGGGAAAAGGCTCTTGAGATGGCTCTGGAATGGGCTCTGAAGGGTGTTCTGGACGACTACTAGAGTCGTCCCTCTGGGAATCAGCAGAAAAGCTTTGCGCGTCAACGCTTTGAATGAACTCCGGCGGGGTGCTTTGTGGGGAAAGTTTCCCGGAGGCAAAAGCACCCGGTTCGGCCTCATCCAAGGAGCGATCCGGGCGATTGACTACACCGGCGGGCTTCGGCATGATTCACCAAGAAGAGGAAGAGAACTTATAGGCGGGGCCCAGTCGACCCCGCCCTTTCTTTAAGTGGACTTTACACTAGCTGTCGTTTTCGTCAAATCGGGGCGGGAATAGGTGCTGAGCTGGGCTGACGGAAATTCGCCACCCCCGCCGCACACAAAGACGGACGCATCCGCCCCCTCCACCCACCACCTGCTTTTCTTTGTCCACCACCTGATCGACGCCTCAAGGCGAGGCGGATCAAGGGCTGCGCGCATGCGGGCAACACCGGCGATGCCGTTCATGCTGTCTGAGATCAGCGCTCAGAGTGTCAGCAACGTGATGGGCTGTCGCTGACGCTCAGCGCGTCTTGGAGTGCGTCGTCAGCTTGTCGCGCATCTGACAGCTGACGACGCGCACAACGCACTCCAGCGCGATCTCATGCGTGCTGTAGTTCACGCACCTCGACGATCTCGGCCCCGACGAGCGCACGCTCGACAACACCGTGTTCCTCAAGGGCGAGGCGCGTCAGACTCGCGCGATCAGCCGGCGAGGCGTTGGTGGCAAACGTGGTCGCCGGAACGCGAACGGAAACGCTCATCGTGATGAACTTCATGATCCAAACCTCAGTTGCAGGAGAGATATGACGTTCGCATATCTACTCGTTAGGGGCAACAAAAAAGTGTTACAAATCAATTACTTACTATCATTCAGCGGTGAATGATACAGGCACAATCCTCATCTACGAGATGCGCGAGAGGACGCGCGAAACGGTCGTTGCCTGCCACCGGCCACCCCGGGGCGTGGTGATGCCGCGCCGGTTCAATTCGCCTGCGATGGCGTTCATCGACGTGAAGCCTTCGGCCTGGATGGCGCGGATGATCTCGACACGATCAGCAGCATCCCGGTCGGCCCTGTTCTTGATTGCGGCGGTGCCGAGAGCATGCACGCCAGCCGGGGCTCGGAGATTCGGGTTGCCCAAGCGCCTGCCCTGTGCCTTCGCTTGTTGAAGGGCTGCGCGCGTGCGCTGCGCGATCATCTCGCGTTCGTGCTGCGCCATAGCCGCCATGATGTGCAGCACCAGCCGGTTCGCCTCGGGCATATCCACGGCCCGGAAATCGACGTTGGCGTCGATCAGAGACGAGATGAACGACACCGACCGGGACAAGCGATCCAGCTTCGCGACGATCAGCGTCGCGCCCTGAAGCCGACAGGCAGTCAGCGCCTTCGCCAGCTCCGGCCGATCAGCCTTCTTCCCGCTCTCGACCTCGACGAACTCGCCGATCAGCGCTCCGCCGTTCAGGTATTGGAGAACGGCCAGCTTCTGAGCATCAAGACCAAGCCCAGACCTCCCCTGCTTCTCTGTGCTGACTCTGTAGTATGCAATGAACCGTCCGGTCGACATCTGAAGGACTCCCATATACAAACCATCAAACGAACGTCTGAAGATTTGTATAGCAGGCACCTTGACCTTGCCTCAATCCAGTTTTTTACATGATGGCGCAGATTTTACGGCTTCCTCATGTGGATAATGCCTGCAAGAATCCAATCCATCGACGATGTGTTTGATGGAGACCATGATGAGCACCAAGACTGCCGCCAGGAAGACCGATGAGGCAAGCGCCCCGGCCAGCACTCCGGCGACGCCCGCCGCATCCGCTCCCCAGCCTGTCCCGGTTCGCGTCTACCGCGCTAAGACTGCTGACCTGACCTTCCCAGAGGAGCGCACGGCCAAGGTCGTCCTGCCGACCGAGTTGTTCCTTGAGGCTGATCCGGCGACGGTCGCGAAACGGAAGGGGCATCAGATCGACCCGAGCCGCCCCGCCAGCCATGTCGCCGTGATGCCGAACGCCAAGATGCTGGCCGAGACGGGCAACCCGTACCCCGCAGCTGGCGATCACCCGAGCGTCGTCACCGGCGACAACTGGCGTCCCTACGTCGCTATCGCACATCACGCCTTTGCGCTGCTACAGGAGCGTGGGGAGGTCGGCCTGCGCGACGTTCTGGACGAAGCCGTGAAGCGCGCAGGCTTCGTCCAGAAGCCCTCCTACGCCGAGTCGGTTGTGCGGGATACTCTGCGTGATCTCGCTTGCTGCGGATATGCTGAGGCGTTCACTATCGGGGCACGGAAGCTGTACCGGACGAAGGAGGCGTCGAAATGAGGATGCCCACTGCTATCGCGATCATCATCCTCACGGCTGCCAGCGCGTCCTACGCTGCTGAGCGGCACCCGCTCCGCGATTCGACCGGGAAGGTGACGAGCTACTACACGGTCAACCGGAAAGGGATCGCCACCGTTTACGATCTCAAGGGCAGGAAGATCGATACGGTCGACATGAACCTCCCGCCGCCTGACACCGACCTCTACATATCCCCGCCGTCGCTCGCGCCATCACTCCCGCCGGGATACGGCGAGCGTCACTACCGCGACACACTCAACACAATCATGGGCGGGCGGTAGAGACCAGACACCTGAAGCGATGAGGGCGGCCAACTGGCCGCCCTTTTGCGTTTTGCCTTTCAGCGGTCGTTCAGCATGCCGCCTGGGCGCATCTGCTGGCGAAGCTCGGAGTTGACGACAACGCGCAGGCGGCTTTCGATCTCCTTGCCGATCCGCTGAGCGAGCGCCTGATCCTGCTCCTTGTTGCCCGACGAGCCGCCGTTGACGGTAATCTCGTTGTTCACCGTGACGGTCTGGCCGCCGCTGGAGGCGGCCCGGATCAGCTGGTCGGCGTTGTCCATCTGCTCGGGCGTGAAGACCGCCTCGCCCTTGCGCGCGATGATCGGCACCTCGCCCGACACCAGGCCGCCGGTGTGAAAGCGCGGCGCGCCAGCGAACAGCGACGATGGCACCGAGCGGGATGGCATGCCGCCCTGACCGACGAGGCCGCCGGTGTGATAGATGAAGCCGGTGCCGGGTCCGATAGCAGCGGCGGTGCCTGCTGCCCCAGCGGTCGCCGCGCCGCCGATCCCGAGCCATCCCATGACCCCGAGCGCCGCCTGCTGCACCATCCACTTCGCGAAGAAGTCGGCCAGCAGCTTGCTCATGTTGCCGAGCATGGACGAGAAGCCCTGCCCGATCTTCTCCTGCCCGGTGATGATCGATGACACGCCCGAGCTGAACTCGTCGACGAAGCTGCGGATTCCCTCGGCCCGAGTCAGCTGGAGGCGCTGCTCCAGCGTCAGGCTATAGCCGTAATAGAGCCTCGCCGCGTCGCGATCGGCGTTTGCCTTGTCGCTGGCGAATGTCGCGGCCCGGAAGTCGGGGCGATCATAGGGTCCGGACCCATAAAGAGCCTTTCCTGCAGGGCACCGTTATGATTCAACGCCCTGGAAAGGGGCTTTGTGATGAGCGACGGTCAGTTCTGGTTGACGGTGGAGCAGTTTGAGCGGCTTGAGCCGCACCTTCCGCGCGACACCCGAGGCAAGCCGCGCGTGGATGATCGCCGTGTGATCAGCGGGATCGTCCATGTGCTGAAGTCGGGCGGGCGCTGGGCGGATGCTCCACCGGTCTACGGCCCCCGCAAGACGCTCTACAACCGCTTCGTCCGCTGGGCGGCCAAGGGCGTGTGGGAGGACATCTTCCATGCGTTGGCAGCGGCGGGTGGCCCACCGGCCCAGGTGATGATCGACTCCACGGCGGTGCGCGCCCATCGTTCGGCAAGCGGCGGCAAAGGGGGGAGCGTGCCCAGGCCATCGGCCGGTCCCGTGGCGGGCGAACCACCAAAATCCACGCCCTGAGCGATCCGCGCGGTCGGCCGCTCGCCTTCCTGTTGACCGGTGGTCAGGTTGCCGACTGCACCGCCGCCGATCGTCTGCTCGACCGGATGCCCGCCACCGATCTCCTGCACGGCGACAAGGGCTACGACAGTGCCGCTGTTCGCCGGAAGATCGAAGAGGCCGGGGCCGCGCCCAACATTCCGCCACGCGCCAACAAGCGCTGGAAAAACTGCTTCTCTCCCTACCTCTACCGGAACCGCAACGTCATCGAGCGCATGTTCGGACGCCTCAAGGATTTCCGGCGCATCGCCACCCGTTACGACCGGTCCGCCACCAACTTCATGGCCGCCGTCCACATCGTGGCAACCGTCGCATACTGGTTATGAGTCCGGACCCTAGTCCCGCGCCCGCGCCTGCGTCTCCAGCGTGTCGACGCGCAGCTCATCAAGCCGAAGCTGTGCACGGGCATCCTGCAACGCCTGATCGCTATAGGAGGCCATCTCGCGTGCCGCATCCTTCAGCTTCTGCGAGACGCTGAGCTGGGCATTCAGCCTCGACAGCTTGTCGCCTTCGGCCTGGATGGCGACGTTCGAGAGGTTGGCAATCTCCTGACCGACCCGCTCCTGCTGCTCCTGGGACCGCAGGATCTCGCCCTGCACGGCCTTGCGGGCCAATTCGGCCTCCGACAGCGTGTAAAGCCGTTCTTGTTCGTCCATGAGGCCGGCAGCGATGCGCTTCCGTTCGTCAGTGCGACGGGCGGCAAACTCCGCGGAGTTCTGATGCAGCATCACCAGCGCGTCGCCAGCGTTCAGGAAGCTGTTTCGCAGCAGGTTCGCCTGCTTCACTGCGGCGCGCAGCTGCTTGTCCAACTGGGAGATCAGCTTCGATCGGTCGACCGCAGGTGCTCCGCCACCAGACCCGAGGTCGATGCCCTCGATCTTCGCCTCTCGGCCCTGTCGAGCCCTGTCCCGTCCCTCCCGAATGCCGGTGAAGATGCCGGCCGGATCGGGCAGCGCGAGCATGGACCACCCCTTGGTTCCGGTGGTCGGATTGAAGGTCGGCGTCGGAGCCGGCGTAGCGATGGACTGCGACAGCCCCAGCAGCATCGCCCTGCGTTCCTCGAACGTCGTGATCTCGTCGGAGAGCGCCTTGCGTTGCGCCGCGATCTGCGCCGGGATGGCGCTTCCCTCGGACACGGCGAAGGGCTTGTTGGCGTCGGCGAGTTGGGTCTTCAGCCGGGCGAGCTGCTGCTCCTCAAGGGCGAGGCGCTCCTTGATAACGGCCTGCCGGCGCTCATTCGTCACCTTGCCGTCAACAACCGACTCGCCGTCGATGGCGAGGCGGGAGAACTCCGACCCGAACGCGCTGTCGTAATTGTCGCGGGTGAAGAACCGCCCGACGCCGGAACTGTTCGCCTCGCGATACCACGACACGGTGTCACCTTTCATCAGCGCGTCCAAGCCTGCCAGCGCGGAGCCGCCCTCCTTGATCGCGGCGAGCATGGCGATGATCTGGAGGGGCTTCGCGCCCAGCAGCATCGCGCCCAACACGCCCCATTCGCGCACGACATCCGGCAAGCTGTTGTATGAGGCCATCGCCTCGCTAAAGACACCGCCCGTCAGCCGGCCGATATTCTCAACGACGGGCGCGACAGCATTCCAGGTGCCGACGAACGCTTGAGCAACAGCTTCAGCGTCATCGATCAGCGCATCACCGACGCCATCGCTGTTCCTGCGCGCATCCTCCACAAGCTGCGCAAACGTCTTGTTGAACTGAGACGCGAAGCCGGCAAGCGCGTCGGAGACGCCGCTATCGTTCATCAGGCCGCCGACCTCGGTGCGCCAGATCGTGCGGAAGTTCTGAAGCTGCCCGGTGAAGGTCGCGGCCAACAGGGGCCCGAACTGCTGGAACTCCTTGGAGCCCTTTGCCCAAGCCTCGAAAAACTCGTCGGCGCTGACCCTGCCCTTCTTGGTGAGGTTCATCAGCTCTTGGGTGGTGACGCCCAGGCCGCGCGCCGTGATCTGCATCGCCAGCGGCAGGTGCTCCGCCATCTGCTGCTTCAGCTCCTCAAGGTAGAGCTGGCCCTTGCCGCCGATCTGGCTCATGGCGTTGAAGACCTTGTTCAGCCCGTCGGCCGAGACGCCCATGGCCGCACCGGCACCGATGGTGCCGACGATGCCCTCCTTGAGATCGTCGAGACTGACGCCGGCACCATGGGCGGTCGCCGTGAGCTTCACCCAGGCCTTGGAGAGCCCGTCGAAGTCGGTGCCGGTATCGAGCGCCGTCTTGCTGAGCCACGCGAACTGCTCGGCGGCGCTGGTCGTCTCGCGGCCCGTCTTGTTGACGCTGGTTGCGATCAGCTCCAAGCGCCGCGTCAGCGCGATCATCTGTTCGCCGGCCTGCACGGCATCCTTCGTCATCGCCGACAGAGCCAGAGTGCCGAGCACCGCATTCAGGCCGGCGAAGCTGCGGGTCAGGCTGGTGATACTGCCGCCAGAGCCCAGGCGCTCCAGCCGGGCACTGAAGGCCATAAGATCGCGCTCGGCGGTGCGGATGCCGGCCTGGAAGCTGCGGGTGTCGAGGTTGAGCGTTGCGACGATGGATCCGGCGTTGAGGCTCATGGGACGTTCCTTCGGATGGCGGCGGCAATGCGACGGGCGAGCGCGGTGCCGCTATCCAGAAGCGCCCGTTCGAGGAATTTCAGACCAACGCCGGTGCCGTGGTGCGGGATGCCGGTGTTCTTCTGACGGGAGACGGGGCCGAGGTTGTAGACCCCGGGCAGCCCCTCATGCATGCGCAGCGAGTAATCGTCACCCGAGTCGCTATAGACCGGGCCAACCGAGACGGCGACGGTGATGCCGCTGGCGCTGCTGGCGACGATCTGGGTTTTGTGGCTGTTGACGAGATCACTTGTCAGCTCGGGCGCGCGTTCGCGGCTGCCCTGCTCGACATCACGGGCGACGGCGACCGTCTCGGCCCTGGCGGCATTGATGATCGTCCGGGCCGCTGCATCGAGGTTGAGGCGCGAGAGGTCGAGTTTCATTGGATGGCCTGACGCACAAGGTCCGGGCTGACGCCGGCCAGATCGCAGACGGCGAGAAAGTTATCGTCAGCGACAAGAATCCAATCGCGAGCATCCTGTCGCGGATCGACCCGCCGGCCGGCATCATCGAAGATCCGTCCGCCTTTCATGATCGGCCCGTCCGTTGCGTCCGCCACGGCCTGGGCGATGACCCGCAGCCACATCTGTCGCTCGGGCGATGCAGGCCCGTCATGGAGAGCCACAGCGTCAAGCTGCTGAAGCCGAGGGCGCATCATTCCACGACCTTCGCGACTGAACGCAAGCGCTCGGGATCGCCGTCCGTCGCGTGCATGATGAGGTCGATGATGAGCTGGGTGTCCTGGCCGGCAGCCACCGAGAGCCCGAGCGCCTGCGCGCAGTCGCGCAGATGTCGCCGGCCACGCCGCTCGGCAAGCTGATGTAGCCATGGGCCGAACTGGTTCCGGTCGGGAAGAGAGTCGTGGATCGTGACCAGCGGCTTGGGAGACTGAGCTGTTGATAGCGACGGACAGGGGGTCGCGACAGGCACCGGAGCCGCCGCGCTGACGGGAGCGTCTTCTGCATCATCGTCCTCGCCCATGACGACCTTGCGGGCCTTCAGCTCGGCGACCTCGTCGTCGCTCATCACCGAGACAATGAGCTGACTCGACTGTTCGGCTGCGGCCTCTGGAGGCGGAGGCATCAACCAGGGGATCAGCGCCCCGTTGAGGCGCTCCATCGCGCGCAGGTAGCTATTAATAACGGTCGGCGTCATTTTGCCGCGCTCGCGGTCGATGCCAGCGTTGAGCTCCGCAACCAGCGTCGTGCCAGCCTTCACGATTCCGAGGCCGACCTGCCGGAGCAGCTGGTCGCGCTGCGCCTCTGGCAGCAGCCCTTGATTCTCTTCTGCATCATCGGGCGAGCTGCGGCTTGCGCTGGCCTGTTGCTGACGCTGACGTTCGGCCTCTTCAGCTTGCTGGCGCTGCGCCCAGGCCTCCTTTGTCCAGCCGCGCGTGCCGAACGCCTTATGGATCGTCTGTCGGCGAACACCCAGCTCGCGGGCGACATCCTCAAGGGACGCCAGCCCGCACGCAACCCGTCTCCAGTGATCGGGAGTGAGGTTCGCGACGCCGCGCTTGTCAGCCACCGCTACCACCCTGCCAAGCATCATTGGCGTTGGAGCCGGTGCCGCCGCTGCCGGCATCCGACCCGAACAGACCGCCGACCACGGAGCCCATCGTCGAGCCGGCATTACCGCTGTTGACCATTGTGCCAGCCGTGCCGGCCTGGGCCGTATCCATGCCCGACGAAATGACGTTCGAGCCGACACGGGCTCGGCCATAGATCAGAGGGACGGAACCGCCCTGCTCGGTCGAGTTGACCGGGCCGGAGAACAGATAGGACTGGTTTGCATCGACGATGGTCGACTTCGGCGTCTTCGTCAGCATCTGGCTGATGCCGGACAGCATCATCGTCGCGCCGAACAGCCCAAGTGAGCCATAGGACACGTCGAAACCAACGCCGCCGATGCTCGCCTCTGCACCCAATGCCAGCGAGCCGCCGCCCGTATAGATCGCACCGGCAATCGCCACAGCCATGATGACCGCGCCCAGGATCGCCTTGCCGCCGCCACGCTTGGAACCAGCCGGCACCGGGATGATATGCAGGTCGGCACTGCCGAGGCCGAGCGTCAGCGTATCGACGGTCAGATCGGTCCCGGAGCGGGTGTGCTTGCCACGCACTAGCCGATATTGACCCTGACGAAAGCAATGCTCGAAGCCGGGCATGGTGGCCGTCAGCGCCCGGACAGCTTCAGCAGCATCACGGACATGATAGCTGTGGGTGCGGCCGAACTGCTTGCCGAGCGCGCCGTGCAGGTGGATAGCGGTCATGTGTCACCCCTGTATCATCGGAGACAGTCGCGCTCCGGCCAGTGCCCCAGACACATAGGCCAGCCCCATTTCGAGCACCCCCTCAAGGGGTGTGCCCGGGGCAGTGACGAAGCCGGTAGGGATCTCCTTGCCATCACCCTGCAAGGCGATGACGAAATGGACGTTCTGCCGATCATCATGGCGAAGTCGGTAGGTGATCCGGCCCTCCTCCATCGCCTTGTTAAATCCATCCATGTCCTCGAAGGAATTGGCGCTCATGCTGCCCTCGTGGTGTTACCAAGGCTGCGACGGATGCGCTCGACACCACGCAGGGAGGCGTCGGTCTCGGCGGTCTGGGAGTTGATCGTCTGCCCAATCGGCGAACGGCGAACGGCGCGCATCGCGTCGAGAACCGATTGGCCGATGGGGTCAGCCGACTTGGCCGCTGCTTTCGCACGGGCGTCGGTGATCTGCGCGTCCAGATCCAGAAGACGCCGGATATCGTCCGACTCGACGGCATCACCGGCGACAGCGACGAATGCGCGCAGACTGTCACGCTCGCGCTCCATCTCGGACAGGACGGTCATCGTGCGGCCCCCTCGACTACGGAGATCAGATCAGCCAGCCGCGCCAGATCGGCGACGGCCTGCTGATGGGCCTGCCGCAGTTGCGCGACGAAGGCAGGGGTGATGATCGATCGGGCGGCGACTTCCTTCCCGGCTTCACGGAGCTTGTGCTGAACCGCCGGCGAGCGGGCATGCTCGACCAGCTTGACCGCATCGGCGCGAAGGGCACGAAGGCCCGTCAGAACTCCTTGGAACTCGATCAGCGCGGCGTTCAGGTCGATCAAGGCCTTCTCGACCGGGGCGACATCGAAATCGACCACATCATCGATAGCGTTGCGGACGATCTCCGCGAGCCGCAGAGCGCGAGCATGCTCCACCGGGCGATGCAGCACGTCATCGATCTCGGCGATGAATCCCTCGACTTGCGCAGCGTCGCCACAGTCGGCCGCTGCCTTAGCGTCCTTCGAGACCGACTGCTTGATCGCCTTGGCTTCAGTGCCGAGCGAGGCGGTCGAGGTAATCACCTGGGAGGTTGCTTCCGAGACAGTCTTGACGAAGGCGTCCCGCACCTCGTCGGCGGCGACCTCAACCGCACCGGCGCTGAAGATCAGCGTCTGGCGCGTATCACGCCCCAGCGGAGCAACGGTGTAGCCGACGACGATCTGGCCGGCATCGGCATGATGGAGTTCGTCCATCGACCCCCAGACCGGGGAATAGAGGTGGGTCTTCATGTAGTTTCCCCTTAGGCGATTGCCCGGCGGCGACGCCGGATATGGCGAACGCTGGCCGCTATGATGGAGTTGACCGACGCGAGATGCGGCTCGATGCGGGCGACGGCGGCTTTGATGAGTTCGTGGGCACGATCATCGGAGGCGATAGCGATTTCGGCCCGTTCGCCGTCAGTTAGCAGCGAGCGCACGAACAGGTCGTCGTCACCCAAGACGCCGCCCGCGACGATCAGCGCGTTCGAGACGGCCGTCTGGAGGTCTGCTGCGAAGTGAGATACCGAACGACGTTCGAGCGACGCCCACGCTTGCTCGATCTTGTCGAGGCTCGCCGACAGGCCGGCCCCGCGCTTCACCATGGCGTCGGTCGCCCAGATGTGGATGGTCTGGCGCGTCGGCTGGCCGGCCATCTCCGACACGATGCCGATGGGCATCGCCGGAAGCCCAGTCAGGAGGACCAGTGCGAGGAGCCGCTCGTCGATGGTTCGTTTTCGCGCCATGGCTTCCAACGGTGTCAAGTTCTATGATTAGATGAATTTACATGAACCAAACTCCGGTGTCAAAAATGGGCCAGGACATCACAAGACAAGCTGCAGTATATGCCCGAGTATCAACGGAGCGTCAGGCCGACAACGACAGAGTTTCACTTCCAGATCAGATACAACGATGCAAGAACCGTTGCTTGGTTGATAGTTTCTCTATTAGCGATGAACTTGTTTTTCAGGACACAACATCAGGGACGAAGGACGAGACAGGCAGGCCCGGCTTTGCCGCTCTACTCAAGGCCGCCGAAGAGGGACGCTTCACACGGCTGTATGTCCTGGCGCTCGACCGGCTGGCCCGCGACCTCGTGATCGGCGTGAAGACGCTGGAGCGCCTGGAGCAGCTGGGTATCAGCTTTGTGTCGCTGCAGGAGCCGGGCGTCGAGAATGTCGTGGTCCGCAACCTACTGCTGACGCTCGCCCAAGAGGAGCGCCGGAAGATCGTCTCCCGGACGGCGAACGGCCGGAGCGCTGCCCGCGCGAAGGGAAGATGGACGCAGGGTATGGTGCCCTTCGGCTATCGCTTGGTTGATGGCGTGCTTCAACAGGATCCAGACGAGGCAAAGGTCGTCCGCGACATCTTCAACGCCGTTCAGGCCGGCAAGGGGCGGATCGCCGTAGCCGGACAGCTCAACCGCGACAACATTCTGCCTCCGATCGTCGAGTTGCGCCTACCAAAGCGTGACCGCAAGGCGCGCATGCGAACGAACGATCCCGAGATCGGTGGGAGCTGGGCTGGGCTGTCGGCCTTCATGGAGAAAGAAGGCGCGGTATATTGGGCAGATCGCCCCCCGGCTTGGAACGATAGCAGCCTTCATCATCTCATCCGCAATCCCGCCTATCATGGCGAGACGGTGAGCGGTCAGAAGCTCACCGTCGAACCTGCACCGATCATTTCGCGCGATGCCTGGAGCCGCGCAAACGAAGCCATGACCGGCAGACACCGCAAGGGCAGCGGGGAGCGAGAGGAACGGCTGCTGTCCGGCCTAGTGGTATGCGGCTGCTGTGGGCGCGGTTACGCGCCATTCCGTTCGGGTCGTGCTGGGACGTTCTGGTACTATCGTTGCCAGGGTAGAAAGGTCACGACGGGTTGCTCCAACCCGAACGTGCGGCGCGACAAGCTGGAACAGGATGTCGTCACCGACGTCACCAAGTTCCTAGCCAGCCGGCTGAACCGCAAGACCTTCATGGACTTCCTGCTCGGGTTCGGCGCTCGGAAGGTCGAAGAGTTGCGCCGCCAGCTTGACGCCGCACAAGACGATCTCGCGCAGATGGAGCGCGATCACCTCGCCCTGGTCGACAATGCGATGGCGATGCGTGCGGCAGGCCTGGGCGATGCCGCCGTGAAGCCGCTCTATGACCGCATCAACGCCCTGATGCCGGCGATGGGTGAGCGCCGGCGGGAGGTTGATCGACTGGTTGAGGAACTCGGCCAGACCCGCGCCCAGGCCGTCGAGGATGAACGAGAAGCCGAAGAGGTAGCCTTCTTGGCGGAGAACTCACTGTTCCTAACGCCGGATCGCCCAGAGGCTTTCGAGCGGAGCCTGTTTGTCGATCCTCGGGAAGTTGTCCTGCTGGCCGTCAAGCAGATCACCATTAAGCCAGACGGCACCCCGAAGATCGACCTGAACGATGACGACGACTCGCTGGCCCGGATCGTGCGTTTCCTCGCAAACTCGATGCTCCGCATCCACCGGCAGCTTGAGCAACAGGCCGACGAGCGCCAGCAGCAGCGCGGCCACACGGGTGACATCGGCGATCATGACCAAGACCTCCTCGACATCGTAAAGGCCTTTGTGAAGGAGAAAAAGACGATGTTGCTCAGCGATGAGACTGATAAGCCGTTGGCATAGGCAAGCACGCTCAGATCCTTGGACGCATAGGCCATGGGGGACTCCGGGAGATCGGATTGGGCAGGGATTTTTCTTGCGGGAGGACGTCTTGCGGGAGGACGGCGCGGGCGTCGTGGCAGGTCCCGCCGCGACGCCCGGCGGCATCGGCCGCTCAGCTCTCCGCGCAGCGCAGGGTGACGACGCCGGTCGGATCGATCAGGGCGGCACCCTGGCTCATCATGTTGTTGACGAAATGGGCGGCGCGGTCGCCGTGCCAGGTGATGTCGGTCTTCACGTCGGCGCCCGCGGCATGGCCGACCGCCGTCTTGTGGTACCAGTGGCAGTAGCGCACCGCACCCGCCAGCCCGGAATGGGGCAGCCACAGCGTGCCGAGCCAGCGCTTGGCCTGGGTGCCGCGCCAGGGCAGCTCGTCGGAGCCGACATAGTCGGCGCTGGCGAATTCCGGGATGGCGAGAAGCTGTGACCACTGCTTCCAGCCGACCACCGCATAGCGCTGGCCGTCGTCGGGCACGTCGGCCTCGCCCAGCATCTCGAAGGCCAGCAGGACCTTCGCCTTGGTCAGCCCGTCGGTCTCGCCGCCGGCATGGTTGGTGGAGCGGTTCATCTCCGCCAGCAGAAGCTCGTCGGTCTTGCGGCCCAGCGCATAGGCGCCGGCGTTGGCGATGATCTGCCGCTCGTCGATGTTGGTCTTCAGCTCGTCCAGCCGGTCGACCCAGTCGCCGGCATAGAAATCGTAGAGCGCGCACTCCACCGGCGTGTGGTCCAGGTTCATCACCGGCACGGCGCCGTGGCGCGACTTGGTGGAGGCGGCGCCCTTGCCGACCTTCTGGAAGACGGTGGCGGCGCCGACGACGTTGTTCTTGGTGCGCACGGTGTTGCGCAGCTTGGAGCCCATGCGCTGGTAGGCTCGTGGACCTCGCGCTCGAACTGCTTGACGAAGGCCTGCGCGATCGTGGTGGACATGGGGATTTGTTCCTTTCGCGTTCCTTTGCGGATCCCGTCCGGCGGGCTCGGTCCGCCACCCGGTTGTCGAGGACGCGCGTCGGCGCCTCCGGCCGCGGGCGGAGCGCGAAAAAGAAAAGGCCGGCCGGGCCTTTCGGTTGTCCGGCCGGCCCTTTCCAGGACAGGCATGAGGGGAGGATGGAAGCGCCGCCCCGGGGCCGAGGGGATGGACCCCAGGCGTCGACAAGGACCGTTCTAGGACTTTTCGCCGAACGGTCAAGGACTATTTTCATACAGAAGGACCGAAGCCTTCAAAACGCTCGGTGGCGGCATGCTCAATGACGGACGGGGCCGGACAGCCAGTGGCTGACGATGGTTTCGCCTGCGCCTCCGGACAGGCGGATCGCCGTCGACGTGTCGCGCCACGCATGAATGGGTGTCCTCGTCCTTCGCCACCGTCTGGGGGCGGCACGCTGGCCGTCGCGTCGTCGAGCGGGACGCCGTAGATCTCCAGCCGGTGATCGACGATCCGGTAGCCCAGCTCGCGCGCGATGCGCTCCTTGAGCATTTCCAGCTCGGGGCTGGAAAACTCGATGATCCGGCCGGTGCGGGTGTCGATCAGGTGGGTGGTGGTCGGCGGTCGCCTCCTCGTAGCGGCGCGCCCGTCGCCGAGGTCCACGCGCTCGATCACCTGCGCGTCCTCCAGCAGACGCATGGTGCGGTAGACCGTGGCGATCGAGATCCGCGGGTCGATCAGCACGGCCGGCGATGCACCTCCTCCACGTCGGGGTGGTCGTCGCCTCCGACAAGACCTGCGAGATGACCCGGCGCTGGCCGGTCATCTTCAACCCCTTCTCCAGACACAATGCTTCGAGCCGCGACGTCATCGAATTGGCACCTTGGCCGTTGATCAAACGGCCCCATCATACTGCAAACCGCTCTCAATCCCAGAGCGGCGTTTGCGCGTCGCAACGCCGCAAGGCGGATCGTCGAACAAGATAGGGAGAATGACACGCATGACAGGGTTCCTCACCGGCAGACGCCTTGCTTCAGCCGCCTCTGCGCGGCTGCGCTCGCCGCAGGCCCCGCCGCCGCCCAGCAGGCCGGCGCACCCGCCCCCGCCCCAGCGCCCAGGCCGCCCTCGCCGACGCGCAGGGCAGGCAGGTCGGCACCGTCACGCTGACCAGGTTCGCCCACGGCGTCCTGATCCACGGCGCGCTCGACGGGCTGCCGCCCGGCTGGCACGGCTTCCACATCCACGAGACCGGCGCCTGCACCCCCAACTTCGCGGCGGCCGGCGGCCATTTCGCCGGTGCGGGCGCCAAGCACGGGCTGGAGGCCGACCACATGCATGTCGGCGACCTGCCCAACATCTGGGTCGGGGCGGACGGCAAGACCGGGTTCGAGTTCGTCACCCACCTCGTGACGCTCGACGACGGCCCGGCCGGCCTGCTGAAGCAGGGCGGCACCGCCTTCGTGGTCCATGCCCAGCCGGACGACTACACCGGCCAGCCCGCCGGCAATGCCGGCGACCGCATCGCCTGCGGCGTCATCAAGAAGAGCTGAGCCGGGGGAACCGGGGGCGGCGGGCACAGTTTCCTTGCCATTCCGGGTCCCAGCCCCTATGTGTGGGCGGTCGGGCCGGCCGTCGGCATGGGCGCATGGCCCCCGCCGCCGGCCCGACGGCTCCGCGCCTCCCCTGCGCGGAGTGCCGCGAAGCCCGGCGCACCCGGTGGTGCCGCCCTTTCTTGGTGTCCAGGACTCTCCATTCCATGACAGAATTCAACGGCCTCGGTCTGCTCGAGCCCCTTCTGCGCGCCGTCGCGGAAGAGGGATACGCCACGGCCACGCCGATCCAGGCCGGCGCCATCCCGGTGCTGCGGGGCGGGACGTGCTCGCCTCGCCCAGACCGGCACCGGCAAGACCGCCGCCTTCACCCTGCCCATCCTGCAGCGCCTCTTCCAGGCGAAGAAGCGGGTGGCCGCCAAGGCGCCGCGCACCCTGATCCTGACGCCGACGCGCGAGCTGGCGCTGCAGATCGGCGACAGCTTCAAGACAGCTTCAAGACCTACGGCCGGCACCTGCCGATCCGCAGCACGGTGATCCATGGCGGCGTCGGGCAGAGCCCGCAGGTCGCCGCCATCACCCGCGGGGTGGAGGTGCTGATCGCCACGCCGGGCCGCCTGCTCGACCTGATGGCGCAGGGCCACTGCCGCCTGGACGCCATCGAGATCTTCGTGCTGGACGAGGCGGACCGGATGCTCGACATGGGCTTCATCCGCGACGTCCGCAAGGTTGTCGCCGCCCTGCCGGCCGAGCGCCAGACCTGCTGTTCTCCGCCACCATGCCGGAGGCGGTGGCCGACCTCGCCCACAGCATCCTGACGATGCCGAGCGGATCGAGGTGACGCCGCAGTCCACCACGGTGGAACGCATCGCCCAGCGCGTGCTGTTCGTCGAGCGGGCCGACAAGCGCCGCCTGCTGACCGACCTGATGCAGGACAACGCGCTGCAGCGGACGATCGTCTTCGCCCGCACCAAGCACGGCGCCGACCGCATCGCCGACCATCTGAAGAAGGCCGGCGTCCCCGCCGACTCCATCCATGGCGACAAGTCGCAGTCGGCCCGCATCCGGGCGCTCGACGGCTTCCGCACGGGGGAACTGCGGGCGCTGGTGGCGACCGACATCGCGGCGCGCGGCATCGACATCGACGGCATCACGCACGTCATCAACTTCGACCTGCCGAACGAGCCGGAGAGCTACGTCCACCGCATCGGCCGCACCGCGCGCGCCGGGGCCGAGGGCAGCGCCGTGTCCTTCTGCGACATGGACGAGGTCGCCTACCTGAAGGACATCGAGAAGACCATCCGCCAGCCGGTGCCGGTCGACCCCGACCACGCCTATCACGCCGCGGCGGTGGCGGCGCTCCACGCCTCGACGAAGAAGCCGCCGGCGCCCAAGCGCCAGCAGCAGGCCAACCGCGGCCCGCGTCCCGGCAAGCCGCCGCAGGCGGGCCAGAGCCAGGGGCAGGGCCAGCCCAAACAGGCACAGCCCAAGCAGGCACAGTCCAAGCAGGGCCAGCCGAAGAACGCGGCGCCGAAGACCCCGGCCGGTTCCCAGAACCGCCACGACCGCCGCCCGCAGACCCATGCCCAGAGCCACGGCGCGGCGAAGTCCGATGCCGGCAAACCCGCGGGCAAGGACGGCGGCAGCGCCACGCTCCGCCGCAAGAGCGCCGCGTAAGGAAGACCCGCCCCTCCTCCGGCGGAGGAGGGGCGGACCCTCTCAGCCCAGCCCCTCGGCGGCGCGGGCCTCGCGGACGGCGGGGCGCCCGGCGATGCGGGCCTGGAAGGCGGTCACGTTCGGATAGGCCGACAGGTCGATCCCCATCGGCCTGGCCCAGCCCAGCACCACGAAGCAATAGGCGTCCGCCACCGTGAAGCTCTCGCCGGTCAGGTAGGACCTGCCGGCCAGCGCCTTGTCCAGCACGGCGAACTTCTGCGCCAGCGTCTGGCGGACGATGTCCTTGTAGGCGTCCGGCGTGGTCGGGCGGAACAGCGGGCTGAAGGTCTTGTGCAGCTCGGTCCCGACGAAGTTCAGCCACTCCAGGACGCGGTAGCGCTCCAGCGTGCCGGCCGGCGGGATCAGCCCCTTCTCCGGCACCTTGTCGGCGATGTACTGCACGATCACCGGCCCCTCGGTGAGGATGCCGCCCTCGTCCAGCGCCAGGGCCGGCACCTGGCCCTTGGGGTTCACGGCGTAGAAATCGCTGCCGTCGGCGAGCGTCTTGGCGGCGAGGTCGACGTTCACCAGCTCGAACGGCAGCCCGGCCTCGCGCAGCACGATGTGCGGCGACAGCGAGCAGGCGCCGGGCTTGAAAAAGAGCTTCATCTTCGGTCTTCCCTCTTCGGACGGGGTAGTCGTGGGCCGGCACTCTGGCACTCGCCGCCGTGCCGGTCCAGACCCAGCTTGACCCGTCCGCGAGGACGCCGCGCTCAGCGGGCGAAGATCTGCGACATGTCCTGGAAGCTCTTGAACTCCAGGGCATTGCCGCTGGGGTCGAGGAAGAACATGGTCGCCTGCTCGCCGACCTGCCCCTTGAAGCGGATCTGCGGCTCGATCAGGAAGCGGATGCCGGCGGCCTTCAGCTTCCCGGCCAGCGCGTGCCAGTCGTCCCAGCCGAGGATGACGCCGAAATGGCTGGCCGGCACCTCCTCCCCGTCCACCGGGTTGGTCGCCCGGCTGCCGGCCTCCTCGGTCACATGCGCCACGACCTGATGGCCATAGAGGTCGAAGTCGATCCAGCGGTCGGACTCCCGCCCCACCCCGCAGCCGAGCGTGCCGGCATAGAAGGCGCGCGCCTCCTCCTTGTCGCGGACGGGGAAGGCGAGGTGGAAGGGCGGGATGCTGCGGCTGCTCATCGGGGAGTCCCTTCAGTAGGAAAGACCAACCATCCTACCGGGAAACCATCCTATTCGGAAAGCCGCCGCCCGGTCTCCGGATCGAACAGGTGCAGCGCGCCGGGCTGGGGCGCCAGCGTCAGGCGGTCGCCCTCGCGGCAGGCCGGCAGGCCGTTCATGCGGACCACCAGCGGCTCGCCGTCGGGCAGCCGGCCATAGACCACCGTGTCGGCGCCCAGCGCCTCGACCAGATCGACCTGGATCGACAGCGGCCCCTCGGCGGCCAGCGCCAGATGCTCCGGCCGGACCCCCAGCGTCACCGGCTGGCCGGCCCGCCCGCCATGGGCGTCGGCCAGCGCGACGGTGGCGCCGCCCGGGATCACCACCCCGCCGCCCGCCGCATCGATCCGCGCGTCGAGCACGTTCATCGGCGGCGAGCCGATGAAGCCGGCGACGAACAGGCTGGCCGGCCGCTGGTAGACCTCCAGCGGCGTGCCGATCTGCTCGGCGACGCCATGGTTCATCACCAGGATGCGGTCGGCGAGCGTCATCGCCTCCACCTGGTCGTGCGTGACGTAGAGGCTGGTGATGCCCAGCCGGTCCTGCAGCCGCTTGATCTCCACCCGCATCTGGGTGCGCAGCTTGGCGTCCAGGTTGGACAGCGGCTCGTCGAACAGGAAGGCGGCGGGCTCGCGCACGATGGCGCGGCCCATGGCGACGCGCTGGCGCTGGCCGCCGGAAAGCTGGCTCGGCCGGCGGTCGAGGAAGCGGCCGAGCTCCAGGATTTCCGCGGCGCGGTCGACGCGGGTGCGGATCTCGTCCCTGGGGATCCCGCGGATCTTCAGGCCGTAGGCCATGTTGTCGAAGACCGTCATGTGCGGGTAGAGCGCATAGTTCTGGAACACCATGGCGATGTCCCGGTCCTTGGGCTCCAGCCCGTTCACCACGCGGCCGCCGATGGCGATCTCGCCGCCGGTGATGCTCTCCAGCCCGGCCACCATGCGCAGCAGCGTGGACTTGCCGCAGCCGCTGGGGCCGAGCAGGACCAGGAACTCGCCGTCGCGGATGGCGACGTCGATGCCCTTGATCGCCTCCACCGGGCCGTAGGACTTGCGGACGTTTCGGATTTCTACGGTAGCCATGTCGTCGTCTTGCTTCTCGCTGTCCACAAGTTACTTTTCGGTATCCACCAGGCCCTTGACGAACCAGCGCTGCATCAGCACCACCACCGCCACCGGCGGCAGCATGGTCAGCACCGTCGTGGCCATGATCAGGTTCCAGTCGTTGGCGGAATCGCCGTTGCCGATCATCTTGGTGACGCCGATCACCATCGTCTCCATCTCGGCGCTGTTGGTGACCACCAGCGGCCAGAGATACTGGTTCCAGCCATAGATGAAGAGGATGACGAACAGCGCCGCGATGTTGGTGCGCGACAGCGGCAGCACCACGTCGACGAAGAAGCGCAGCGCCCCCGCCCCGTCGATCTTCGCCGCCTCGATCAGCTCGTCGGGGATGGTCAGGAAGAACTGGCGGAACAGCAGCGTGGCGGTAGCCGACGCGATCAGCGGGATGGTCAGCCCGGCGTAGCTGTCGATCATGCCGAGGTCGGCGACCACCTTGTAGGTCGGCACGATGCGCACCTCGACCGGCAGCATCAGCGTCATGAAGATCATCCAGAAGAACACCATCCGCAGCGGGAAGCGGAAGAAGGCGACCGCATAGGCGGAGATGATGGAGATGGCGATCTTCCCGACGGCGATGATCAGCGCCATGATCAGGCTGTTCAGCATCATCGTGCGCACGGGCGTGTACATGGCCCGGTTGCCGCGCGTCTCGCCCCAGGCCTGGGTGAAGTTGTGCAGCGCCTCGCCCCCCGGCACCAGCGGCAGGCTGCCGCGCCCGATGGTGGCGCTGTCCCAGGTCGATCCGATCAGCGTGACGTAGATGGGGAAGGCGAAGACCAGCACGCCGAGGATCAGCACGGCATGCGGAACGAGGGCGGTCCAGCGGCGGGTCATGCGTAATGCACCTTGCGCTCGACGAAGCGGAACTGGATGGCGGTCAGCGCGATGACGATCACCATCAGGATCACCGACTGGGCGGAGGAGCCGCCGAGGTCGTTGTTGACGACGCCGTCGAGATAGACGCGGAAGATCAGCGTCTCCGTCGCCTTGCCCGGGCCGCCGTGGGTCAGCGCGTGGATGGTGCCGAAGGTCTCGCAGAAGGCGTAGACCAGATCGACCACCAGCAGGAAGAAGGTGGTCGGCGACAGCAGCGGGAAGGTGATGGTCCAGAAGCGCCGCGCCGGCCCGGCGCCGTCGATGCTCGCCGCCTCGATCACCGAGCGCGGGATCGCCTGCAGCCCGGCCAGGAAGAAGATGAAGTTGTAGGAGACCTGCTTCCAGCTCGCCGCCAGCACCACCATGGTCAGGGCCTGCCCGCCGTTCAGCCGGTAGTCCCAGGGAATGCCCATGGCGTTCAGCCCGCGGCCCAGCAGGCCGATGTCGGGATTGAAGATGAACATCCACAGCACCGCCGCCACCGCGGGCGCCAGCGCATAGGGCCAGATCAGCAGGGTCTTGTAGGCACCGGCCCCCTTGATCTTCGAATCCGCCAGCACGGCCAGCAGCAGCGCCGTCCCCATGGACAGCACCGTCACCGCGACCGAGAAGACGACGGTGATCCGCAGCGTGTCGAGATAGTTGGGATCGGTCAGGATGCGCTCGAAATTCTCGAACCAGACGAACTCGCTGCGCAGGCCGAAGGCGTCCTGCAGATGCACCGACTGCCAGACGGCCTGGGCCGCCGGCCAGATGAAGAAGACCAGCGTCACCGCCACCTGCGGCGCCAGCAGCAGGTAGGGGAGCAGCTTGTTGTCGAAGAGCACGCGACGCTGCAAGGGGATCGTCTTTCCGAAAAAATCTGTCTTTACGGGATTGGGCGCGGGAACCGGGCGCAGGAGGTGGCGGCCCCCCGGCCGCGCCGGCCCCCTGCCCGTCCCGCGGCGGGAAGGGCAAGGGGTCCGGACGGGGGACGGGCGGCCGGAGTGCCTCAGCCCTTGTTCGCCCGCTCGAAGTTGCGCAGCACGGTGTTGCCGCGCTTCACCGAGTTGTCGAGCGCCTGCCTGGCGGTCTGCTCGCCCTGGAAGGCCTTCTCCATCTCCTCCTGGATGATGTTGCGGATCTCCGGCAGGTTGCCGAGCCGCAGGCCCATGCTGTTCTCGGTGGTCGGCGTGCGGGTGAGCTGCTTGGCCGGGACGTCGGCGCCCGGGTTCTTGTCATAGAAGCCGGAGGCCTGCGCCTGCTGGAAGCCCTGCAGCGTCACCGGGACGTAACCGGTGTCCATGTGCCATTTGGCGTCCACCTGCGGGCGGGCGAGGTAGCTGAAGAACTCCGACACCGCCTTGTATTCGGCCGGGGTGCGCTTCGGCGAGGTCATGACCCAGAAGGCGGCGCCGCCGATGATGCCGTTCTTCGGGCCGTCCTTGGCGAACTCCGGCCAGTAGGGCAGCGGGGCGGCGCCCCAGTTGAACTTCGCCTCCTTGCTGATGCGGCTGCGCAGGCCGGAGGAGGCGTGGGCGATGGCGCATTCGCCCGACGGGAACAGGGCGTCGGCCTTGTTGTCGCGGCCGCCATACTTGAACAGCCCGTCCTTCTGGAGCTGGACCAGCGTGTCGAGATGCTTCACGAACAGCGGGGCGTTGATCTTCAGCTCGGCGTCGAGTCCGCCGAAGCCGTTGGACTTGCTGGCGAACGGCGTGTCGTGCAGGGAACCGAGCTGTTCGAGCTGGATCCAGGTCGGCCAGGAGGTGGTGAAGGCGCAGGAGACGCCGCTGGCCTTCAGCTTCTTCATCGCCTCGATCATCTCCGGCCAGGTGGCCGGCGCCTTCTCGGGATCGAGCCCGGCCTTCTGGAAGGCGTCCTTGTTGTAGAACATGATGGAGGTGGAGCTGTTGAACGGCAGCGCCATCATCTTCCCGTCCCTGGACGAGTAGTAGCCGCGCACCGCCGGGATGTAGGCGGCGGGGTCGAGGCCGGCGCCGGTCTCCGCCATCAGCTGGTACACCGGCTTGATCGCCGGGCCGGCGGCCATCATGGTCGCGGTGCCGACCTCGAACATCTGGACGATGTGCGGCGCGTTGCCGGCGCGGAAGGCGGCGATGGCCGCCTGCATCGTCTCGGGATAGCTGCCCTTGAAGCTGGGGTTGACCTGCACCTTGTCCTGGGACGCGTTGAAGTCCTGGACGATCTGCTCGAGCTGGCCGCCGAGCGGCTGCGGCAGGCCGTGCCAGAACTCGATGGTGGTCTTCTGCTGTGCCAGGGCCGAACCGGCGAGGCCGGAAGCAAGCACGAAGGCGGCCGTCGAAAGGCCAAGCGTGCGGCGGGTCAGCATGGTGGTGTCTCTCCCTGTCCTGCGACTGTTGCGAGGTTGTCTGGAATGGGGGCAAGCCGTTGCGGCCCCGCGACAGAATTATGAAGTTTCAATGACATACTGTTGGATGCGGACCACGGGGCGGACGCGGCGGGGGCCGGCGCCGGCCCCTCAGCGGGTCCTGCGGGCGTATGTCGTCCTGTTCTGCCGGGCGCTCCCGGAGGCATGGCGGAGGGCGAGGCCCGGGGGCCGGAGCGAACGGCGGGCGTCACTCTATGGTCGCGCCAGACGGCAAGCACGGTGCCTGCCGCCGGCCACGCGGTCGGCCGATCCTGCATCCCTGTCCCCCCCAGGCCCCGTTCTGTCGCGGGACCCCATGGTTCTCGTTAAGGGAAGCCTGCGGGAGCGGCGGGGGATCTGTCAACAATCCGTAATACTTAGCAGATGCAGCATACTCCGGTGGGCATCCCCGCCCGGCACCCCTGCTCAGGTGACGCGATGCTCCGTCGCCGTCAGGGTGCGGGCGAGCAGCGAGCGCAGCGCCACCGGGTCGCAGGGCTTGTGGACGAGGCGGAAGCCGGAGCGGTCGACGCTGCGCAGCCGCTCGGGGTCGGTGTCGCCGGTGACGATCACGCCCGGCACCCGCCGGCCGCAGCGGGCGCGGACCGCCTGGATGGCGTCGATCCCCGACTCCGGCCCGGCCAGCCGCAGGTCGGACAGCACGAGGTCGGGACCGCCCGGCTGGTGCTCGACCACCGCGCAGGCCTCGTCGATGCTGCGGGTCGGGATGACGGCATAGCCCCAGCCCCGCAGCAGCAGGCCGATCCCTTCGAGCTGCATGGCGTCGTCCTCGATCACCAGCACGGTGCCGGTGCCGTCGGCGCCATTGCCGCGGCTCTCGCCCTCCTCCGCCCCGTCGTCGCGGCGCGCCGTGCCGGCCAGCGGCACCTCCACCGCGAAGACCGAGCCGCGGCCGGGACGCGAGCGCAGCGTGACCGGCGTGCCGAGCACCTGCGCCAGCCGCCGCACGATGGCGAGCCCCAGCCCCAGCCCCTGCTTGCGGTCGCGGCCGGGATTGCCGAGCTGGTGGAAGTCCTCGAAGATCGCCTGATGCTGCGCCGGGTCGATGCCGATGCCGGTGTCCCACACCTCGATGCGCAGCCTGTCGCCGCGCCGCCGCGCCGCCAGCAGCACCCCGCCCTTTTCCGTGTAGCGCACGGCGTTCGACAGGATCGGGCGCAGCAGCCGTTCCAGCAGGGCCGGGTCGCTGACCACCTCCACCTCGGCCGGGCGCACGTTGAAGCGCAGGCCCTTGGCCTCCGCCTCCGGCGCGAAGTCCTGCAGCAGCCGGCCCAGCGTCTCGTCGATCGGGAAGGCCTGCGGCTGCGCCGTCACCAGCCCGGCCTCCAGCGCGGAGACCTCCAGCAGGGCGCGCAGCAGCGTCTCCCCCGCGGTGATCGACTGTTCCAGCTTGTTGCCCAGCTCGATGCTGGCGGGATCCTTCAGCCGGCCCATCAGCAGATGGTGGAACAGGTGCATCGCCTGGAAGGGCTGGCGCAGGTCGTGCTCGCCGCCGACAGGAAGCGGCCCTTGGCGGTGCGCGCCCGCTCGGCGTCGGCGCGGGCCTGCTCCTCCTCCCGCGCGGCGGCGAGCTGGGCGGCAAGCTCGGCGGCGGTTCCGGCCCCGCCGATGGCGGCTCCACCAATGCCGCCGATGGCGGCCAGGGCACGCAGCGAGCCGTCGGGATGGCGCAGCGCCGTCAGCGTCACCGGCCCCCCGGCAGCAGCCCGGCCAGGATCTCCTGCGCACCGCCGGCGGCGATGCGCTGCAGCGCGGCGTCGAGCGCCCGCACCGCCCGGCCGGCAGCCCGGCCTGGGCCGTGTCCCGCCGAGGGTGTCTGAGACGTGAGGCTGGCCCGCCGGAGCGCTCCCCATAGCTGGCGCAGGCGGGCCAGCCGTCCGGGAACGGGCCGGTCACCGTGTTTCTTCGGCTAAGTTGAGGTTGCTTGACGACCATCAACCGAGACGGAGTGACACGTATGACCGAGGACAGGATCGCTCTTCACGAGCTGATTGGGAAGAGCGCCGACGCCGACTTCCTGCGCGAGATGGTCGGCTTCGCCGCTCAGCGCCTGATGGAACTGGAAGTCGAGGCGTTGACCGGCGCCGGCTACGGTGAGCGCTCGGACGAGCGGCTGACCAAGCGCAAGGATATCGGGAGCGGACCTGGGAGACACGCGCCGGCGCCATCGACCTGCGCATCCCCAAGCTGCGGCGCGGCTCCTACTTCCCAGCCTTTCTGGAGCCGCGGCGCACGGCGGAGAAGGCGCTGATCGCGGTATCCAGGAGGCCTACGTGCAGGGCATCTCGACGCGCAACGTCGATGAGCTGGTCAAGGGCAATGGGCATGACTGCATCTCCAAGTCCCAGGTCAGCCGCTTGTGTGAAGAGATCGACGACGCGTGCAGGCCTTCCTGACCCGCCCGCTGGAGGGCGACTGGCCGTTCGTGTGGCTCCGATGGCGGCTCCACCAATGCCGCCGATGGCGGCCAGGGCACGCAGCGAGCCGTCGGGATGGCGCAGCGCCGTCAGCGTCACCGGCCCGCCCGGCAGCAGCCCGGCCAGGATCTCC